>NZ_JBIDAQ010000006.1:0-439985 GCF_043202555.1 Streptomyces sp. NPDC048182 | reverse complement strand
GTGAACTCCGGTGCACGGCGGGGGAGTCGGCGGATGGACACTTCTCTGCCCGACCAGGAGGGACCCACCCCCCCCGGCGTCTCTGTCCGACCGTAAACGGGCGGCGGGTGGGCATAGGCCGGGGTCCAGGGGCGGAGCCCCGTGCGGGGGGCCCCCCCCCCCCCCCCCCCCCCCCCCCCCCCGGGGGGGGGGGCCCCGGGGGGGGGGGGGGGGGGGGGGGGCCGGGGGGGGGGGGGGGGGGGCGGCGCCGTTGCCGGGGCGCTGCCCCGGACCCCGCCAGGGGCTCCGCCCCTGGACCCCGGCCTGTGCCCACCCACCACCCGTTCACTGTCGGACAGAGAAGCTGGAGAAGAGCATCACTGCGCGGGCCTTGGCATTGCCGTCCGCCCACTACCCTGGACCCGTGACTATTCGCCTGTACGACACCAGCGCCCGGCAGATCCGTGACTTCGCCCCGCTCACGCCGGGCTGTGTCTCGATCTACCTCTGTGGCGCCACCGTGCAGGCCGCCCCGCACATCGGGCACATCCGGTCGGGGCTGAACTTCGACATCATGCGCCGCTGGTTCACCTACCGCGGCTACGACGTCACGTTCATCCGCAACGTCACCGACATCGACGACAAGATCATCAAGAAGGCCGCCGAGCAGCGCCGCCCCTGGTGGTCCATCGGCTACGAGAACGAGCGGGCGTTCAACGACGCCTACACCGCCCTCGGCTGCCTGCCCCCCACCTACGAGCCCCGTGCCACCGGCCACATCACCGAGATGGTCGAGATGATGCGCGGCCTCATCGAGCGCGGCCACGCCTACGAGGCGGAGGGCAACGTCTACTTCGACGTGCGCTCCCTGCCGGGGTATCTCTCGCTGTCCAACCAGGACCTCGACGACCTGCGCCAGCCCTCCGGCGAGGGCGAGACCGGCAAGCGGGACCCCCGGGACTTCGCCATGTGGAAGGCGGTCAAGCCGGGGGAGCCCAGCTGGGAGACGCCGTGGGGGCGCGGGCGGCCCGGCTGGCACCTGGAGTGCTCCGCCATGGCGCACAAGTACCTCGGCGAGGAGTTCGACGTCCACGGCGGCGGGATCGACCTGATCTTCCCGCACCACGAGAACGAGATCGCCCAGGCCCACGGCTTCGGCGACGCCTTCGCCCGGTACTGGGTGCACAACGCCTGGGTCACCATGAGCGGCGAGAAGATGTCCAAGTCGCTCGGCAACTCGGTGCTGGTCTCCGAGATGGTCAAGCGGTGGCGCCCGATCGTGCTCCGCTACTACCTCGGCACCCCGCACTACCGCTCCACCGTGGAGTACAGCGAGGAGGCGCTGCGCGAGGCCGAGTCGGCCTTCGGCCGGATCGAGGGCTTCGTGCAGCGCGTCACCGACCTGGCCGGCCAGGTCGAGCCGGCCGCCGAGGTGCCGCCCGCCTTCGCCGAGGCGATGGACGACGACCTGGGCGTCCCGCAGGCCCTCGCCGTCGTGCACACCACCGTCCGGCAGGGCAACAGCGCACTGGCCGCCGACGACAAGGAGGCCGCCGTCGCGCGCCTCGCCGAGGTCCGCGCCATGCTGGGTGTCCTCGGACTCGACCCGCTGGACGCCCGGTGGGCCGGCGAGGCCGATGCCGGTGAGGACCTGCACGGCGTGGTCGACAGCCTCGTACGCCTGGTCCTCGACCAGCGGGAGGCGGCGCGGGCGCGCAAGGACTGGCCCACGGCGGACGCCATCCGGGACCGGCTCGGAGAGTCCGGGCTGGCCATCGAGGACGGCCCGCAGGGACCCCGCTGGAGTCTCGGCGGCCCCGGCCGCTGAGCACCACCAGCTTCAGCAGACACAGACGTACGAGAACAGAGACGAGTGACTCATGGCCAACAACCGCCGCATGTCCGGCAAGAAGGGTGCGCAGGTCGGCAGCGGCGGCAAGCGGCGCCGGGGCCTGGAGGGCAAGGGGCCGACGCCCCCCGCCGAGATGCGCAAGGGGCACGCCAAGCAGCGCGCCGCCCAGGCGAAGGCGCGCCGCGCCACCGGCCGCCCGCAGCAGCGGCGCGGCGGCGGCCGGTCGACGTCCGAGCTGGTCGTCGGGCGCAACCCGGTGTTCGAGGCGCTGCGCGACGGCGTGCCCGCCTCGACGCTCTACGTGCAGCAGTTCATCGACAGCGACGAGCGGGTGCGTGAGGCCCTCCAGCTCGCCGCCGAGCGCGGCGGCATCAACCTCATGGAGGCGCCCCGCCCCGAGCTGGACCGGATGACCAACGGGCTCAACCACCAGGGCCTGGTCCTCCAGGTCCCGCCGTACGAGTACGCGCACCCGGAGGACCTCGCCGACGCCGCCGCCGACGAGGGCGCGGACCCGCTGATCGTCGCCCTGGACGGCGTCACCGACCCGCGCAACCTCGGCGCCGTCGTCCGCTCCGTCTCCGCCTTCGGCGGCCACGGCGTGCTCGTGCCCGAACGGCGTGCGGCCGGCATGACGGCGGGCGCCTGGAAGTCGTCCGCCGGCACCGCCGCCCGCACCCCGGTGGCCCGCGCCACCAACCTCACCCGCGCCCTGGAGGCGTACCAGAAGGCCGGGATCACGGTCGTCGGGCTCGCCGCCGACGGCGAGGTCGAGCTGGGTGATCTCGAGGCGCTGGGCGGGCCGGTCGTCGTCGTCGTCGGCAGCGAGGGCAAGGGGCTGTCGCGGCTGGTCGGCGAGACCTGCGACTTCCGGGTGCGGATCCCGATGCCGGGCGGCGCGGAGTCGCTCAACGCCGGTGTCGCGGCGGGCATCGTGCTCTACGAGGCGGCGCGCCGCCGGGCCTGACGCCAGAGGCCGTGGCTGTCCGGGCCGCCTTGACGGGGTCCGGACACATCCGCGCGGTCAAGGCAGTGTCCAAACCACACATCACTCGGTTAGATGAGTGTGGACACCAGAACACCCCGCACTCCCACGGGGGACCGCTCGTCGGGAATCGACGACGCTCCCGCGCTGAGCATGGTGAAGGTGCCGAGCGATCCGGCGCAGGTCATCGTCAACCACGCGAGTTTCCGCGTGCAGTTGGGCGCCTCGACCCGCCCCGCCCGGTCCCCGCGGATCGCCCGCCACCTGAGCGCCACCCAGGACACCTCCCGCATGCCCGCCGCCGCGGGCGCCCCCGCGCCCGCCCGCCGCCGGCCCGTCGTCTGGAGCGGCCGCTCCGAGCCGGACGACACCGGCGCCCACCGCCTCCTCCAGGCGGTCCGCGCCGGCGCGGGGCGTACGGCCGAGGCCCCCGCCCCCGCCGACGCCGGGGCCACCCAGGTCATCCCGCGCGTCGACGAGACGGTGGAGACCCCGCTCGTCGGCGCCCAGCGCGGCCCCGTCCCGGCGGAGGGCACCCGCCTGCTGCCCGCCATGCGCACGGTCGGCAGCGCCTACGACGAACCGGGTTACGGCGAACCGGGCTATGAGGGTTCCGGATACGGCGACGACGGCTATGGCGCCCTCGGCACCGACCCCGGCGCCTACGACGGCTACGGCCGCGACGACGACCCGGACGGCGCCGGGCACCGCTCCCGGCGGCACGGCGGCGACGACCCCGCGCGGCACGCCTACTACCCCGGCCGCCGGATGAACCTGGGCGTCGTGCTGCTCCCGCTGCGCGTCTTCCTCGGCTTCATCTCCATCTACGCCGGCATGGGCAAGCTCTGCGACCCCGTCTACTTCGACGGCGGCAAGCGCGGCTCCATGGTGAAGTGGCTCGACACCCTGCACCCCTGGGACGTGGCCGAGCCGCTGCGCCAGTTCGCCCTCTCCCACCCGGTGGGCTCCGGCCTGGTCATCGCCTTCCTCCAGGTCATCGTCGGCGTGCTGACCGTCCTGGGCTGCTGGCAGCGGGTCGCCGCCGTCATCGGGGCCGGCCTCTCGGCGGCGCTGCTCGTCACCGTCAGCTGGAAGAGCGTCCCGGTCTACGACGCGCCCGACATCATCTACCTCGCCGCCTGGTCCCCGCTGATCATCGCGGGCGCCCCGGTCTACTCCGTCGACGGCCGGCTCGCCGGCAGCGCCTGGCGGCGGCTCGGCCCGCGCGCCGACATCTGGGAGCTGCGCCGCTACGTGCTGCGCCGCGGGATCGTCGTCACCTTCCTGGTCACCGGCGTCACCCTGCTGGCCGGCTCGCTGCTCGGCGGCGCGGTGCGCGACGCGGACCGGGTGGTCGTGCCGGGGCCCGGCGAGGCGCCGCGCAACGAGCTGCCCGGCACGCCGCTGCCCGGGGAGTCCCGTACGCACAAGGAGCGCGAGTCCTCGGGGGAGGCGTCCTCCGCGCCCACCGAGGGCACCAAGGGCCGCGACAAGGACAAGAAGCCCTCCCGGGACGCCTCCGCGACCCCCGAGGCGGCCCGCGAGAGCGGTACCGCGCCGGGCGCGGCGCCGAGCAGGTCCCAGGGCGGGGCCCCGGGGCAGACGTCCCCCTCCCGCCGCTCCTCCTCCCCGTCCGGCCAGGCGCCCAGCACCGGCGCCGGGCCCTCCTCGGGCGGCACGTCCGGCGGCGCCGGCGGCTCCACCGGCGGCGGTGGCGCGGCGGCCCCCGGCGGCGGCGACGGGGACGGCGGCGGTTCGTCCTCCACGGGCCAGCCGGGCGGCAGCCGCCTGGTGGGCGGCCTGCTGGGGTAGTACCGGCAGGTGGTTACCAGAAGGGGCCCGCACGATCTCCTCGTGCGGGCCCCTTCTCGTGTGCCCCTCAGCGGGTCTGCGCGGCCAGCTCCTTGGCGGCCTCCGTCAGGTCCTTGGCGGTGTCGATGGCCCGCCAGTAGGAGCCCTGCGGGATGGGGAAGCCGGACAGCCGGCGCTCGCGGGCCAGCCGCGGGAACGTCGTCCGCTCGTGGTCGCCGCGCTCGGGGAGCATCGCGGCGAAGCCGGACGAGAAGACGTAGACGCCCGCGTTGATCTCGAAGGTCGACGGCGGGGCCTCGATGAAGTCGGTGATGAGCCCGAAGCCGTCCGTGCGCACCGCGCCCCAGGGCAGCCGGGGCCGGGCCATCGCGAGGGTCGCGACGGCGTCCCGCTCGGCGTGGAAGTCGGCCATGTCGCGCAGCGAGAAACGGGTCCAGATGTCGCCGTTGGTGGCGTACCAGGGCCGGTCGGGGTGGGGCAGGTGGGCGGCGGCGTACTTGAGGCCGCCGCCGCGGCCGAGGGGCTCGGGCTCCACGACGGTGGTGACGGAGAGCGGCAGATCCGCGTTCTCCAGCCACTTCTGGAGCACCTCGGCGAGGTGGCCGCAGGAGACGACGACGTCCGTCACGCCCTCCTCGGCGAGCCAGGAGAGCTGGTGGCCGATGATCGGGGTCCCGGTGCCCGGGATCTCGACCATCGGCTTGGGCCGGTCGTCGGTGTAGGGACGCAGCCGGGAACCCTGTCCGCCGGCCAGGACGACGGCTTGCACGGGACGGCGGGACGCGGCGTTCGGATCGGTCATGCCCGAACTGTACGCGGCGCCCCGCGGCCCCCCGTGGGGTGCTCAGCTGTGCGCGGCGAGGACCCCGGATGCGAAGGCGGTGTCGCAGACCGGGCGGGAGTAGGACTGGGCGCGCGTCGGGCCGTACGCCTTCACCGCGGCGCGGCCGAGGGCGCGGGCGATGGACGCGCAGTGCCGGGCCAGCGACGGGCGGCCGTCGACCGCCTCCTGGAGGTGGGTCAGGGCGACGCCCGGGTCCTTCTCCTGGAGCTCGGTCAGCAGCCGGTCGCGCAGCACCTCGTGGGCGGCGCGGGGGGCGGTGTGGGCGGCGGTCCTGGCGGAGGACGCCTCCGACGCGGCCAGCACCGAGCCCGAGGGGTCACCGGACCAGTCGACACGGGTCACCGCGAGGGTCCCGGAGAGCACCAGGACGACGGGCAGGACGAAGGCGAGAGAGCGGCCGATCCGGCGGGCGGGGCCCCGGTCGCGTCGCGTCTGTCGCGTGGTGGAGTGCTTCACGGAGTGCTTCACGCGAGAGAGGGTAGCGTCCGGTGATGATTTGGCGACATTTAGTCACCGGTTCGGGGGATGGGAAGGGGTCCCCGATGGGGTAGAGGGTTGACGCACACTGCTCGAAACGTCCGGTGTGCCGGGGTATCACCGGCACACCGGACGTCTCTGGAAACGGGGCCGAACGGGGCCGTCGGCTCAGTCGGTGAGGCGCTCGCCCGTCGACGTGGAGAAGACGTGGGTCTCGCCCGGGCGCGGCACGACGTGCAGCGTGGCGCCCTTCTCCGGCACCTGGCGGCCGTTGACGCGGACGACCAGGTCCTTCTGCTCGCCGCCGACCTCGGCGGTGCCGTAGACGTAGCCGTCGGCGCCCAGCTCCTCGACGACGTTCACCGAGACGGCGAGGCCGGCCGGGGCGTCGGCGGCGTCCTTGGTCAGGGTGGTGGCGGCCGAGCCGCCGCCCAGCTCGACCACGTCGAAGTGCTCGGGGCGGACGCCGACGGTGACCGTGCGGTCGCCCCTGTCGGCGGCGGCCTTGAGCGCGTCGCGGTTGACCGGCACCACGCTGTTGCCGAACTTCACGCCGCCGTCGGTGATGGGCACCTCGACCAGGTTCATGGCGGGGGAGCCGATGAAGCCGGCGACGAAGAGGTTGGCGGGGCGGTCGTACATGTTGCGCGGGGAGTCGACCTGCTGGAGCAGGCCGTCCTTCAGCACGGCCACCCGGTCGCCCATCGTCATGGCCTCGACCTGGTCGTGGGTGACGTAGACGGTGGTGATGCCCAGGCGGCGCTGGAGGGACGCGATCTGCGTACGCGTCGACACGCGGAGCTTGGCGTCCAGGTTGGAGAGCGGCTCGTCCATGAGGAAGACCTGCGGCTCACGGACGATCGCGCGGCCCATCGCGACGCGCTGGCGCTGACCGCCGGAGAGGGCCTTCGGCTTGCGGTCCAGGTACTCGGTGAGGTCGAGGATCTTCGCGGCCTCCTCGACCTTCTGCCGGATCTCCGCCTTGTTGACGCCGGCGATCTTCAGGGCGAAGCCCATGTTGTCGGCGACGGTCATGTGCGGGTAGAGCGCGTAGTTCTGGAACACCATGGCGATGTCCCGGTCCTTCGGCGGCAGGTGCGTGACGTCGCGGTCGCCGATGCGGATGGCGCCGCCGTTGACGTCCTCCAGACCGGCGAGCATGCGCAGCGAGGTCGACTTGCCGCAGCCGGACGGCCCGACCAGGACGAGGAACTCGCCGTCCTCGATCTGGATGTCGAGGGCGTCGACGGCGGGCTTGGTCGAGCCGGGGTAGACCCGGGTCGCCTTGTCGAACGAGACAGTGGCCATGGTGAAGGCCCCCTTCTACCGGCAGGAACGTGCCGGACGATCCGTTGTAGGAAGGTGGTGGTGTAGTCCACACGGGTGAACTGGGTCAGGACGGTACCTGGCGTTCACCTGGATGTCAGTACCTGGGCCGGTGCGAACTTCGCGATGATCTTCGAGGGTGCTAGTGCGGTTCATCGGCAATGCGTAATGCAAGGTCGTGGGCGGACGGGCACGTCTCGGGAGGCGCGGCCATGGCGGTACGCAGGATGGAGAGCAAGGCGGGCCACTGCGGGGCGAGTGTCGGTGGCAGCTGCCCAGCGGCGATCAGCTGGCGGGCCCTGGGGCCTGTGATGGGGCCCTCGTCGTTTGCCGCGGCGCTGTAGTCGAAGGGCCACCTGCCGGTGGCGGCACGCCAGAGGGCCGCGGCAAGGGTGTAGGTCTCCGCAGCCGGCGTGACCTTGACCGGGCGGTGGCCGGCTTCGATCTCGGCGGCCAGTCCGGGGGCCAGGAGGTGGGGGAGGCCGCCTTGGAAGGTCCTTGAGGGGGTGAGGCAGGGAGAGGCGGCCCAGGTGCAGTCGATGAGCTGGACGCCGGTCTCTGTGTGGATCGCGTGATCCGGTTGAAGGTCGCCGTGGACCCAGCCCTGTCGGTGGAGGTCGGCGACGGCGTGGCACAGGTCGACGGCTGCGTTCCGGGCCTCCTCCGTTCCTTGGTGGGTGGTGCGGACGGTGTGGAAGACATCCCAGGTGGACGGGCCGTCGTGCCATGGGTTGATCAGCCAGGAGGTGGTTCTGGTGCTCCCGGAGGCGATGAGCGGGCTGTGGCCCGGCATGTGTTCGGCGACCGTGATCTCTCGGGAGGTGATCAGGGCTCCTTCGTCCCGGCCCGCCTTGAGCGCGACTGAGGCGGCTGGGCCGGTGCCCCTCCAGACGGTGGACCCTCGGCGGCTGCTCACGATCTCCCAGACCACCGGTCGTCCGCAGTGGGATTCGACGAAGGCCGTGGCCTCACTGGGAATCCTGATTTCTTCGGACATCGACTGACTCTCCTGTCGTGGTGCTCTAGGGTGACGTGCCTTCCCGGTGCTCCGTTGTGTGGCCGGGTTCTGTTCGTTCCTGGACCGGTGGTGATCTTGGGTTACGTGCGGCTGCTGCGGAGCCGGTCCGTGCTCACGCTGTGGGCGGGGCAGGCTCTGTCGGTCTTCGGGGACCGGCTGTACGCGATGGCGGTCATGTGGATCGCCTTCGAGGAGTCCGGGGCGTTCGCGATGGGCCTCGTGGCGATCGCCGAGTCCGCCCCGTACATCGTGCTCGGCACGGTTGGGCGCCGCCTCGTGGGCCGGTTCGGCTCGCTCAGGGCGCTGGCCGCGATCGACGTCGTGCGGGCCGGGCTCGTGGCCGTTCTGCCGTTGGCGTGGGTGCATCTCGGGTTGGTCGGGGCGCTCGCGCTGGTGCTCGTGGCCGGGTTCGCGGGAGCCGTGTTCGATCCGAACCTCGGATCGCTGACGCCCGAGCTGGTCGAGCAGCGGGACGTCCAGGCGGTCAGCGGACTGATGGACCTGTCGGGCCGGATCGCGCGGATCGCCGGGCCCGGCGCGGCCGGGCTGCTGCTCGCGGTCATGCCGATGACCACCCTGTTCTGGCTGGACGGAGCCACCTTCCTCGTCTCCGCCGCCGCCCTCGCTCTCCTGTCCCGTAGCGGCCCGACAGTGCGGCAGGACTACGCTCCGGAGAAGGAAACGGCCCCGGCACAAGCCCGGATGCTGCTGCGCTCGCGGCCGGACACAGCCGTCGCCGTCGGCATCCACGGCGTCGGCATCGCTGCCCAAACCGTCGCCCTCGCGCTGCCGGCCTTCATCACCCTCCAACTGGGCGCCGGAGCCGGGACGTACGGAGCCGCGCTCGCCGCCACGGGCGCTGGAGCCCTCGCGGCGAACGGTCTCGCCGGGAACCTCCGGCTGCCGTCCAACCTGCCGGCCTTCTACTGCCTGGCCTGGGCGGTCTCCGGAGCGGCCCTCGCCGCGATCGCGCTCGCCGGATCGGTCCCGGCGCTGCTGGCGTTGTCCCTTCTGCTGGGGTCGGTCAATCCGTTCGTGCAAGTCACTCTCATCACTCACCTGTCGGGCTTTCCTCCAGCCCATCGGCTGCGTCTGATGTCTGTGGACCTCACGGTCATCCGTACCGCCGGGACGGTCTCGATGCTGTTCGTACCCGCGCTCGCCGCCAACCGTCCGGGCCTCGCCTTCGCCGTAGCCGGCCTCGGCTTGGTCGGCGTCGCACTGCTCGGCGCGGTCCTCGCTGCCCGCTGGTCTCCCGTCGGTTCCGGACTCGTCCAAGAACCCGTCGGGGCGGGCGCGAGCGAACGGGCCCGGAGCCGCTAGCTGCCCCGGGCCCGCTCATTCGCCGGCCGTTCGTCAGGCGATCAGCCGCCAGTGGGAGACCTCGATGTTCTCCAGTGGGATGCCGAGGTCCTTGTAGATGCGCTGGTGCATCACGCCGAACCAGGCGTCCCGCCGGTCGGTGAAGAACTCCTCGTCGTACCAGGCGACACCGAGGATGACCGTGCCGCCGCCGTTGGCGTTGTCCTGCTCGGCCTCGAAGTACGTGGCCTGCCAGTCCCAGAGCATCAGCTCGTCCGGGCGCTCGCGCAGCCGCCTGTCCGACTCCTCCAGGGCCTCGATGCAGCGGCGGGCGGTCGACTCGTCCGGGCAGTAGTAGGTGCACTCGCTGCGGAGGGCCGGCTTCTTGTCGCCGCGGCGGGCGGCGTCGGTGTCCTCGCCGTTCAGAACGCGGACCCGCGCGGGTGCGTCCTGGGCGAGGAACTCCTTGAGGATGGTCACGGTGGTGCACTCCTCTCGTTGATGGATCTCGTGGATGGGTGGAGCTGCCAGCCGGTCCCGGAGACCGGGTACAGGCTGGGGTCTGAGCCGTCGCGGACAGTGCAGCCGCCAGGCGCAACGAAGCGGATGTTGAGGCCGATGCGGACGTCGGCCCCGGTGTTGGAGGCCGAGCTGTGGACGAGGCGGACGTCCATGAGGCAGCCGTCCCCGGCCTGTGAAGGCAGCGGACGTGCCCCGGACGGGTCGACGCCGACGATGCCGAGAGCCCGGCCGCGCATGGCTCCCGCGTCCGGCTCGGCGTCGTAAGCCAGGTAGCCGCGCCGCTGGGAACCGGGGAAGACGCGGAGACAGCCGGTGGTCTCATCGGCGTCGGTCAGAGCCAGCCAGGCGGCGACCGAGCGACGCGGATCGAGAACGATCCGGTCGTTGATGCCGTCCTGGTGCCACGGGACCTCGAAGGACCGGCCGGGCCACTTGATCACCAGGAACGTGTTCTCCACGGCGATGGCCGGCCCGAGGACCCGGCGTACGGCGCTGAGAAGGGCCGGGGAGCGGACGGCGTGGCGGGCCCACTCGGCGGTCAGGTGCGGATTGCGGACGACTTCCGTGCCATCGGCCCGGTAGGCGGCGGTCAGGTGGGTGGCGCGGGCGGTGGCGGCGGCCCGTGTGGCCCATCCCCTGACCCTGCGCACTCCGTCGGGGCCGAGCGGCCCGAGGCCGATCACAGTTCCTCTCCCTGCTCGACGACTGGGGTGAGCTGCCGCAACTGCCGCACGAAGTGGGTGCCGACCATCCACGGCATCCGCGGGTCGCTGAAGCGCAGCGTCCATTCGACCGGGGAGGCCAGGAGTCTCGGTGGACGGTGGAGCGTTCCGTGGACTCCGACGATCTCGGCCTCGGCGGCGAAGAAGGCCCGGTATCCGACGTCCGACCGGGGCGGCGCGGAGTGCCGGAGGCAGACAGGCGGCTCGGTGGTCATGGCGCCCTTGGGCCGGCTGTCCCACCGGTGACCGCTCGTCGGGAACGGCAGTCGCCACAGGACGCCCGCCTTGGACCGTCCGGTCGGCGCCGAGCAGACCAGGCACAGCAGCTGCTCCATCGCTGTCCGTTGGGATACGGCCCCGGTGTCGGTCCGGCTCCGGAGTACGCCCTCGACCGAGCGGTCCTCGTCGCGCTCGCCGGCGTAGGCGAGACCGCGCGGGGCGCGCAGGAGGAGCGGCTGCGCCAGGAGCCTGTCCGGCCCTCGGGCGGTAGTGGTCGGGAGGGTTGTTCGGTGCCTGGTGGCGGGGGATGGCGGCACGGCGGCCGGCGCAATCACGGCCACTCGGTGGCCAGCGGCGTCGAGGAGCTGCCCCGTGGTGGTACGCAACGCCCAGGCGGGACCGATCCGACCGGCGAAGGTGAGGAACTCCCGCCGAGGGCGTTCTCGTGCTTGTCGAGAAGGCGGCAGGTCTGCGCGTACAGCCTCTCGAGCTCGACCCCGGTGAGGACAAGGGCCCCCTCGCGGGTGGATCCGTCCTCCAGGCGGAACTCCACGGGCACCGAGCCCTGGCGGGCGCGCGGGTCGTAGACCGCGTCCCGGCCGGGCAGCAGCGTGACGTGGGTGACCTGCGCCGGCACCGGGCGCAGCGTCGTGCCGTCCGCCGGCGCGGACCAGGTGGGACCGCCGCCGGGGGGTCGCAGGTGATAAGTGGTGGCGGAGTCCTCGCCAGGGAGGGTGACCACGACGCCGACCCGGCCGCTGCGAGCGGTGTCGGAGGCGAGGTCCCCGAGCTGGGGGAAGAAGGGAGCCGCTGACCTTAACTCGGCCCCTTGGTCGGGGAGATGGGGAAGGTGTCGTCCGGTCATGCTCCGAAGTTAGGGACGGCCGTGCCCCTGAATATGAGCCGGAGGAATACGACCCCTATCCGTCCAGGTGGAAGCGGTCGGACATGCGCCGCAACTTCTCACGTGTGGCTGCCCGTTCGGCGTAGACGATGCTGCGGAGCGTGGAGCGGGCGATGGGGTGATTCCTTACGAGCTGGGGTGCGATCCGTTCGGCGGTCTCCAACTCGACGAGAGCCTGGTCTCGGTTGCCGTCCCACAGCCACGCCCGTGCGATGTCCATGTGGTGATGCCCCTGACGGGAGTTGGGCAGGACGCCGACGAGCTCCGGGCTCGTGCGGCGGTTCATCTCCAGAGCCCTGCCCTGCCGGCCCATCTCCAGAGCGACGCTGATGGCGTGGATCTGCACGTTCCCGGCGGAGAACGTCAGTGAGTGCCTGTCGTACACCGGAGCCCCGACGTAGGCGTCCATCCGCTCGGCGGCATCCTTCGCGTACCCGATCCGGTCCTCCGCCTCGGACGCACGGCTCGCGCGGGCGGCCGAGACCGCTGCCCGTAGCTGGAGCGTGCCCCAGGCCCGTACAGCCAGCGGGTCACCGTCCTCGTACGCCTGCTGCACCGATCCGATCGCCTTGTCCGAGAGCGTCAGTGCGTCTGCCCAGTCCGCCGTCGCCCACATGTCCCACACCCGCATCCAGTCCGCGACCGCCGGCAGCACCGGGTCCCCGGACAGACGGGCCGACCACGCCGCCCGCTCACAGGCCATCGCGACCAACTCAGGGTGGCCAAGCGAGTGTGCGGCGGTGTGAGCGAACTTGCAGCACACCGCGTAGATCGCGTACGCCTCCTCCCGCTCATGCCCCTCGGACACCTCCGCCAAGGCCCGCGCCTCGCGGAACACGTCCGGCAGGACGCGCAGGATCGCCACGTTGGCAGCGGTGTCCCGGAGCCGGTGGAGCCGGGTCACCTCTCGCCACAGCTGAGAGGCCGGCCGCGGCGTCCCGTCGAACACCGGGGTGAGGTCGTAGCGGCGCAGCTCGCGCAGGATCGACGAGGCCGCGACCTGCCACTGGTTCTCGTCGGGGGAGCTGTTGTACGGGCGCCCGATCAGGTCGTTCGGGTGGACGTGGAGCTCGGAGGCGACCTGGTTGAGCAACCCGACCCGGTCCAGCTCGATCAGGCCCCGCTCCATCTTGGACACCCAGCCCTGCGACTTGCCCAGCGCCGTCGCGAGGTCCGCCTGTGGCATCCCGAGGCGAAGCCTCGCCCTGCGGACGCGTCGGCCGATCTCCTCGGCCTCCTCCAGCATCAGGACACCTCCCCAACCGTCGGACCTCCGCGCGGAGTGCGCCGGTCTGTCCGTACAGAGTTCGTCACCAGCACGGTACCGAGGACACCGCCTGAGCGTGTGGGAGTTGCCAGGCGGGATGGGCGGGCCGCGCTTCCGGCTCACTGGTGGTGCCTCGTTCCTTCGGGAACGAGGCGAATGTCCGGTGAGGGAAGCTCGTGGCCCGGGGGCGGAGCCCTGTGTACAGTGGAGCCGATTTCGCGCATGGCCTTGACATGCGCGTCGCCTCCTTAGCTCAGCTGGTCAGAGCGCCGCTCTTGTAAAGCGAAGGTCGTCGGTTCGAATCCGACAGGGGGCTCCCGGGAAGGCCCAGGTCGGAGTGGTTCCGAGCTGGGCCTTACGCGTGCTTCAGGTCGCGCAGCGCCCGTTCCAGGCGCAGGCGTCGGGTCTCCGGGGTCGGGGCCTGGAGGAGGGGGAGCAGGACGAGGTAGCGGGCGGTGCGGTCGAGGGTGTCGAAGGCCGTGCGGGCCGCCGGGTCCGCGGCGAGGGCCGCCGCGAGGTCGTCGGGGACGGTGGCCGCCGCCTGGGAGGCGTAGGCGCGGTCCCAGCGGCCGTCCGCCTGGGCGCGGCGGATCTCGGCGAGGCCGGGTTCGCGCATGCGGCCCGCGGCCGACAACGCGGCGATCTTTTCGACGTTCACCTGCGACCACAGGCTCCGTGGGCGGCGGGGGCCGTATCGCTGGAGGTAGTGGCGGTCGTCCAGGCCCCGGCGCTGCCCGGAGATCCAGCCCCAGCACAGGCCGACGTCGACCAGTTCGTCGGCGGTGACCGACGCGATGCCCGACGCCTTCTTCGCGAGCTTGATCCACACGCCCTCGCGGCGGGTGTGGTGCTCGGCCAGCCAGTCCTCGAAGGCCGCCGCGTCCGGGAACGCGACGACTTCCACCCCGCCCAAGTCCTCCATGGGCGGCAGGCTAACCCGGTCCAGGTCAGGGCAGGAGGAGTCGGGCGATCTCGAGTTGGGGGGCTTCCAGGGGGTCGCCGTCCTCGATGGTCCAGAGGGAGTTCTGGAGGACGCGGCCGAGCGTCCAGGCGCGGGCCCTGGCGCGGTCGAGGGCGAGGATGTCGGTCATCGCGTCGAAGCGCCAGCGGGTCTCCGCCGGGTCGTAGCGGTTGTCCAGGGCGGGGAGCAGGTCGAAGGACGGGTCGCCGGCGAGGGGCTTGGGGTCGATGGCCAGCCAGGGGGCGCGGGCGGCGGACAGGACGTTCTCGTAGTGCAGGTCCCAGTGGAGGAGGCGGTCGCCGGGGGCGGCGACGACCTCGCGTACGGCGGCGGCGCAGGAGGCCAGTAGGCGGCGGGCCTCGGGGTCGGGGACGCGGGTCAGGGCCCGGGGGGTCCGGTCGAGCATGGCCGCCGCGATGTCGCCGAGGCGGTGCATGCCGGGTGGGGCGGGGGTGGTGGTGAGGTGGGCCAGGAGGCGGGCGATGACCTGGACGGCCTCGCGGGTGTCGGGGACGTGGCTGAGCATGCGGGTCGCGTCGAGGCGCTCCAGGAGCATGGTGCCGGTGGGCGGGTCGTGGTCGAGGAGGCGGACCGCGCCGTCGCCGTTCCAGAGGCGCAGGGCGATCGGTTCGCCGATCGACTCGTCGTCCAGGAGCTGGAGTTTGAGGGCGGCCGGGGTGTCGTCGGTGCGGCGGACGACCGGGATGACCAGGGCCGAGACGCCGTGCATGGGGGCGCCGTCGGGGCGGAGGTCCCAGCGGTGCAGGAAGTCGGCCGCCAGGGCGGGGAGCCCCGCGACGAAGGCCCGGCCCGCCGCGCCGTTGAACTTGGCCTGGGCTCGGGCGAGGGCGTCCGGTACCTCGATCATGTGGGGTGACGCTAGCCGCGCAGGGTGCCGGAATCCAACGAAATCCGAAGGAGACAGGGGCCGCGCGGGCGGGTTAGCGTCCCGTGCATGGACAGCTCTACCAGCGGTGTCGTGAACGGTGGCGTCTCCTACTGGTACGCCGACGACGGTCTGCCGGGGGTGCGGGAGCCGCTTGCCGGGGACGCCTCGGCGGACGTGGTGATCGTCGGGGGCGGGTACACCGGGTTGTGGGCCGCCTACTACCTGAAGAAGGCGGATCCCTCGCTGCGGGTCACCGTCCTGGAGCAGCGGTTCTGCGGGTACGGCGCCTCGGGCCGCAACGGCGGCTGGCTGTACAACGGCATCGCCGGGCGGGACCGGTACGCCGCGCTGCACGGGCGCGAGGCGGCGGTGCGGCTCCAGCGGGCGATGAACGAGACGGTGGACGAGGTGATCCGGGCCGCCGGGGCCGAGGGCATCGACGCGGACCTGCACAAGGGCGGCGTCCTGGAGGTGGCGTGCACCCCGGCGCAGGCCGCGCGGCTGCGGGCGTTCCACGAGGCGGAGGCGGCCTTCGGGGAGGACGACCGGGAGCTGTACGGGGCGCGGGAGACGGCCGAGCGGATCCGGGTGGCCGGCGCGGTCGGCTCGTCCTGGACGCCGCACGGGGCCCGGCTGCACCCGGTGAAGCTGGTGAAGGGTCTCGCGGCGGCCGTGGAGCGGCTGGGCGTCACCCTCCACGAGTCGACGCCGGTGACCGAGATCCGGCCGCGGGCCGCGGTGACGCCGTACGGCACCGTGCGGGCGCCCTACGTGCTGCGCTGCACGGAGGGCTTCACCGCCGCCCTGAAGGGCCAGCGCCGCACCTGGCTGCCGATGAACTCCTCGATGATCGCCACCGAGCCGCTGACCGACGCGCAGTGGGAGGCGGTCGGCTGGGCGGGCCGGGAGACGCTGGGCGACATGGCGCACGCGTACATGTACGCGCAGCGCACCGCCGACGGCCGGATCGCGCTGGGCGGGCGCGGGGTGCCGTACCGCTTCGGCTCGCGCACCGACAACGACGGCACCACCCAGGCGGCGACCGTCGAGGCGCTGCGTGAGATCCTGGTCCGCTTCTTCCCGGCCCTCGCCGGGCTGCGGATCGACCACGCCTGGTCGGGGGTGCTCGGCGTGCCGCGCGACTGGTGCGCGACCGTCACGCTGGACCACGCGACGGGCCTGGGCTGGGCGGGCGGCTACGTCGGCTCCGGCGTCGCCACCGCCAACCTGGCCGGCCGCACGCTGGGCGACCTGGTGCGCCGGGACGCGGGGCGGGGTGGGGAGACCGAGCTGACCGGGCTGCCGTGGGTGAACCACCGGGTGCGGCGCTGGGAGCCGGAGCCGCTGCGGTGGCTGGGGGTGCAGGGGATGTACGCGGTGTACCGGGAGGCGGACCGGCGGGAGCGGGTCACGCACAGCGTGCGCTCGTCGCGGCTGGCGCGGGTGGCGGACCGGGTGGCGGGGCGGGGCTGACCCCGCCCCACCGGGGCGGCGGAGGGCCGCTCGGCCCGCCGGCTCCCGCCCCCCTCAGCTCCCGCCCCCTCCCCGGGTCAGCCCACCGGCTCCGGGACCGGGCTGCCGGTGTGGGCGCCGTGCTTGGGGGCCTTCGCGTTGACCAGCAGCCCCGCCACCAGGCCGGCCAGCAGCATGACGCCGGCGGCGATCCAGATGGCCGTCGTGTAGCCGTGCACGACGCCCTCGGGGATCACGCGGGCCCGCTGGGAGGGGTTGGTGAGGTGGGCGGCGATGTAGTTGGCCGAGCTGGTGGTGGCGATGGTGTTGAGCAGCGCCGTGCCGATGGAGCCGCCGACCTGCTGGGAGGTGTTGACCGTCGCCGAGGTGACGCCGGAGTCCTGCGGGGCGACGCCTGCGGTGGCGGTGGAGAAGACCGGCATGAAGGTGAGGCCCATGCCGAGGCCCATCAGGATCAGCGCGGGCAGGATCTCGGAGGCGTACTCCGAGTGCACGGTCAGCTGGGTGAGGATGACCATGCCGCCGGAGGCGAGGAGCATGCCGGGGACCATCAGCATGCGCGGGCCGACGTGGTTGAGCAGCCGGGCCGAGATCTGCGTGGAGCCGATGACGATGGCGGCGGTCAGCGGCAGGAAGGCCAGGCCGGTCTTGACGGGCGAGTAGCCGAGGATGACCTGGAGGTAGTAGGTCATGAACAGGAACAGCCCGAACATGCCGATCACGGCGAGCATCATCGTCAGGAAGCAGCCGGCGCGGTTGCGGTCGCGGATGATGTGCAGCGGCAGCAGGGGCATCGGGGCGCGGGTCTGCCACCACACGAAGGTGGCGAGCAGGACCACGCCGGCCGCGAAGAGCCCGAGGACCAGCGGGTCGCTCCAGCCGCGCGGCTGGGCCTCGCTGAAGCCGTAGACGAGGGCGACCAGGCCGCCGCAGCCGAGCAGGACGCCGGGGACGTCGAGGCGGGCGCCGGCGTGGCCGGGGCGGTCGTGCAGCAGGCTGAGCGCGCCGACGACGGCGATGACGGCGATGGGCACGTTGACGTACAGGCACCAGCGCCAGTTCAGGTACTCGGTCAGGACGCCGCCGACGATGAAGCCGATGGCCGAGCCGCTGCCGGCCAGGGCGCCGTAGATGCCGAACGCCTTCCCGCGCTCCCTCGGGTCGGTGAAGGTGGTCGTCAGCAGGGACAGCGCGGAGGGCGCGAGGACGGCGGCGAAGACGCCCTGCAGGGCGCGGGCGCCGAAGAGCATCGCGGAGTTGGTGGCGGCGCCGCCCAGCGCGGAGGCGGCGGCGAAGCCGATCAGGCCGATGACGAAGGTGCGTTTGCGGCCGACCAGGTCGGCGATCCGGCCGCCGAGCAGCAGCAGGCCGCCGAAGGCGAGGGTGTAGGCGGTGATCACCCATTGGCGGTTGCCGTCGGACATGCCCAGGGCGCGCTGCGCGGAGGGCAGCGCGATGTTCACGATGGTCGCGTCGAGCACGACCATCAGCTGGGCCAGCGCGATGATCACCAGGCCCCACCAGCGGCGGGGGTCGGGCTCGGGGGTCGCGGCCGGCTCGCCTGTCCGGGTGTCGCTCATTCGGCCAGAAGACCATGGATCGGGACGTATCGCATCTTCGTTCCCCACGCTGTCGGTTGCGCCGTGCGGGTGGTCGGCGCCGTGCGGGTGGTCGGCGGCGTGCCGGGCGGTGTGGTGACCGGTGCCGTGGCCGGTGTACCGGGTGCCGTGCGGGTCGGCGTGCTTGCCGGTGTGCTTGCCGGTCATGGTTCGAGGACCACCTTTCCGATGGTGCTGCGGGTCTCCAGCGCGTGGTGCGCGGCGGCGGCCCCGGCGAGGGGGAAGCGGTGCAGGGCGGGCGTGAGGCGGCCCGCGGCGGCTTCGCCGAGGGCGCGCGGTTCCAGGGTGCGGGCGGCATTCGGACCGCCGGTTCGCGTCGTCATCGCGGGCCCGAGTACCCGTTCGGAGACGCCCTCCACGGCGTACGGCTCCGGTGCGCCGGCCGAGCCGTACACCAGGTGCCGGCCGCCGGGGCCGAGCAGGGCGACGGCCGCGCGGGCCGCGTCGCCGCCGACGCCGTCGAACACCACGGTGGCGGCGGCGGCGCCGAGGCGGGCGCGGACCTCGGCCGGCCAGTCGGGGGCGGTGTAGTCGACGGCGTGGTGGGCGCCGTTGGCGGCGACGCGGGCGGTCTTCGCCGGGCCGCCGGCCAGGCCGACGACGGTGGCGCCGGCGTTGCGGGCGTACTGCGTCAGCAGGGTGCCGAGCCCGCCGGCGGCCGCGAGGACGACCGCCACGGCGCCCGGTCCGAGGTCGGCGAACCGCACGATGCCCAGCGCGGTGCGGCCGGTGCCGATCATGGCGACGGCGGCGGCGAAGTCCAGGCCGGCGGGGATCTCGTGCAGCCGGGCGGCGTCGGTGACGGCCAGTTCGGCGTAGCCGCCGGGCGCGAAGCCGAGGTGCGCGACGACGGGCTTGCCCAGCCACTCCGGGCCGGTCCCCTCGCCGACGGAGTCCACGACGCCGGCGACCTCGCGGCCGGGGACGGTGGGCAGCGCGACCGGCTCGGGCAGCGGGCCACGGGCGCCGGTGCGCAGGAGGGTGTCCAGGAAGTGGACGCCGGCGGCGCGTACGGCGATCCGGACCTGGCTGGGGCCGGGGCTCGGGTCCGGGGCCTCCTCCAGGACGAGGTTCTCGGCCGGGCCGAAGGCGTGCAGGTGGACGGCGCGCATGAGGGCTCCCCGTGGGTGCGTGACCGGTGCGTCCCGGCCCAGTCGACGACCTCGACCGCGCTCGAGGTCAAGCCGGCCCGGCGGCCTCGCCGTGCGCCGTGACGCCATGCCGGCCCGGCGGCCTCGCCGTGCGCCGTGACGCCATGCCGGCCCGGCGGCCTCGCCGTGCGCCGTGACGCCATGCCGGCCCGGCGGCCCCGCCGTGCGCCGTGACACCATGCCGCCCCCGCGGCCCCGCCGCGCGCCATGACACCATCACCTGCGTGCTCGACATCGGCTACGCCCTCTCCACCCGCTTCCCCGACCCGCCGCAGACCGACTACCGCCGCGCGGACGTGCGGGCGCTGCGGCACGACCTGTTCGCCGGGGACGTCTACCTCGCGGACACCAAGGAGGACCGGGAGATCTCCACAGCCTGGGGATGGGTGCCGGTGCTCGACTTCGCCTGGGCGCTGTGCGACATCGTCGAGCGGATCGACCGGGACCCGGCGGGCTCCCGCGCCTCCCGGCCGCAGCGCGCCGAGCTGGACTTCACGGAGTCCAGCGACCGGCTCCTCTTCGAGCGCCGCTTTGGGTGGGTCGACATCGAGGGGGAGTGGCTGCCCGCCGCCGAGGCCCCGCTCTCCTTCTCCCACGCCGAACTGCGCCGCGAGGCCCGCGACTTCCTGCACGACCTGCTGGCCGACCTGACGGACCTGCACGAGGAGCTGGGGGAGAACCCGGCGATCTGGACCCTCCAGTCCCGCTTCCCGCGCCTGCCCTGACCCCGGGCCGCCAAAGGATGGCGGGCCCCCTATGCCCCCTCGCCCGCCCCTACGCCCCCTCGCCCACCACCCGCACCCCCAACTCCGCCGCCAGCACCGGCGCCAGGTCGAGCAGCTGCCCCGGGCTGATCACCGCCCCGGCGAGCCGCGCCACTCCGCGGGCCACCTCAAGCGGCGCGGCGCCCCGCAGGTCGACGTCGGTGAGGGTGGCCGCGCTCAGGTCCGCCCCGGTGAGCGCGCAGCCCACGAACGCCACCCGCTCCAGGCGGGCCCCGCCGAAGTCCGGCTCGGCCAGGACGCAGCCCTCGAAGACGACGTCCTTGAGCCGGGCCCCGCGCAGGTTCAGGTAGTCGATCTTGCCGCTGCGCACCAGCACCCGCTCCAGGACCGCCCCGTGCGCCTGCGTGCCGCCCAGCCGGGCGTCGACCAGCTCCACATCGCGCAAGGTCGCCTCCGCGAGGTCCGTCCCCACCCCCCGCACGCCGGTGAGCACCGAGTCGAGCAGCCGGGCCCGCCGCAGCGCCGTCTCGTCCAGCGCGCAGCCGGTCAGCGCGCAGTCCATGAAGCGGGCGCCCGAGCCGTCCTGGCCGCGCAGGTCGGCGTCCGCGAACTCCAGCCCGTCGTAGTCCCCGTCCGGCTCCAGGCCCGTCCCGCCGTACGGCCGCAGCGGCGGCAGCCGCACCTCCGGCCGCCGCGCGCCCCGCACCGCCCCCGCCGTCGTTCTTCTCGCCATGCCCCCATGCTGCACCCCGCCACCGACAACGCCCCCGCTGCTCCCCGGATCGGCGCGATAGGTTGCCCGCGTGATCCTCACCCCGCTCCCCGCCGGCCCGGACCACGCCCTGCCCGGCGACCTCCTCGGCGAACTCACCGCGCTGTACGCCTCGAACCGCGACTTCCACGCCCTCGGCGGCGACTTCCCCGACCCCGACCACCTCACCCCGGAGCAGGTGGCGGCGGCGCTCGCGGACGAGCTGGCGGTCCCGGGCGCCCGGGTGCTGCTGGCGCGGGACGCCGGGCGGCTGGTCGGGCTCGCCGTCACGCTGGCCCGGCATCCCGACCCGGCGGCCGAGCCCGACCCGTGGATCGGGCTGCTGATGGTGGACGGGGCGCTGCGGCGGCAGGGCTGGGGCCGGCGGCTCGCCGGGCTGGTGGAGGACCGGCTGCGGGCCGCCGGACGCACCGGCGTGCGCCTGGCCGTCCTGGAGGGCAACACCGGCGCGCTCGCCTTCTGGCGCGAGCTGGGCTACGAGCCCGTCGGCCACCGGCCCGACCTCCAGGGCGGGCGCCCCTGCACGGTGCTGGCCAAGTCGCTGCGCCGCCCGCCCACCGCCCGCCCCGGCGAGCTGGCCCGCACCCCGCGCCGCGCCGCCCGCGTGGTGGTGACCGATCCCGAGGGCGCGGTGCTGCTGCTGCGGTACGACAACGTCGAGGTCGGCGTGTACTGGTCCCCGCCCGGCGGCGGCCTGGAGGCCGACGAGTCGCCCCGCGAGGGCGCCCTGCGCGAGCTGGCCGAGGAGACCGGCTGGGCCGACCTGGCGCCGGGCCCGCTGCTGTGCACCTGGGAGCACGACTTCACGCACCTCGACGTCGGCCCGGTCCGCCAGTACGAGCACGTCTACCTCGCCCGCGGCCCCCGCCGCGACCTGGCCGAGGCCCAGGTGGCCGCCGCCCACGCGGCGGACGGCATCCTCACCTGGCGCTGGTGGACACCGCGCGAACTGGCCGCCGCCGAGGAGGCGCTGTGGCCGCCGGAGCTGCCCGCGCTGTTGGAGGCGCTGGGGGACACGGCTTAGGGGGGCTCAGGGGTGATCGGGCTTGCCGTCCCCGTACAGCCAGTCCTTCCAGATCCCCGAGAAGTCCTCGTCCGGCGCCGACCTCTCCACGTAGGCGGTGAAGTCGTCGGTGTCCGCGTTGCCGTGGCGGTGGGCGGCGGGCCAGCCGCGCAGCAGGGCCCGGAAGGCGTCGTCGCCGACCTGCTGCCGGATCTTGTGCAGGACCATCGCGCCGCGCTCGTAGACGGGGTGGTCGGAGACGCTCGCCGCGTCGGGCGGGTCGGCGGGCGGGAAGGACCAGATCTCGTCGTTCTCGTCGGCGTCGTCGAAGTACTCGTCGGCCCAGACGGCGTCGAAGCTGTCCTGGGCGCTGTCGCCGCCGTGGTCCTCCTCCCACAGCCACTCCGCGTAGGTGGCGAAGCCCTCGTTGAGCCACATGTCGCGCCAGGTCTTCGGAGTGACGGAGTCGCCGTACCACTGGTGGGAGAGTTCGTGGACGAGCAGCCCGACGCTGGGGGCGCCGGGGAAGTAGGGGCGGTTCTGGGTCTCCAGGGCGTAGCCGCTGTCCTCGGGGCGGTCGACGATCGCGCCGACGGAGGCGAAGGGGTACGGGCCGAAGTTCTGCTGCTCCCAGTCGACGATCTCGGGGAGCCTCGCCAGGTTGGCCCGGCTCGCGGCGGCCTGGGTGGGGTCGACGGCCGTGTACACCGGCAGCCCCGTGCCGGTGGTGGTGCGGCGGACCTCCCAGCGGCCGACGGCGACGGTGGCGAGGTAGCTGGCCATCGGCTCGGCGGTGTGCCAGGAGAACGTGGTGCGGCCGTTCGCCGTGGTCTGCCGGGTCAGCTCGCCGTTGGAGACGACGCCCAGGCCCTCGGGCACGGTCATCGCGAGGTCGTAGGTCGCCTTGTCGGAGGGGTGGTTGTTGGAGGGGAACCAGGCCATCGAGCCGACCGGCTCGCCGAGTCCGGCGGCGCCGTCGGCGGTGGGCAGCCAGCCCTCCTCGGAGTCGTCGGCGTCGGTCAGCGTCTGCGGCCGGCCTGAGTAGTGGACGGTGACCCGGAAGGTCTCCCCGTCGGCCGGCTCCTCGGCCGGGCGGACGGTCAGCTCCTGACCGGCGTGCTGGAAGCGGGCGGCTCGGCCCTCGACGGTGACCTTGTCGACGTCCAGGCCCTTGAGGTCCAGGTCGAAGGCGGAGAGGTGCCGGGTGGCGCGGGCGGTGAGGGTGGCGGTGCCGGTGAGACGGCGGTCGGCGGGGTCGTAGGCGAGGGCGAGGTCGTAGTGGCCGACGTCGTAGCCGCCGTTGCCCGCCCTGGGGAAGAGCGGGTCGCGCACGCCCGAGCCGCCGGGCCGGCCGCCCACCCCGCCGTCGCAGCCGGTCAGGGCGGTCAGGGCGGTGGCGGTGGCGGCGGCGAGGAGCAGGCGGGCGGTGCGCACACCGGTGATCCTATGGGGCGATCATCGGACAGAGCCCGACGAAGCGCCGTGCGCCTCGGTCAGCGGGACAGCGCGTCCGCGCCCGCCCTGGCGAACTTCTCGTCCTGCGTGCCGGAGGGCGCGCCGGCCACGCCGATGCCCGCGATCGGGGCGTTGTCCGCCGTGACGGGGACGCCGCCGGCCAGGAAGAGGGTGCCGGGGATGTCCTTGAGGTTCGGGGTCTGCGCCAGGCGGCCGGCCAGCTCGGAGGTGGGCGCGTTCCAGGAGACCGCGGTGAAGCCCTTGCGCTCGGCGGACTCGTAGGACTGCGGGCCCGCGCCGTCGCCGCGCAGGGTGACGACGGTGTTGCCGTCGCGGTCCACCACGGCGACCGTGACCCGCTGGCCCTCCTTCTCGGCGGCGTCGAGCGCGGCGTGCGCGGCCTTGGCGGCGGCGTCGACGGTGAGGCGGGTGGCGGTCGTGGTGGTGTGCCGGCCGGCCGACGGGGCCTTCGCGGGGGCGGCGGTGACGGAGGCGGGGGCGGCCGGGGCGGAGGCGTTCGCGGCCACGGTGCCGAAGGTGGCGGCGGCGACGGCGGCCACGGCGGCGCCGCCGGCGGCGAGGCGGGCGCGGCGGGAGAGGGTCTTCTTCATGCGGGTGGCTCCTCGGTTCGGTCGGGGTGGGGGCTGCTGTGTCCGCTCTCCACCCTCCGCCCGGAACGGGGCGGGGACCGTCGGCGGTAAGGCCGGTGCCGGGCGGCGGTACGGACGATGCGGGGGTCGTCCGATCGGACGACACGCGCGGTCCGCCGACGGGTGATGATGGGAGTGTTTGCGCACTTCGGGACAGCGAGAGGGAGGAGGCGACGCGGATGCCGACGCCCACGTGGACGCGGATGCCGACGCCCACGGAGGCGACGCACGCCCCCGACGCCCGCTGGTTCGCCGCCGTCGTGCACGCCGCGTTCCTGCTCCTGCTCGGCGGCGCCCTGGCCCGCTTCCTGCTCCACCACCCCGGCGAGCCCCGCACCCCCTGGGTGCTCGCCCTCTCCGTGGCCCTGGCCCTGCTCCATCTGCTGGGCCCCGCCGCGCACCCCGCCCCCCGGCGCGCGGCCTGGCTGGGGGCGGTGGTCGCGGTGTGGATGGTCCTGGTCGTCCTCGCGCCGAGCTTCGCCTGGTGCGCGGTCCCCCTCTTCTACACCGGCCTGCGCACCCTCCCGGTCCGCGCCTCGCTCGCCCTGGTCGCGGTGCTGACGGTGTTCGTCGTCGGCGCGCAGCTCCGCCTCGCCGGCGACTTCGACCCGAACCTGCTGCTCGCGCCGCCCGCCGTCGCCGCCCTCGCCACCGCCGTCTTCCTGCGCGGCGAGCGGCAGACGGCCCGGCAGCGCGCCCTCATCGACGACCTGCTGCGCACCCGGCGCGAACTCGCCGCCGCCGAGCGCCGCGAGGGCACCCTCGCCGAGCGGCAGCGGCTGTCCATGGAGATCCACGACACCCTCGCCCAGGGCCTGTCCAGCCAGCGGATGCTCCTGCAGGCCGCCGAGCGGATCTGGGCGGGGGATCCGGACCGGGCCCGCGCGCACGTCCGCTCCGCCGCGTCCGTCGCCGAGCACAACCTCGCCGAGGCCCGCCGCTTCGTGCACGACCTCGCGCCGGCCGACCTCGCCCGCGGCGGGGGCCTCGCGGCGGCGCTGCGGGCGCTGGCGGCACGGGAGTCCGGCGCCGGTCTCGCCGTACGGGTCCGGGTGGACGACGGCGGGCGGGCCCCGCTGCTGCCCGACCCGGTCCAGTCGGCGCTGCTGCGCATCGCGCAGGGCGCGCTGGCCAACGTGCGCGAGCACGCGGGCGCGTCCTCCGCCGCGCTGACCCTGACCCTCCTGGACGACCAGGCCGTCCTGGACGTCGGCGACGACGGGCGCGGCTTCGACCCGGCCGCGCTGCCCGACGCCCCGGACGGGACGCGCGGGCACGGGCTGCCGGCGATGCGCGCGCGGCTGCGTCAGCTGGGCGGCACCCTCACCGTGGAGTCGGCGCCCGGCGAGGGCACCGTCCTGTCCGCCGCCGTACCCCTGGAGCCCGCCCCGTGACCGACGCCACCGGCCCCGCCCGCCGCCCTCGCCCCGTGCGCATCCTGGTCTGCGACGACCATGTCGTCGTCCGCGCCGGGCTGCTCGCCCTGCTGGACAGCGCGCCCGGCATCGAGGTGGCGGGGGAGGCGGGCACGGGGGAGGAGGCGCTGGCGCTGGCGGCGCGGCTGGCGCCGGACGTGGTGCTGATGGATCTCTCGCTGGGCGGCGGCATCGACGGCGTGGAGACCACCCGCCGCCTCACCGCGGGCCCCGGCCCGAACCCGTACGTACTGGTCCTGACCACCTACGACACCGACGCCGACGTGACCCGCGCCATCGAGGCGGGCGCCACCGGCTATCTCCTCAAGGCGGAGCGCCCCGAGGAGCTGTTCGCCGCCATCCACGCCGCCGCCGAGGGCCGTACGACGCTGTCGGCGCCGGTCGCCGGGCGGGTCCTGGCCGGGCTGCGCAGCCCGCGGCCCGCGCTGACCGGCCGGGAGCGCGACATCCTGGCCCAGCTCGCCACGGGGCTCGGCAACCGGGAGATCGCGCGGGCCCTGTTCATCAGCGAGACCACGGTGAAGACGCACCTGCGCCGCATCTACGACAAGCTCGGCGTCGACACCCGGGCGGGCGCGGTCGCGGTGGCGAAGGAACGCCGGCTGCTGCCCTAGGGGTTCCTCCCCAGGGCAGCACACACGCGTCCGTCAGACGTTGACGCCGAAGTCCTGGGCGATGCCCGTCAGGCCCGAGGCGTAGCCCTGGCCGACGGCGCGGAACTTCCACTCGGCGCCGTTGCGGTACAGCTCGCCGAAGACCATCGCCGTCTCGGTGGCCGCGTCCTCGGAGAGGTCGTAGCGGGCGATCTCGGTGCCGCCGGCCTGGTTGACGATGCGGATGTAGGCGTTGCGCACCTGGCCGAAGTTCTGCGAGCGGTTCTCCGCGTCGTAGATCGACACCGGGAAGACGATCTTGTCGATGTCGGCGGGCAGGCCCTCCAGGTTGACGTTGATCGCCTCGTCGTCGCCGGCGCCCTCGCCCGTGCGGTTGTCGCCGGTGTGGACGATGGTGTTGTCCGGCGTCTGCTTGTTGTTGAAGAAGACGAAGTGGCCCTCGGAGTAGACCTTGCCCTGCGTGTTGACCGCGATGGCGGAGGCGTCGAGGTCGAAGTCGGTGCCGGTGGTGGTGCGGACGTCCCAGCCGAGGCCCACGGTGACCGCGGTGAGGCCCGGAGCCTCCTTGGTGAGCGAGACGTTGCCACCCTTGGACAGGCTTACTGCCATTGTCGGGAGTCCCTTCCTGAAGTGTTCTTGCGCTGGCACGAAAGGTACAGCTACCTCCATGAACGCCGAGAGGGGTCCGCAAGGTTCCGCCCGGCTTTACTTTCTTTACCCGACCGCCCACCCGACCGCCGCGGACGGGATATTCGGGTGACGTGGGAGCGGCCCGGACGGGAACATGGAGGGCATGTCCGGTCCCCATGTCATCCGCGGCTCCGTCTCCCTCCCGGAGGCCGAGCTGGTCTGGCGTTTCTCGCGCTCCTCGGGGCCCGGCGGACAGCACGTCAACACCACCGACTCCCAGGTGGAGCTGCGCTTCGACCTGGCCCGCACCGAGGCGCTGCCCGAGGTCTGGAAGCGGCGGGCTCTTGAGCGGCTGGCGGGCCGGCTGACCGACGGCGTCATCGCGGTACGGGCCTCCGAGCACCGTTCGCAGTGGCGCAACCGCGAGGCCGCCGCCGTGCGCCTCGCGGCGCTGCTCGCCGAGGCCACCGCGCCGCCGCCCCGTCCGCGCCGCCCCACCCGCATCCCGCGCGGCATCAACGAGCGCCGGCTGCGCGAGAAGAAGCAGCGCTCGGACACCAAGCGGGGCCGCTCGGGGCGGAGCTGGGAGTAGCCCCAGGGCAGTGGCCCCGGGGCAGTGGCCCCAGGTGCTCAGGCCAGTCCCAGCACGCCGACCGTCTCGCCCTCGCTCAGCTCGCCCGTGGGCCGGAAGCCGAGGCGCAGGTAGAAGTCCTCGGGGCCGTGCTCGCCCCGGTGCCAGGTGACGTACAGCTCGGTGCCGCCGCGCCGGCGGATCTCGGCGGCGACCGACTCCACGGCGAACCGTCCGTACCCGCGGCCCTGTTCCCCGGCCGCGATGTTCAGCCGCCACAGCCCCGAGCGCCGCTCACGGCCGTCCCCGAACCAGTCGATGTCCAGGAAGGCCATCAGGAAGCCCACCGCGCGCTCCCCGTCGAGGATCAGCCGGGGCCAGGCGGTGCCGGGGTGGACGTACGCCTCGGCGAGGGACTTGACGACCGGGCTGACCGCGAACTCCTGGTCGGGGTGGACCCGGATGCCGAGCGCGGCGTCGATGTTGGCCGGGTCGATCTCGACCAGGCGGGGGTTCGGCGTCGGGGGCGTGCTCATGGCCGCACCCTAGGACGCCTCACCCCAGGTGCCGGTACCGCCCCCGGAAGTAGGCGAGCGGCCCGGTGTCCGTGCCGCCGGTGCGGGCGGTCAGGACGCGGCCGATGACCAGGACGTGGTCGCCGGCCGGCACGCGCTGCTCGGTGCGGCACTCCAGGGCGGCCAGGGCGCCGTCCAGGATCGGCGCCCCGGAGGCCGCGCCCCGGGTGCGGGGGAGGTCGGCGAAGAGCAGGCGGTCGCTGACGCGGCCCTTCATGGCGAAGCGGCCGGCGATCTGATGCTGGCCCTCGGCGAGCACGGAGACGGCCCACAGCGGCTGTTCGGCGAGCAGATCGTCCATCCGGGAGCCCTCGCGCAGACTCACCATCACCAGCGGCGGCTCCAGGGAGACCGACAGGAAGGCGGTCGCCGTCATCCCGACGTCCTCGCCGGCCGGCGCCCCCGGGTCGTCCGGGTCCAGCGGCGCCTCCTGCGCGGTCACCAGGACCACGCCCGAGGCCAGCCGGGACATGGCGGCACGGAACTCGTCGTTGCTCACCCCCTCAGCATGCCCGGCGGCGACGGCCGCGGCGGCGTGCTGGGCGGCGGACGTGAGGGCGGGGGCGGGCACAGGCGTATTCGGCACATCATCACGCTAACGGCCCACCCACCACCCCCGCCTCGGCCCATGGTCCCGACCGGGTCCCGACCTGGTCCTAGGACCCTCCTCCACACTTCGCGTTCAGAAATCGCACCGGGAAAACGCACAATCGCCACGCAATTGCTCAGGTTTCGCTGTGACTTGGGTCACAAGGGGCGATAATTGTTGACCCTGTGTACCGAGTGAGCAGCGCGCTGTGATTCAGTGCAAGGGCATCGTTCGGTGGGGTCTCGGGGGGAGGGTGAGCATGGAGACCGAGTCGGAGCCCTATGTCCGCCTGGCCTCCCTGCGGCAACTGCACCAGGTCATGGCCGACATGAACACCGCCCGCAGCCTGGCCGACACCCTGCAGACCGTCGCCGACGGCGTCGTCGCCGCGCTCGGGTACGAGCTGGCCTGCGTGAACCTGGTCCGCCCCGACGGCGATCTCGTCGTCGCGGCCTTCTCCGGGAACCAGGCCGCCGAGGCGCTGATCACCGGCCGCACCGGCTCCCGCGCGTCCTGGGACCGCCGGCTCGGCATGGGCCGGCAGTGGGGCGGGCTGGTCTTCATCCCGCACAGCGAGGGCTGGGTGCTGGACGACGACGACGTCCCGCAGTGGTACACCGACGGCCCCGCGCCCCGCTTCGAGGACGAGTGGCACCCCTCCGACCGCCTCTTCGCCCCGATGTACGCGCCCGGGCCGCCCGGCGGCACCAGCAGCGGCGAGCTGGTCGGCGTGCTCTCCGTGGACCGGCCGCGCAACGGCCGGCTGCCCGGCGCCTGGGGCCGCGAGGCCCTGCAGATGTACGCCTTCCAGGCCGCGATAGCCATCACCAACGCCCGCCTGCGCTCCAACATGCAGCGCGCCCTGATACGCCTGGAGCGCGACCAGCAGGCCCTGCGCGCCAGCGAGGAGAGCTTCCGGCAGGCCTTCGAGTACGCCCCCTCCGGCATGGCCATCGCCGAGATGGGCGGCGACCAGCACGGGCGGATCCTGCGCACCAACGACGCCCTGTGCCGCCTGCTGGGCCGCCAGGCCTCCGCGATGCGCCGCTACGCCTTCTCCGACCTGGTCCACCCCGAGGACATCGGCACCCTGCTGCGCACCTCCGCCGAGGGCGGCCGAGCCGAGCTGCGCCTGGGCCGGCGCGACGGCAGCTACGTATGGGTCTCGCTGCGCAACAGCGTCGTCGCCGACGCCGCCGACGGGCCCCGCTTCCTGCTCACCCACGTCGAGGACATCGAGGAGCGCAAGCGCCGCGAGCTCCAGCTCGCCCACCGCGCCTCCCACGACTCCCTGACCGGCCTGCCCAACTCCGCCGAGCTGCGCGCCCGGCTCGCCGCCCGGCTGTGCCGGCGCCCGCAGGCCGCCGCCGGGCACGCGGCCGTCGCCGACGCGATGGACGCGGCGTACGGGCACCCAGTGATCGACTCCGGCGGCCACACCTACGACTTCTCGGCGCCCCCGGACGACTTCGCCCCGGCCGCCGCCGGGCCGTACGGGGCCTTCGACCACCACGAGCACGTCACCGCCCCGGAAGACGGCCCGGAAGGGCCGGACGACGGGGCGAAGGGCCTCGCGGTGCTCTTCTGCGACCTGGACGGCTTCAAGTCGATCAACGACCGGTTCGGGCACAACGCCGGTGACGCCGTGCTGATCGAGGTCGCCCGGCGCCTCAGCGGCGGGCTGCGCGACGGGGACACGGTGGCCCGGCTCGGCGGCGACGAGTTCGTCGTCCTCGCCGACGGGCTCGGCCGGGCCGACGCCGCCGACCTCGCGGTGCGGCTGCGCAACGAGATCATCCAGCCGATCCGCGCCGAGGGCCGGGCCGTCCGGGTGGGCGCCAGCTTCGGCATCGGCTGGGCGCACTGCGGCATGACCGCGGACGAAGTGTTGAAGTCCGCCGACGAGCGGATGTACGTAGAGAAACGATCTCGTCCCAAACAGCATCGCCGGGCGGGATGAGCCCCAGGTCAGCGGGTTGACGTGCGACCGGTCACCCGTTCGGCCCAGCGGGAGCGGGTAGGCTCGGCCTCTTACGGCTCGTATCGCCACTCGAATCGCAACAGCACCCGCACCTGGTGAGGAGACCAAGGGATGACGCCCGGCAACAACGGCGCGAGCACGCCCGAGGACGACGACCCCTTCGGCTATCTGTACGCCGACGGGCAGGCCAACGGGGCCCAGCCGCCGTCCGGTGGCTACGGCTACCCGGGCTCGGTCAACCGGGTGCGGCCCGTCGGCGCCCGGCAGTACGGGGCGCCGCAGTACGGAGCGCCGCAGGGCCAGGGCACCGCGCCGACCGCCGCGTACGCGCAGGCCGCGCCGCCCCAGCAGCAGGGCGCCTACGGGCAGCCCAACGCGCACTACGCCGCGCCGGAGACCTTCCCGGGCGGCGGCGCCCCCTCGGGCCCGCAGCAGCCGCAGCGCGGTGCGGGCGGCAGCGGTGGCGGCGGCGGGCGCCGGGGTCCCAACACCAAGGGCCTGCTGATCGGCGCGGTCGCGGTGGTCGCCGCGGTCGTCGTCGGCATCGCGGTGGCGATGACCAGCAGCGGCACGGACGACGACGGCAAGGGCGACGACTCGCAGGCCGCCGGCGCCGCCACCCAGGCCCCGTCCGCCCAGCCGACCGACCCGACGCCGTCCGCCGGCGACGGGGGCGAGCCGGCGGCCGAGCTGCCGAAGACCGACGCGAAGGCGCTCCGCCTGTCGCCGGGGGTCGCCACGGCGACCGACGTCCCGGGCGCGAAGGCCGACGGCGGGGCGTACGTGGGCAATCTGAACCAGCCCGGCGCCTCGGTGACCTGGCAGGTCAACGGCATACCGAAGGACGGCGTCTACACCCTCTTCGCCAACTACAGCACCACCGACGAGGACCAGTCGATGACCCTCACGGTCAACGGCAAGCCGTTCGGCAACAAGCTGAACCTGGGCAACTTCGCCCAGGCGAAGGGCGGCGACTTCGCCAAGGGCTGGACGGAGACCTACGCCTGGCCGTCGCTCACCAAGGGCACCAACACCATCACGCTGTCCTGCGCCGAGGGCGACAAGTGCAACGTGCTGCTCGACCAGTTCCACCTGAAGGCCGGCCAGGTCAAGCGCGACTAGGGCGGCCGGTTACGCGGCTTCGGCCGTCACCGCGATGCCCCGGCCGAGCAGGTCCTCGTAGGCCCGGGAGTCGAACTCGCCGGCCGTCGGGGAGAGCACCGTCGCCGCCGAGAGGGCGACCGCGCGGGTCAGCCGGGCCGGCCAGGGGAGGTCCTCCACCAGGCCGGAGAGCAGGCCCGCCACCGCCGAGTCGCCCGCGCCGGTCGGATTGCCCCGCACCCGGGCCGGCGGGGCGGCGCGCCAGCGGCCCTCCGGGGTCACCGCGAGCAGTCCCTCCGCGCCGAGCGAGGCGACCACCGCGCGGGCCCCGCGGCGGCGGGCGGAGTGCGTGGCGCGCACCGGGTCGTGCGAGCCGGTCAGCTCGGCCAGCTCGTCGGCGTTGGGCTTGATCAGGTCGGGCCGGGCGGCGATCGCCCGGCGCAGCGGCTCCCCGCTGGTGTCGAGCAGCACCGGCACCCCCGCGGCGCGCGCGTCCCGCACCAGACCGGCGTACGCCCCCACCGGCACCCCCGGCGGCAGGCTGCCGCACAGGGCGACCGCGGCGGCGCCGGCCAGCAGGGACTCGTAGGCGTCCTGGAAGGCCCGCCACTCGGCGGGCGAGACGGTCGGGCCCGGCTCGTTGAACTGGGTGGTGTCGCCGGTGGTCTCGTCCACGACGGCGACCGTGCGGCGGGTCTGCCCCGCCAGCGGCACCAGCGCGTCCGTCACCCGGTCCGTGCCCGCGAGGCCCTCGCGCACGACGGCCCCGGTGGCGCCGCCCGCGAAGCCGGTGACCGTCACCTCGTGCCCGAGCGCGGCCAGCACGCGGGCCACGTTCAGGCCCTTGCCGCCGGGGCGCTCGGTCACCTCCCGCACCCGGTGCGAGGCGTGCGGCTGTAGCGCCGGGACGCGATAGGTGACGTCCAGCGCGGTGTTCAGGGTGACGGTGAGGATCACCGGTGCCGACCTCCCCCGGTCGCTGCGTGCATGCATGAGTGGGTCGCGGAAAGGGCGGAAGACGCCTGCAAAGGATCTTCCGGGAACCTTCCGGGAACACGATCATGCCAAATCGAGGCCGAGCGGCCTAGGGGGCGAGCTGGGGTTCCACGATCCACTCGCCGCGCCGCATCACGCCCACCACGTCGAAGCCCGCGTCCAGGACCACCAGGTCGGCGTCCTTGCCCGGCTCCAGGGAGCCGATCCGGTCGGCGAGGCCGAGGAGGCGGGCCGGGTTGGCGGAGATGGCGGTGACCACGTCCTCCACCGCGAGGCCGTCCACCGTGACCGCCCGCTTGAAGGCGCGGTCCAGGGTGAGCGTCGAGCCGGCGATGGAGCCGCCCTCCACCAGCCGGGCCACGCCCTCGCGGACCTCGACCTCCAGCGGGCCGAGCAGATAGCGGCCGTCGCCGAAGCCGGCCGCGTCCATCGCGTCGGTGATGAAGGCGACCCGGGCGGCGCCGGCGTGGTGGAAGGCCAGTTGGAGCGCGGCCGGGTGCAGATGGGTGCCGTCGTTGATCAGCTCGACGGTGATCCGCTCGTCCTCCAGGAGGGCGGTGATCGGCCCCGGGTCGCGGTGGCCGAGCGGGGGCATCGCGTTGAAGAGGTGGGTGGCGACGGTGGCGCCGGCGTCGATGGCCTGGAGCGTCTGCTCGTAGGTGGCGTCGGTGTGGCCGACCGCCGCGATCACGCCGTGCTCGGTCAGGAGGCGGACGGAGTCCAGGCCGCCGGGCAGCTCGGTGGCGAGCGTCATCATCTTGGCGTGGCCGTGCGCCGCGTCGATCAGCTTGCGGACCTCCGCCGGGTCGGGGTCGCGCAGCAGCGTCTCGTCGTGCGCGCCCTTGCGGCACGGGGAGATGAAGGGGCCCTCGAAGTGGATGCCCGCGATGTCGCCCTGCTGGGCCAGTTCGGCGAGCATCCCGGCGTGCCGGGCGAGGAAGTCCAGGTCGCCGGTGACGGCGGAGGCGACCAGGGTGGTGGTGCCGTGCAGGCGGTGCGTGTGCACGCCCTTGAGCACCGCCTCGGCGTCGCCGCCGGCGAAGGAGGCGCCGCCGCCGCCGTGGTTGTGCAGGTCCACGAAGCCGGGGACCACCCAGTGGCCGGCGAGGTCGTAGGTCTCGGCATCCGGGGGCGCCGCCTCGGCGATCCGCGTGCCGTCCACGACCACGCGGCCGTCGTCCACGGTGCCGGTGGGCAGGACCACCCGGGCGCCGGCGAGAACCTTGCTTGGGGCCATCAGGTGGTTACCTCCGGATGAGTGGGGGTGGGGGAGCCCGCGTGCAGCAGGTCCCAGGCCAGCAGGCCCGCGCCCAGGCAGCCGGCCGTGTCGCCCAGGGCCGCGGGGACGATCTCCGGCAGCTTCTGGAAGGTGACCCGCCGCCGGACGGCGTCCCGCAGCGGTGTGAACAAGGTTTCCCCCGCCTCGGCCAGCCCGCCACCGATGATCAGGACCCGCGGGTCCAGCAGGGTGAGCGCGGTGACCAGGCCGTCGGCGAGCGCGTCCACCGCGGCCTGCCAGACGGCGACGGCGCGGACGTCGCCCGACTCGACGGCCTTGGCGCAGTCGGCGGCGTCCGCCGCCGGGTCGCCGCACGCCTCGGCCCAGGCCAGGCTGACCGCCGACGCGGAGGCGAACCGCTCCAGGCAGCCGCGCTGCCCGCACGGGCAGGCCAGCCCGCCGGGGCGGACGACGATGTGGCCGATCTCGCCGGCGAAGCCGTGCGCCCCCGCCTCCACCCGGCCGTCCACGCCGATCGCGCCGGCGATGCCGGTGCCCAGCGGCACGAACAGGAACCGGTCGGCGCCGTGCCCTGCCCCGATCCGGCCCTCGGCGAGGCCGCCGGTGCGCACGTCGTGGCCGAGGGCGACGGGGATGCCGCCGAGCCGCTCGGTGAGCAGGGCGCGCAGCGGGACGTCGCGCCAGCCGAGGTTGGCGGCGTAGACGGCGATGCCTTCGGCGTCGTCGACGATGCCGGGCACCGCGACACCGGCCGCGGCGGCGCTCTCGCCGTACCGCTCGGCGCCGAGAGCGCGCAGTTCGGCGGCGAAGTCCAGGATCTCGGCGACGACCGCCTCGGGGCCCCGGTCGCGCCCGGTGGCCCGGCGCGCCTGGTGCAGCAGCTCGCCCTCGGGTCCCGCGAGGGCGGCCTTCATCCCGGTGCCGCCCACGTCGAGGGCGATGACATGTCTCACGGGGGACAGTGTGGCCCTTACACCCGGGAGAGGTCTAGTCCATTGGGGTGGTGTAGACCTTAGTCCGGTAAGTGAACGCGCGGTGACGTCCGCGCGTGCTCGGGGTACGGCGGCAGCGGGGTTGGGGCAGTGAGGGTGCAGCGGCGTAGGACGGCAATGACCGCGATGGTGTCCGCGGTGGGCATGACGGCGGCCCTCGGCGGCTGCGGGCTCACCGGCGACTCCGACACGACGACCCTGAAGCTGGTCGCCGCCGACTACGGCGACAGCAGGGCCAACGGCTCGCAGGCCTACTGGAACGAGCTGGCCAAGGCGTACGAGTCCCAGCACCCGGACACGCACGTCGAGGTGTCCGTCTACTCCTGGAACGACGTCGACCGCAAGGTCCGCGAGATGGTCGACGCCGGCGACCCGCCGGACATGGCGCAGATCGGCGCGTACTCCGACTACGCGGCGAGGGGGCTGCTCTACCGCGCCGACGACCTGCTCTCCATCCCCGTCCAGGCCGACTTCGTCTCGCAGCTGGCGGCGGCCGGGCAGGTGCGGGGGGTGCAGTACGGGATGCCGTTCGCGGCCTCGACGCGGGTGCTGTTCTACAACAAGGCCCTGTTCGCCAAGGCCGGCGCCACCCCGCCGAAGACCTGGGACGAGCTGGCCTCGGCCGCGCGGGCGCTGAAGTCGGAGGGCGTGAAGTACCCCTACGCGCTGCCGCTCGGGCCCGAGGAGGCGCAGGCCGAGACGATGCAGTGGATGCTCAGCGGCGGGGGCGGCTACACCGACACCGTCGGCACCTACTCCGTCGACTCCCCGCAGAACGTCGACACCTTCACCTGGCTCAAGGACGACCTGGTCGGCCCCGGCCTGACCGGCCCGGTCGCGCCCGGCAAGCTGAACCGCGCCGACGCCTTCGCCGCCTTCACGCGCGGCGACGTCGGCATGCTCAACGGCCACCCGTCGCTGATGAAGGCGGCCTCCGCCAAGGGCGTGAAGTACGGCATGGTGCCGACGCCGGGCATCGACGGGGAGAGCAAGAACACCCTCGGGGTGAGCGACTGGATGACGGCCTTCAAGAAGAACGGCCACCAGGACCAGATCGGCGACTTCCTCGACTTCGTCTACAGCGACGACAACGTCCTGGACTTCTCCCGCGAGTACGACCTCCTGCCGGTCACCACCTCGGCGTCGGAGACCATGTCGTCGGCCGCCGAGGACAAGGCCCTCAAGCCCTTCCTGGACGAGCTCCTGCTCTCGGAGCTGTACCCGGTCGGCGACGCGTCCTGGGCCTCGGTCAGCGCGGACGTCAAGAAGCGCATCGGCCAGACGGTCGTCTCCGGCGGCAGCCCGAAGGCGGTCCTGACCGATATCCAGTCGTCGGCGGTGCGGGCGGACAGCGGCAGTTAGGCTGCCCGGCATGGACGACGGACCGCTGGAGCGCCGGGAGCTGGACATCCTCGCCCTGGAGCGGCGCGGGTTTCCGGGGCCCGGGGCGAAGGAGCGGGCCGTGCGGGAGGAGCTGGGGCTGGCGCCGGTGCGGTACTACCAGCTGCTCAACGCCCTCCTCGACGATCCCCGCGCCCTGGCCGCCGACCCGGTGACGGTCAACCGGCTGCGCCGGGTGCGGGAGGCGCGGCGCGCGGAGCGCTGAGGCGTCGATTCCCGCACGCGGGATAGGTTCCGGCCATGGGCAGCCACGCGTACTCCACCTCAGCAGACCTTCCCGTGCCGTCGTCCCGGGCCGGGCGCGACGGGCTCGACGCGCTGCTCGCGCGGCCCGGCGGGGCGGTCGTCGCGCTGGACTTCGACGGGACCCTCGCGCCGATCGTGCCGGACCCCGACCGGGCCCGCGCCCACCCCGACGCCGTGCCCGCGCTGGCGGCCCTGGCCCCCCGGCTCGCCTCCGTCGCGGTGATCACCGGCCGCCCGGCCGCCGTCGCCGTCGAGCACGGCGGCTTCGCGGACGTGCCGGGCCTGGAGCACCTCGTCGTCCTCGGCCACTACGGCGCCGAGCGCTGGGACGCCGCCACCGGCACCCTCTCCGCCCCCGCCCCGCACCCCGGCGTCGCCGCCGTACGCGCCGAGCTGCCGAGCCTGCTCGCCGGGGTCGGGGGCGCGTGGCTGGAGGAGAAGGGGCACGCCGTGGCCGTCCACACCCGCCGCGCCCCCGACCCCCAGGCCGCCTTCGACGCCCTGCGCGGCCCCCTGACCGCCCTCGCCGAGCGCAACGGCCTGGTCGTGGAGCCCGGCCGGATGGTCCTGGAACTGCGCCCGCCGGGCATGGACAAGGGCGTGGCGCTGCGCGAGTACGCCCGTGCGGCCGGCGCGACCTCGGTCCTCTACGCCGGCGACGACCTCGGCGACCTGCCCGCCTTCGCCGCCGTCGACGCCCTCCGCGCCGCCGGCACCCCGGGCCTCCTGGTGTGCAGCGGCAGCGACGAGGTCACGAAGCTGCGCGACCGGGCCGACCTGACGGTGGACGGCCCGGCGGGCGTGGTGCGCCTGCTGCGCGCCCTGTCAGCGGCGCTCGGCTAGGGCGCGCCTGGGGGCAGCGGCGGCACACGTGCGGCCGACGTGACTGCATGCCCTAGGGGCGCGGGGCTGTGTCGATCTGCGGCTCCGCCGCGTGGGCGCGACCAGCCACGACGCGCCCGCAGGCGACCACGACCCGCGCCCTCCGCCCCCCTAGCCCCGCAGCGCCTCCAGCTGCTCCATGAACCACCGGGCCGGCGGCAGCGCCGTCCCCGCTGCCGCGAGGCGCTCGCTGCGCGCGACCCGCTCCGCCGACGGCAGGGTCAGCGCCCGGTGGAGGGCATCCGCGGTGCCGGTGATGTCGTACGGGTTGACTACGATCGCGTCCTCGCCCAGCTCCTCGTACGCCCCCGCCTCGCGCGACAGCACCAGCGCGCAGCCCTGGTCGGAGACGAGCGGGACCTCCTTGGCGACCAGGTTCATGCCGTCGCGGATGGGGTTGACGAGGGCCACGTCGGCCAGCCGGTAGGCGGCCAGGGAGCGGGCGAAGTCGTCCTCGACGTGCAGCACGACCGGCGTCCACCCGGCCGTGCCGTACTCGGCGTTGATCTCCTCGGCGACCCGCTGCACCTCGGCCGTGTAGTCCCGGTACACGGCGAGGTCCTGCCGCGAGGGGTAGGCGAAGGCCACGTGCACGACGCGCTCGCGCCACTCGGGGCGGCCGGCGAGCAGCTGCCGGTAGGCGTGCAGGCCGCGCACGATGTTCTTCGACAGCTCGGTGCGGTCGACCCGGACGATGGTGCGCCGGCCCTCACCGATCTGCTCGCGCAGCGCCGCCATCCGCTCGTCGACGTCCGCCTCGTGGGACCGCTTGCGCAGGAAGTCGGCGTCGGCGCCGAGCCCGTGCACGCCGATCTCCGTGCCGCCCGTGCCGCCCACCAGCGCGTCGCAGCAGGCGGTGAAGGCGTCCGCCCAGCGCCGGGTCAGGAAGCCGAGCCGGTCGGCGCCGAGCATCGAGCGCAGCACCTGCTCGGCGATGTCGTCGGGCAGCATCCGGAAGTAGTCGACCGGCGCCCAGGGCGTGTGCGAGAAGTGCCCGATGCGCAGGTCGGGACGGAGCTCGCGGAGCATGCCGGGGACCAGCACCAGGTGGTAGTCCTGCACGACGGCGACCGCCCCCTCGGCGGCCTCCTCGGCAAGGGCCTCGGCGAAGGCCCGGTTGTACGCCTCGTAGGACGCCCACTGGCGGCGGAACTCGGCGTCGAAGACGGGCTCCAGCGGGGTCTGGTACAGCATGTGGTGCACGAACCACAGCACCGAGTTGGCGATCCCGTTGTACGCGTCCGCGTGCACCTCGGCCGGCACGTCCAGCATCCGCACGCCGTCCTCGCCGACGCCCTGCCGCACCGCCTCGCGGTCGCCCTCGCCGAGCGCGGAGCACACCCACAGCGCCCCCGCGTCGGGGCCGATGGCCGACAGCCCGGACACCAGCCCGCCCCCGCCGCGTTTCGCGCGCAGGGAGCCGTCCTCCCGCACCTCGTAGGAGACCGGCCCGCGATTGGAGGCCACCAGCACCTGGGCATCACCGAACGTCGACATACGCCTCAACGTAGCCCGGCCCCCGAGCGCTCAAACACGCGTACGCCGTCGCGCGTTTCCCGAGTTCACGCCACTCTCCGCGCCGCGTACTCCGCCAGCTCCGCCATCGGCGGGCGCTCCTCGGTGTCCACGGCGTACGTGCGCGGCTCGAAGCCGTCCGCGCCGCGTTCGAACTGGGTCAGCGAGGGCCGCACCAGATGGCCGCGCGCCAGGCGCAGCTGGGCCGTGCGGTAGATCGCCGCGGCCATCCGGCCGAGCGCCCGCCCGTCCTGGTGCCGGTGCAGCCGCACCCCCACGTCGACCTGTGCCAGCGCGTCCAGGCCGACCAGGTGCAGGGCGTCCACGAGGAGGCCCAGCTCCACGCCGTAGCCGACCGGGAACGGCAGCCGCTCCAGGAGCGTGCGCCGGGCCGCGTACTCGCCGCCGAGGGGCTGCACGAAGCCGGCCAGCCGGGGCCAGTGCAGGTTGAGCAGCGGCCTGGCGACCAGCTCGGTGACCCGGCCGCCCTCGCCGGCGGCCTCCCCGAGGGGGCGGTCGTACATCGCCTTGACCAGGTGCAGCTCCGGGTCGGTGAGCAGCGGGCCGACGATGCCGGAGACGAAGTCGGCCGAGAAGTCGCGCAGGTCGGCGTCGACGAAGCAGACGATGTCGCCGCCGGTCACCAGCAGCGAGCGCCACAGCACCTCGCCCTTGCCGGGCACGGCCGGCAGCCGGGGCAGCACCTCGTCGCGGTGCACCACGCGGGCGCCGGCCGCCGCGGCCACCTCGGAGGTGCGGTCGGTGGAGCCGGAGTCGATCACCACGACCTCGTCCACCAGGGGCGCCCGCTCCATCAGCTCGCGCCGGATCACCGCGACGATCTGCCCGACCGTCGCCTCCTCGTCCAGGGCGGGCAGCACCACGCTGACCGTCTGGCCGGTGGCCCGCTTGGCCGCGAGAAGCCGGGCGAGCGGCCGGTCGGCGGCGGACCAGGAGCGCGTGCTCAGCCAGCGCTCGACTTCTTCCAGCACGGTCGGCGGCTCCTCTGTGATCCATCTCGCGGTACGGACGACTATCTCAAGTGTCCTGGCCTTCGGTTACAGTCTTGAACAGCGCCGGTGACCTCCGCATGCCGGGGGCCCGGGCGCCGACAACCGCAGACACAACCGCATACCGCTCATCCAGAGGGGCAGAGGGAACGGCCCGTTGAAGCCCCGGCAACCCTCCAGCCGGTCTCGCCATCGCGAGGCTCCCGGCTCGGGAAGGTGCCAATTCCGTCTCGCGACGAGATGCGTCGTGAGGAAGATGAGGAGAAAGGGCCTCGCCTCACATGGCTGTGCAGACTGCCGAAAGCACCACTGCTGAAAGCACCACCACCGCTTCCGCGACCGACCTCGGTCCCGCCACCGCGCTCTCCTGCCGCGAATGCGGCCACCGCGTCCCGCTCGGCCCGCTCTTCGCCTGCGAGGAGTGTTTCGGCCCGCTGGAGATCGCCTACGACTTCTCGGGCCACGACCCCGAGGAGCTGCGCCGGACGATCGAGGCGGGCCCCGCGAACATCTGGCGGTACGCGCCGCTGCTGCCCGTCCCCGCCGACGTGGCCGAGAAGCCGAACCTGAACCCGGGCTGGACCAAGCTGGTCAAGGCCGACAACCTCGCCCGCGAGCTGGGCGTCACCGGCGGCCTCTACGTCAAGGACGACTCCGGCAACCCGACGCACTCCTTCAAGGACCGCGTCGTCGCGCAGGCCCTGGAGGCCGCCCGCGCCTTCGGCTTCACCACCCTGTCCTGCTCCTCCACCGGCAACCTGGCCGGCGCGGTCGGCGCCGCCGCCGCCCGGGCCGGCTTCCGCTCCTGCGTGTTCATCCCGCACGACCTGGAGCAGGGCAAGGTCGTCATGGCCGCGGTCTACGGCGGCGAGCTGGTCGGCATCGAGGGCAACTACGACGACGTCAACCGCTTCTGCTCCGAGCTGATCGGCGACCCGGCCGGCGAGGGCTGGGGCTTCGTCAACGTCAACCTGCGGCCGTACTACGCGGAGGGCTCCAAGACCCTGGCGTACGAGATCTGCGAGCAGCTCGGCTGGCAGCTCCCCGACCAGCTGGTGATCCCGATCGCCTCCGGCTCCCAGCTCACGAAGATCGACAAGGGGCTCAAGGAGCTGATCGCGCTCGGCCTGGTCGAGGACAAGCCGTACAAGATCTTCGGTGCGCAGGCCGAGGGCTGCTCCCCGGTCTCCGCCGCCTTCAAGGCCGGCCACGACGTGGTGCGCCCGCAGAAGCCGGACACCATCGCCAAGTCGCTCGCCATCGGCAACCCGGCCGACGGCCCCTACGTCCTGGACATCGCCCGCCGCACCGGCGGCGCCGTGGAGGACGTGACCGACGAGCAGATCGTGGACGCGATCAAGCTGCTCGCCCGCACCGAGGGCATCTTCGCGGAGACCGCGGGCGGCGTGACCGTCGGCGTCACCCGCAAGCTCATCGAGAGCGGCGCGCTCGACCCGGCCAAGACCACCGTCGTTCTCAACACCGGCGACGGCCTGAAGACCCTGGACGCGGTGGCCGGCACCGGCCTCACCGCGACCATCCGCCCGAACCTGGACTCCTTCCGAGAGGCTGGCCTCGCATGAGCGTGACCGTCCGCATCCCGACCATCCTGCGCACCTACACCGGCGGGCAGGCCGAGGTGAACGCCGCCGGCGGCACCCTGGGCGAGGTCATCGCCGACCTGGAGAAGAACCACACGGGCATCGCCGCCCGCGTCCTGGACGACCAGGGCAAGCTGCGCCGCTTCGTCAACGTGTACGTCAACGACGACGACGTGCGCTTCGAGCAGGGCCTGGAGACGGCGACGCCGGACGGCGCCGGCGTCTCGATCATCCCGGCGGTCGCCGGCGGCTGACCGCGTGACGCACCGTTGACCGGCATTGCCCCTTCCGTGAGAGATGCGGAGGGGGCAATTCCATGTGATTGAGCGCGGTAGGGTTGGGGAATGCGCCGCCGGCCGCTCGGTCGGGATCTTCGAAATCCGTCGCCCGTGCCCGACAAGATGTAGCCAAAGTGTGCGCGCTTTTCGCGGCTTTTGGGTCCTTTGCGCGGCCCGACTTGACCTGAAGTCCACCGCATTCTCCCCACATTCCGGACCCGTGGCGTCCAGATTTCTCGTCCGATTGACCTGTTGCACACGGCAGTTGGACAGATACATTCAGCCGCGGTCGACGCGTTCCGGCGCACGCCCCCACCCGTTGGGGAGTGAGGTCTGACCCGGATCCGCGAGGTGTGGATCTGCGCAAGGGCCAGTAACAGGGGAGTTAGGCATGGCTCAGGGCACCGTCAAGTGGTTCAACGCGGAGAAGGGGTACGGCTTCATCGCGGTCGACGGTGGTGCGGATGTTTTCGTCCACTACAGCGCGATCCAGATGGACGGTTACCGCACCCTCGAAGAAGGCCAGCGGGTCGAGTTCGAGATCTCGCAGGGTCAGAAGGGCCCGCAGGCCGACATGGTTCGCCTCAGCGCCTGAGACGTCCGGCCACCGCAAGCAGCACGGTTCTTCTCCGGAGGGCCCGCACCCTCAGCCAGGGGTGCGGGCCCTTCGGCCTGTTCCGGCCGCCGATCCCGGAGAGGCGCTTGCACTCGCAGGGGGCGAGTGCTAATCATTGGCGTTAGCACTCTGAAGGTGAGAGTGACAACGAAGGACCGGGTCGGTGAGGCCCGCGGGCCGGGTGGGGAAGGAACCACAAGGCCGGTGAGCCGTCCGTCGCGGGCGCGGGCGCGGTCCGAAGGAATCACCCCCAGTCCTGGAGGGACCACTTCACATGGCCAAGATCATCGCGTTCGACGAGGAGGCGCGGCGCGGCCTCGAGCGCGGCATGAACCAGCTCGCGGACGCCGTCAAGGTGACGCTCGGCCCCAAGGGCCGCAACGTCGTCCTCGAGAAGAAGTGGGGCGCGCCCACGATCACCAACGACGGCGTCTCCATCGCCAAGGAGATCGAGCTCGAGGACCCGTACGAGAAGATCGGCGCCGAGCTGGTCAAGGAAGTCGCCAAGAAGACGGACGACGTCGCCGGCGACGGTACGACCACCGCCACCGTCCTCGCCCAGGCCCTGGTCAAGGAGGGCCTGCGCAACGTGGCCGCGGGTGCCAACCCGATGGCCCTCAAGCGCGGCATCGAGAAGGCCGTAGAGGCCGTCTCCACCGCCCTGCTCGAGCAGGCGAAGGACGTCGAGACCAAGGAGCAGATCGCCTCCACGGCCTCCATCTCCGCCGCCGACACCCAGATCGGCGAGCTGATCGCCGAGGCGATGGACAAGGTCGGCAAGGAAGGCGTCATCACCGTCGAGGAGTCGCAGACCTTCGGTCTCGAGCTCGAGCTCACCGAGGGCATGCGCTTCGACAAGGGCTACATCTCGGCGTACTTCGCCACCGACATGGAGCGTATGGAGGCGTCCCTGGACGACCCGTACATCCTGATCGCCAACTCCAAGATCGGCAACGTCAAGGACCTGCTGCCGCTCCTGGAGAAGGTCATGCAGTCGGGCAAGCCGCTGCTGATCATCGCCGAGGACGTCGAGGGCGAGGCCCTGTCGACCCTGGTCGTCAACAAGATCCGCGGCACCTTCAAGTCCGTCGCCGTCAAGGCCCCGGGCTTCGGCGACCGCCGCAAGGCCATGCTCGGCGACATCGCCATCCTCACGGGCGGCGAGGTCATCTCCGAGGAGGTCGGCCTCAAGCTGGAGAACGCGACCCTGGACCTCCTGGGCCGCGCCCGCAAGGTCGTCATCACCAAGGACGAGACCACCATCGTCGACGGCGCCGGCTCGACCGACCAGGTCAACGGCCGCGTCAACCAGATCCGCGCCGAGATCGAGAACAGCGACTCGGACTACGACCGCGAGAAGCTCCAGGAGCGCCTGGCGAAGCTGGCCGGCGGCGTGGCCGTCATCAAGGCCGGTGCCGCCACCGAGGTCGAGCTCAAGGAGCGCAAGCACCGCATCGAGGACGCCGTCCGCAACGCGAAGGCGGCCGTCGAGGAGGGCATCGTCGCCGGTGGCGGCGTGGCCCTGCTCCAGGCCTCCCAGGTCTTCGAGAAGCTGGAGCTGGACGGCGACGAGGCGACCGGCGCCAACGCCGTGAAGCTCGCGCTTGAGGCCCCGCTCAAGCAGATCGCCGTCAACGGCGGCCTCGAGGGCGGCGTCGTGGTGGAGAAGGTCCGCAACCTCACCGTCGGCCACGGCCTGAACGCCGCGACCGGTGAGTACGTCGACATGATCGCCGAGGGCATCATCGACCCGGCGAAGGTCACGCGTTCCGCCCTGCAGAACGCCGCGTCCATCGCCGCGCTGTTCCTCACCACCGAGGCCGTCATCGCCGACAAGCCGGAGAAGGCCGCGGCCCCGGCCGGCGGCGGCATGCCGGGCGGTGACATGGACTTCTGATCCTCACCGGGGCTCGCCCCGAGGATCGGACCCGTCCGTCGCACGAACCGAGGGCGGCACCCCCTGTTGGACAGGGGGTGCCGCCCTCGGGCGGTTTCGCCGGTGGACGCGCCACGGAGGTCTCCGGTCTGCCGGGAACCGGTCGTTGTGGTGCCGGTCACTCGTTCCTGACGCGTGGAATGGGCGGACGGGCGGTGGGGTTGTCGCCGGGTGGCGCACCATGCGCGTGCACATACCGAGTGGTATCCCTCACCCCTCCGTCCACGAGGAGCCCCCCATATGACGACCGCCACCACCGCGGAGGCCGCCGCCTCCCGCGCGGCCCAGGTTCTCGGCCGCCCGGCCGCCATCAACGGACTGACCGTCCGCAACCGCATCGCGATGGCGCCGATGACCCGCATGTTCTCGCCGGGCGGTGTCCCGGGTGAGGACGTCCTCTCCTACTACGCCCGCCGCGCCGCCGCCGGCGTCGGGCTGATCGTCACCGAGGGGACGTACGTCGGACACGACTCCGCCGGGCAGAGCGACCGGGTGCCCCGGTTCCACGGCGAGGAGCAGCTGGCCGGGTGGGCGCGGGTCGCGGACGCCGTGCACGCGGCGGGCGGCGCGATCGTGCCGCAGCTGTGGCACATCGGCATGGTCCGCAAGCAGGGCGAGCCGCCCTTCGCGGACGCCCCCGCCGTCGGCCCCTCCGGCCTGGTCACCGAGGGCGCCGAGGTCACCGGCCGGGCCATGACCCAGCAGGACCTGGACGACGTGATCGCCGCGTTCGCCGAGTCCGCCGCCGCGGCCGAGCGCATCGGCTTCGACGGCGTGGAGCTGCACGGCGCCCACGGCTACCTGGTCGACCAGTTCCTGTGGGCGGGCACCAACCGCCGTACCGACGCCTACGGCGGCGACCCGGTCTCCCGCGCCCGGTTCGCGCGGGAGATCGTGGCGGCCGTCCGCGCGGCCGTCTCGCCCGGCTTCCCGGTCCTCTTCCGCTACTCGCAGTGGAAGCAGCAGGACTACGCCGCCCGGCTCGCCGAGACCCCCCAGGAGCTGGAGGCGATCCTCGCCCCGCTCGCCGCGGCCGGCGTCGACGCCTTCCACGCCTCCACCCGCCGCTACTGGCGCCCCGAGTTCGACGGCTCGGACCTCAACCTCGCGGGCTGGACCAAGAAGCTCACCGGCAAGCCGGTCGTCTCCGTCGGCTCGGTCGGCCTGGACGGCGACTTCACCTCGTCCTTCGCGGGCGAGGGAGCCCCGGCCGCCGGCCTGGACGACCTCCTCGACCGCATGGAGCGTGACGAGTTCGACCTCGTCGCCGTGGGACGCGCCCTGCTCCAGGACCCGCAGTGGGCCGAGAAGGTCCTCGCCGGGCGCTTCGGGGAGCTGGCCGCCTTCGACGCGGCGTCCCTGACCACCCTGAGCTGACCCGCCGTACCCCGCCGGATGCGCACCTGGTCCAGACCCCTGGGGAAGTCGTGACCTTTTTGTGCGCATCCGGCAAACACCTGGTCGAGCGCTGCCGGTAAACTCCCAGTGGTTGTTTCCCGGGGGACAGGGTGCGGGGACAGGGTGCGAGAGGCGGGGAGCGTGGGCGGAGCCGGGGCGGAGGCTTGGCAGTCGCCGGACCCCTCGGTCCTGTTGGTCGAGGACGACGCCGGGGACGCCCTCCTCGTCGAGGAGCTGGTCGCCGACAGCACGCTGAAGATGCGGCTGCGGTGGGTGCGGTCCATGGCCGAGGCGCGCGAGGTGCTCGCGGCCGAGGTGCCCGACTGCGTGCTACTCGACCTCAACCTGCCCGACGCGCGCGGCCTGGAGGCCGTGTCCATGATCCAGTCGGTCAACGAGCAGGTCGCCGTCGTCGTGCTCACCGGCCTAGCCGGGGAGGAGACCGGGCTCGCGGCGGTGGCCGCCGGTGCCCAGGACTACCTGGTCAAGGGCCGGGTGGAGCCGGAGCTGTTCGGCCGCGCCGTGCGCTACGCGATCCAGCGCAAGCAGGCCGAGCAGGCCGCCGTCGCCCTCCAGGCCAGCCAGATGCAGGCCCAGGAGAACGCCCGCCTGGAACGCGGCCTGCTGCCGCGTCCGCTGCTGCGGGACGCCGACGTCGACATCGTCACCCGCTACCGCCCCGGGCGTGCGCAGGCCCTGCTCGGCGGCGACTTCTACGACATCGTCCAGAGCGGCGACGGCTCGGTGCACGCCCTGATCGGCGACGTCTCCGGGCACGGCCCCGACGAGGCCGCGCTCGGCGTGGCCCTGCGCATCGCCTGGCGCACCCTGGTGCTCAGCGGCATCACCGGCGCCGAGCAGCTGGTCCGTTTGGAGGAGATCCTCGTCGCGGAGCGGGCCCGCACCCATGTCTTCGCCACCCTCACCGTGCTCACCGCCCACCCGGGCACCCCGCATGTGCGGGTCGTCCGGGCCGGCCACCCCGGGATGCTGCTGCGCACCGCGGACGGCGGCGTGCGGTGGGTCGAGATCGACGGCGGCCCCGCGCTCGGCGTCGTCCCCGGCGGGGCCCACTGGCCCGAGCGGGACATGGCCGTGCCGGCCGGCGCGGCGCTGGTGCTCTTCACCGACGGCCTCTTCGAGGGCTACATCGGCGAGGGCAGGGAGCGCCTGGGCGAGGACGGCCTGCTGCGGCTGGCCCGCGAGGTCGCCGGGTACGAGCCCGCGCCCTTCGTGGACGGCCTGATCGAACGCGCCGAGGCCCTGGCCGAGAGCCGTGGGGGCCTCGACGACGACGTGGCCGTACTGCACCTGCGATGGAACTGAGAACGGGCGGAAGCGGGACGTGACGGAGAACGGTGCGGTGCGCCTCGACGACGAGCCGGGGCGGATGGACGCCGCGGCGGCAGAGGGCGGTGCCTGGGTGAGCGGCGCGGCTCCCGGCAGCGGCGCGGTCCGCAGCGGCGGGGCGGTCCGCAGCAGCGGTGCGGCGCCCGGAAGCGACGCGGGGACGAGAGACAGCGCGGTGCCGGACAGCGGCGCGGCGGAGAACAGCACGGTGGCGGAGGACGACGCGGTGGCCGACGACGGCAAGGCGGCGCGCGACGGCGCGGCGGCGGACGACAGCGCCACGGCGCGGGACGGCGCGGGTGCGCAGAGCGGCGCGGCCGTGCACGGCGGTGCCCCGGCGTCCCGGCGTCGGGTCGGGCGGCGGATGACCGTGCAGGGCTGGTTCCAGGTCGTGCTGGCCCTCATGGTGCTGCTGGTCGTGGCCGGCACGGTGATCGGCGTCCGGGTGCTCGGGCAGACCTCGGAGGCCACCGACCAGGTCGCCGACCGCCTCCAGCCGGCCCAGACCGAGGCGTACCGGCTCCAGTCGGCCCTGGTGAACCAGGAGACCGGCCTGCGCGGCTACGCCATCGCCACCGACCGCCAGTTCCTGGAGCCCTATGCCCAGGGGCAGAAGGACGAGGCCCGCGCCGCCGCCCGGATACGGGAGCTGATCGGGGACCGGCCGGAACTGGTCGCGGACCTGGAGGCGGTCCAGCGTGCGGGGGCCGACTGGCGCCGCACCTACGCCGAGCCCCTCATGACCTCCGTCACCCCCGGCCAGCCCCGGTCGGTGGACGCGGCCACCGCCGAGCGCGGCAAGAAGGTCTTCGACGACCTGCGCGGCGTGTGGGCCACCCAGAACAAGGACCTCGCCGCGGCCGTCGCCGACGGCAAGGACCACATGAAACACGTCCGCACGGTCCGCAGTCTGGCCCTCGCCGGCATGGTGACCGTCTTCCTGCTGGCCGGACTGGTCCTCACCCTGCTGGTGCAGATGCTGGTGGCCCGCCCGCTGCGCTCGCTGCGCGAGTCCTCGCGCCGGGTCGCGCAGGGCGACTTCGAGCACGAGATCCACGGCCAGGGCCCGGCCGACCTGGTCGCGCTCGCCGAGGACGTCGAGGACATGCGGCAGAAGATCGTCGCCGAGCTGGACGCCTCCCACGGCCAGCAGGACGTCCTCGCCCGGCAGGCCGCCGACCTGGACGCCCAGGCGGTGGAGCTGCGCCGCTCCAACGCCGAGCTGGAGCAGTTCGCGTACGTCGCCTCGCACGACCTCCAGGAGCCGCTGCGCAAGGTCGCCTCCTTCTGCCAGCTCCTGGAGAAGCGCTACGGCGACAAGCTGGACGACCGGGGCCGGCAGTACATCGACTTCGCGGTGGACGGCGCCAAGCGCATGCAGGTCCTCATCAACGACCTGCTCACCTTCTCCCGCGTCGGCCGCCTCAACGACACCCGCGTCGGCGTCGACCTCGACCAGGCCCTGTCCAAGGCGCTGACCAACCTGGACACCGCCGTCACCGAGTCCGGCGCCCGCGTCGAGCGGCCCGAGCGGCTGCCCGAGGTGACCGGCGACCCGACCCTGCTGACGATGCTGCTGCAGAACCTCGTCGGCAACGCCGTGAAGTTCCGCCACCCCGAGCGGCCCCCGCTGATCCGCGTCACCTGCGAGCGGGACCCGGAGACGCCGGACGCCTGGCGGCTGTCGGTCGCGGACAACGGCATCGGCATCCCGGAGGAGTTCGCCGAGAAGGTCTTCGTGATCTTCCAGCGGCTGCACGGCCGGGACGCGTACGGCGGCACCGGCATCGGTCTGGCACTCTGCAAGAAGATCGTGGAACACCACGGCGGCCGCATCTGGATCGATACCGCCCACACCGGCGGCACCCGCCTCTGCTTCACCCTCCCGTCGGGCGCCGAGACATCCGACTCACCCGGCACCGCCGGCGGCACCGACTCCCGCACCGACGAAAAGGCCCTGACATGACGACTCCCGACGCGACCCCGATCGACGTCCTCCTCGTCGAGGACGACCCCGGCGACGAGCTGATGACCCGCGAGGCGTTCGAGGACAACAAGATCGGCAACACGCTGCACGTCGTCCGCGACGGCGAGGAGGCCCTCGACTTCCTCTACCGGCGCGGCAAGCACGAGGGCGCGCCGCGCCCCGACCTGATCCTGCTCGACCTCAACCTGCCCAAGTACGACGGGCGGCAGGTCCTGGAGCGCATCAAGTCCGACGCGGACCTGACCGACATCCCCGTGGTGGTGCTGACCACCTCCTCCGCCGAGGAGGACATCCTGCGCAGCTACAAGCTGCACGCCAACGCGTACGTCACCAAGCCGGTCGACCTGGACCAGTTCATCGCCGCGGTCCGGCAGATCGACGACTTCTTCGTGCAGGTGGTACGCCTGCCCGGACGCCGGCCGGGGCTGGGGATCTAAGGGGCGTAGGGCTAGCCCATCGGCTCGGTGTCCCGGCGCACCGGGGTGCCCCAGGTGCGCAGCACCTCGTAGTCGGTGAACTCGTGCACCAGCCGGTACGCCATCGCGGCGCGCGGCGCCCGCACCTGCGCCGCGATGTACAGCTCCGCCTCGCGCCGGTCCCGGCGCGGGGTGCCGCACAGCTCCCAGGTCCGGCCGTTCCACGCCTCAGGCAGCCACCGCTGCTGCGGCTGCGGCCGTTCGCCGCGCATGCCGTAGCGGGAGGGCACCGGCTCGGCGGGGCGGGCCGGCGCCGGGCCGCCGTCGTACTCGGCCCGGCGGGCGGCGCGCCGGCGGGTCTCGCACAGCAGGCACAGGTCGGGGGCGGCGCTGTCCACCGGCCCGTTCGGGTGCTCGGGGCAACGCGTGGTGGGCGCCGCCGTGGTGACGCTCTCCTCCAGCAGATCCACGGCCCGCTTGAGATCGGCCCGCACCTCATGCAGCTTCCCGTCCGGCGTGTCAGAGGCCAGCGCCTCCCCATGCTCCCCGAGCAGACGCAGGGCCCGCCCGAGGGCGGTCAGCTGGGCGTGATTCATACCTTTCAGAATCGCACACGCCCACGGGGGAACCCGCCGGGCTCTGCGCCCGCCCCGGACCCGCCGCCCTCTGCGACCAACGTGACCGCACGCCTCAAGGGGCGCGCACCCCTAACCGTCCGCCGAACCCAACGCAGCCCGCAGATGCCCCCCGCTCTCCGCCAGAAGCCGCGCGGCCGCAGGCCCGTCCACCCCGGCCAACAGCACGAGCACCGCGTTCTTGACCTCACCGTCCGTGGCGGCAAGGGCCCGCTCGATCTCCGCGTCGTCGGCCCCCGTGGCCAGCGCCACGATCCGCCGCGACCGCGCACGCAGCTTCTCGTTGGACGCCCGGACGTCGACCATCAGATTCCCGTACGTCTTCCCCAGCCGGATCATCGTGATCGTCGACAACATGTTCAGCACCAGCTTCTGCGCGGTCCCCGCCTTCAGCCGCGTGGACCCCGTGACCAGCTCGGGCCCGACGACGACCTCGATCGGATGCTCCGCGGCAGCCGCCAGCGCGCTGCCCGGGTTGCAGGCGAGCCCGACCGTGAGCGCCCCCAGCGCCCGCGCGTGCGCGACCGCGCCCACGGCGTACGGCGTGCGCCCCGACGCGGAGACGCCGACCACCGTGTCCTCGGCGGTCAGCGCCAGCGCGTCCAGGTCGGCGCGGGCCAGCTCGGCGGAGTCCTCGGCGCCCTCCACGGAGGTGACCATCGCCGGCGGGCCGCCCGCGATGAGGCCGACGACCTGCCCGGGGGCGGTGTTGAAGGTGGGCGGGCACTCCGAGGCGTCGAGCACGCCGAGCCGCCCCGCCGTGCCGGCGCCCGCGTAGACGAGCCGGCCGCCGCGGGCCATGCGGGCGGCGACCGCGTCGACGGCGGCGGCGATCTCGGGCAGCCGCTCGGCGACGGCGGCGGGCACGGTGGCGTCCTCCCCGTTCATCAGCCGGGCGATCTCCACGGTGTCGAGACGGTCGATCTCGGCCAGCTCGGGCCGGAACGCCTCGGTGGCCAGGGTCTCCAGCTGGGATCGCAGGTCGGCGTCGGAATGGGGGGTGCGGGGGGCGGAGGTCATGGCGTGCGGCTCTTCTCCCAAGGCGGAACGGGTGCTCGATGACTCGATGAGGAGGACGGCCCGGGTCAGCGCTGCGTTCCGCCGCGCGCCCCGTGCCGGTGGGCCAGCGCCTCGTACGACGCCGCGAGCGCCGGGGCCGCCGTCTCGTAGGTGCGCTGGGCGACGCCCACGAACAGGCAGTCCACCACCAGGAGCTGGCTGGTGCGCGACGACATCGCGGCCGGGCGCAGCTCGCTCTCCCGGGAGGTGGAGGTGGTCAGCACGTGGTCCGCGTACTGCGTGACCGGGCTGTCCGGGCGGCCGGTGATGGCGACGGTGGTGGCGCCGCGCTCGAAGGCGGTGCGCAGCGGCTCGATGACGTCGCCGGTCGATCCGGAGTGGGTGATGGCGAGGGCGACGTCCCCGGTGCGCAGCTGCACCGCGTTGGTGACGGCGAGGTGGGGGTCGCTGGGCGCGTGGGCTATGAGCCCTATCCGCAGCAGCTTCTGGGTGAGATCCTGGGCGACCAGGCCGGAGGCGCCGATGCCGTACACGTCGGTGCGCCGGGCGGCGGCGAGGGCGGCCACGGCGGCGCCCAGCTGGGCGGTGTCCAGGCTCGCGGCGGTGTCGGCGAGGGTCTGCTGCTCGTCGTAGGCGAGCTTGGCGACCACGTCGGCGATCGGGTCGTCCACCGCGATGTCGGTGGTGATGGCGGGCGCCCGGCCCGACTGCTGCTGGGCGGCGAGACCGGCCAGGGCGAGGCGCAGGTCGCGGTAGCCGGGGTAGCCGAGGAGGCGGGCGGTGCGCACGACGGTCGCCTCGCTGGTGCCGGTCAGCTCGGCGAGGCCGGTGACGGTGAGGGCCGCGCAGCCGGCCGGATCGCCGGCGACGGCCTCCGCGACGCGCTGCATGGAGCGGGTCATCGAGGGCGCGAGCATCCGCACCTTGGCCGCGAGGGCGGCGGGCACCGGCGGGGTGGCGAAAGTTTCCTTCAGCTTCTCGGGCACCCTTGAAAGTTACTTTCACTTCGGTCCGTCGGTCAAGAGTGCGCACAATGGGGGGTATGGACGAGCCCGACGCCACCCTGAGCCCCCTGGAGCAGTCCCTGCACGCCGCCCGCGCCCTGGTGCTGGCCGACCTGATGGCGGGCCGCGTCGCCGAGGCGGACATCGTCTCGCTGGTCGAGGACTCGGTGACACAGCGCCGCTGGTGGGTCGAACAGTGGCCGGAGGGCGCCGAGTTCGTCGCCGGCCTGGTCGCGCAGGACGTGCAGGACGCGCTCCTGGAGCGGTACGGACGCTGGCCGCTGTGCCCGGTGTGCGGCTCGGGTGACCCGCACGCCCTGGAGGTCGAGCCGGAGTTGGGGCCCGACCCGCACTGGGTGTGCCACAAGGCGGGCGTGCAGGTCGCGGCGGTCGGCGGCCTCGGCGCGGCCCTCGGCGGCGGCCCGGACACCGCGTGAGCGTCTACATCGACCCGCCGACCTGGCCGGGCCACGGGCGGCTGTGGTCGCACCTGGTCAGCGACGCCTCCCTCGCCGAGCTGCACGCCTTCGCGGCGGCCCTCGGCGTCCCCCGCCGCGCCTTCGAGCGCGACCACTACGACGTCCCCTCCCACCGCTACGCCGACGCGGTCGCGGCCGGCGCCCGGGAGGTGACCAGCCGCGAGGTGGTACGCCTGCTGCACGCGGCGGGGCTGCGCCGGCGCAAGCGGGCCGCGGGTGCTCCCTAGCGGCCGCGCAGTTCGTACGCGAACAGCTCCGCGTCGTCCGCGACCCGGGTGAAGCCGGCGCGGGCGAGGACCGCCTGGGAGGCGTGGTTGTCCGGCTCGGTCGTGGCGAACACGGCGGTCACCTCCGGGCGTCGCAGCGCCCACCCGGCCAGCGCGCGCAGCGCCTCGGTGGCGTGGCCCGCGCCGCGGGCGGCCGGCACCAGGTCGTAGCCGACCTCCACCCGGCCGTCCTCGTCCGGGGCCCCGTGGAAGCCGATGCCGCCGATCGCGCGGCCGTCGGCGCGGCGCACCAGCGTGAACACGCCCCACTCCGGCCGGTGCACCCCCGCCTCGTACGCCTTGCGCAGCATCCCGGCCGCGTCGCGCGTGCCCTGGTACGGGCCGCCGTCCGGCCAGTCGAAGCCGCCGTCGCCGCCCGCCGCGAGGTCGGCCGCGGCGGCCGGTGTGACGCCCTGGAGGGTGAGCCGCTCGGTCCCGACGACCAGGTTGTTGCGCCAGCGCCACTCGGTGACGGGGGGCCGCCCCGGCAGGTCGGCGCGGCCGGTGGCCCACAGCAGGGTGCGCCAGGGGTCGGTGCCGGGCTGGACGTGCGGGAAGATCCGGCCGAGCACCTCGGCGCAGAGCCCGGCGGGCGGCTCGTAGGTGAGGCCGAGGCCCTCGGCGATGTCGTGGGTGTGCAGCACCACCTCGGTGACGCCCATCGCGGCGAAGCCGACGCGGTCCGCGCTGCGGAAGGGGTACGGGTGGAAGGCGCGGACGTCGGGCGGCGTGGTGGCGACGGCGGCGGCGAGCAGGGCGCCGGTCGTCTCGACGACGTCCAGGACGCCGTCGTGGTCGGTGCCGTCGTCCAGGGTGAGGGCGAAGGGGACGTAGGCGGTGGTGGCCCGGCCGGCGAGCTGCCCGGCGTAGGCGATGAGGTCACTGGCGATGTGCTCGGCCGTCTCCCGGCAGCTCCACGCCAGCCGCCCGGCCCGGGTCCCCGCCCAGTCCCGGTCCGTCGCCGTCCGCAGCAGCGCCACCGCGCCCGCCACGGCCTCCGTCACCTGTGCCCCGCCCATGTCTCCCATGCGGGGCAGGCTAGGCGGTGGGCCCCTCCGCCGACGACAGCATTTCCAGCTCGCCGGTGAGGTTGTACCGGGCCGTCGCCTCCCACTCCCGCCGGCCGTGCGGGGTGTGGAACAGCCGGGGCAGGGCGAGCAGTTGGCGCAGGATCGCGGAGCGCCCGGCGCGGAAGGCGTCGTCCGGCACGAAGTGGTACTCCGCGCGCACGGCGGCCGTGTAGGCGGCGTACGCGGCCGGCGGTGAGGCGAGGACCGCGAGGTCGGCGTCGCACAGCACCTGCCCGTCGGGGTCGTCCTCGGCCGGGTCGTGCCCGGTGGTCAGCCGCACCAGGCGCGCCACCTCGGCGGTCCGCGCGGCCGGCACCCCGGCCTCCGGCAGCGCGCGCTCGGCCAGCCGCGCCGAGCGCTCCTCGTTGGTGGACCGCTCGGGCAGGTACACCGCGTCGTGGAACCAGGCGGCGAGCCGCACGGCGGCCGGGTCGGCGGCGTACTCCGCGAGGGTGTCGACGTGGTCGAGGACGGCGGTGAGGTGGTCCGGCGTGTGGTACTTGCGCTGCGGCTCCGACCAGCGGCGCAGCAGCTCGTCGGCGTACGGCTCCGGGTCCGTGTGGCCCTCGCCCTCCCGAGCCGGGAGGAGGGCGTGCGGCCAGCGGGAGCGCAGGGCGTCGAGGTCGGCCATGCGGTCATTGTCGCGCGATCTCCACGCCGCCGGGGCCGAGGCCCTAGCGTGGACGCCATGACGACTCCTGCCGATCTGAACGACGACGTACGCGACCCCGAGCTGCCCGGCCGGCTGCTGCTGCTCGAACGGGACGAGCTGGTGCCCCTGCTGCGCGCCCGCCCCGAGGCGGACTTCGCGCTGCCGGTGGCCGCCTGCCCCGGCTGGAGCGTGCGGGACGTGCTCGCGCACTGCGCGGCGGCGCTGACCCGGGTGGTGGAGGGCCGGTTCGAGGAGGGCGCCTTCTCGCCGGCGGCCAACGACCGGGACATCGCCGAGCGGGCGGAGCGCGGCAGCGCCGAGATCGTGGACGAGCTGGAGCGCGGCCTCACCGAGGCCGGTCCGGTGATGGCCCGGGCGGACGGCCCCCTCGACGGCATCGCGCTGGGCGAGTGGGTGCACGCCGGGGACGTGCGCGAGGCGCTGGGCGAGCCGGGGGCGTACGGCGGGCGGTCGCTGCCCGAGGCACTGGCGCTGCTGGCCGCGCTCACCCGCAGGCAGGGGCGCGTGGCGCTCCACGCCGACCTGGACGACGCCGACGAGCCGCTCCGCCTCGGCGAGGCCACCGGGGAGCGTCCCCCGGGCCGCTTCCTCGGCGACGCGGCGACGCTGGTGAAGCTCTACGCCGGGCGGCCCGTGGAGCCGGGGCCCGAGTGGGAGCTGGCCGGGGTGGAGGCGGCGGAACTGAACATCTTCGGCGACTGAGCGTGTGCGGATCCGGTCGATTCCGAGGGTCAGGGCGCCCGGCGGCGGGTCACCGGCGTAACCTGGATTGGACTAGACCTGTAGCCGGGCCTGTGGCCGGCGCGAAGAATGGGGTCCCATGAGCAAGCGTGCAGTCCTGGAGGTGATCGCCCTCGGTGTCGAGGACGCGGTCGCCGCCCAGGCGGGAGGCGCGGATCGCCTCGAACTCGTCACCGACATGGCGGCCGACGGCCTGACCCCGACGGTCGCCACCGTCGCCGCGATCCGCGCCGCCGTCGACATCGACGTACGCGTGATGCTCAGGCTGGCCGACGGCTTCGCCGCCGGGGAGGTCGACCGGCTGGTGGACACCGCCGGGGAGATGCGGGCGGCCGGTGCGGAGGAGTTCGTGCTCGGCTTCCTCGACGCCGACGGCGACGTGGACCTCGTGGCGGTGGAGCGGGTCGCCGGAGCGCTGCGGGGCTGCCGCTGGACCTTCCACCGCGCCATCGACCGCGCCGCCGACCGGGCCGCCGTCCGCAAGCGCCTCGCCGACTTCCCGGGCCTGGACACCTACCTGACCGCCGGCTCGGCCGACGGCGTCTCCGACGGCCTGCCGACGCTGCTCGCCGAGGCCGAGCGGTGCGGTGAGCCGGGGTACGGTCAGCAGATCCTCGTCGGCGGCGGCCTGCGCCTCGACCACGTGCCGGTGCTGCGCGAGGCCGGCATCGACGGCTTCCACATCGGCGGCGCGGCGAGGCCGTCCGGTTGGGACGGCCCGGTCTCGGTGGACGCCGTCGCGGAGTGGCGGCGGGTGCTGGACCACGTCTGACGGGCCCCGGACCCGGCGGAGCCCTGACGTGCGAACCCCGGGTCGGGCCGAGCGGGTCAGGATCCGGTCTGGTGGGTCCTGGACCGGGGCTGAGTGGGCCCGGGGTGGCGCGGGAGGGCCCTGAGCCGGGGCTGAGCGGGCGCGGATCGGGGCGGGGAGGGCCCCGGGGGCGCGTATGGCGAGCCTCGGACCGGGGCCTGGGCCGGCCCCGGATCGGCCCCGCCGGTCAGCCCAGCTGGGCCGGCAGCGGCGCCGTGTGGGTGACGATCAGGCCCGAGACCGCTCGGGTCAGGGCGACGTACAGGCGGCGCAGGCCGGTCCGCTCGTCGGGCTCGCCGTCGACCACGGCGCCGGGCTCGTCCAGGACGACGTAGTCGTACTCCAGGCCCTTGGCCAGCGAGGCCGGGACCAGGGTGAGGCGGACCTCCGCCGTGGTCTCCGCGCCCGGCGCCAGGTGGCCGATGCCGGCCTCGGCGAGGGCTCCGGCCAGCTCCGGGACGCGGGCGTCGGCGGCGATGAGGCCCACCGAGCCCTCCCGGGCCAGCAGTTCGCGGCAGGCGGCGACGGTGCCACCGGTGCCGCCCGCCGGGCGCAGGTCGAAGAAGCCCGGGTTCTCCCGGACCGACGCCACCGGGGCGAGGCCGGGCGCGATGTGCGGCAGCAGCCGGGAGGCGTAGGCGATGACGTCCGTCGGCACGCGGAAACCGGCGGTCAGCTCCTCCACCACGGCCTCCGCCTTGCCCAGGTGGCCAAGCGCCTCCGGCCAGCTGCGGGTCGCCCACGGCGTGGTGCCCTGCGCCAGGTCGCCGAGGACGGTCGCGGAGCCGGTGGTGCAGCGCCGGCCCACCGCGCGGTACTGCATGGGGGAGAGGTCCTGCGCCTCGTCCAGGACGACGTGGCCGAGGGAGTGGGTGCGCTCGACCAGGTCGGACGCCTCGTCGACGAGGACCGCGTCGGCCGGTGACCACCTGGCCGACTTCACCGTCCGGGCGGGCTTCGCCCAGAGGACCGTCTTCTGCTCGTCGGCGGTGAGGATGCCCTCGGCGTGCTCGGCGAGGTGGTCGGGGTCGGAGAGCAGCCGCAGCACGAGCTTGGCCGGCTCCACGGCCGGCCACACCGCCTTGACGGCGGCCTTCACCGCCGCGTTGCGCGCCACCGCGTCCTGCACCCGGTCGTCCGGCGCCTCCCCGGCCCGCTCCATCTGGACGAGCACCGCGTGCGCGATCCGCTGCGGCAGGGCCTCGCGGGCGGCGCCGTAGCGGATGTCGCGGGCCAGCAGCTGGCCCACGATCTCCTCCAGCTCGTACGCCGCCACCCGCCAGCGGCGCGAGCCGCGCACCACGACGACCGGCTCGGTGGGCATGACGACGTGCGCGTACAGGGCGCGGCGCAGCACCTCGGCCATCCGGGCGTCGCCCTTGACCACGGCCGCGGCGGCCTCGTCCGCGCCCCGCACCTCGACGTGCGCGACGAGGTCCTCGACCGTCGCCTGGCGCACCGTCAGCTCGCCGAGGGCGGGCAGCACCTGCTCGATGTAGCTGAGGAAGGACCGGTTCGGCCCGATCACCAGGGTGCCGGTGCGGGCCAGCCGCTCGCGGTGCGCGTACAGCAGGTATGCCACCCGGTGCAGGCCCACCGCGGTCTTCCCGGTGCCGGGCCCGCCCTGCACGCACACCGAGCCGGCCAGGCCGGCCCGCACGATCTCGTCCTGCTCGGGCTGGATGGTGGCCACGATGTCCCGCATCGGGCCGACGCGGGGCCGCTCGATCTCCTGCTGGAGCAGCCGGCTGGTGACCGCCGCCTCGGCCGGGTCCGAGAGGTGCTCGTCCTCGTACGCGGTGAGGTCGCCGCCGGTGTAGCCGAAGCGCCGGCGCAGCGCGATGTCCTGCGGGTCGGTCTTCGACGCCCGGTAGAACGGCTGCGACACCGGCGCCCGCCAGTCGATCACCATCGGGTCGCCGTCCGCGTCGTGCACATGGCGCCGCCCGACGTAGAAGCGCTCCCCGTCCGCGCCCTCCGCCACCTCCGTGCCGGGCGCGTGCAGGTAGTCGAGGCGGCCGAAGAAGAGCGGGGTGCCGCTGAGGTCGGCCAGCGCCTTGATCCGCTCGTCGATCTGCCGCTGGAGGACGGCGGCGTTCACCCAGTTGGCGGTGACGTCGCGGATGTCGAGCGACTGGGCGTCCTCGCGCATGGCGCGCAGCGCGGAGCGGGAGGCGGCGAGGTGGGAGCGCTCACGGGACAGGGGGTCGGCGGGGACGGTCGTGGACAAGGGGGTGCCTCCGGTCTGACCAGCTGAGTGGGTGCTGCACGGATGCCGTCCGGTTTCCGTCCGGACGGCGGCGCTCCGAGGGGAGGCGGGGGAAGCGGCGATTCTAGGGCAGGGGGTCGGGCCCGGGCCAATGGATTCCGCGCCGGCGCCGGGCGGTACCGTCGGCCTCCGGCACACCTCAGGGGGGACGTCCATGCGGTACGCGACCGCTTTCGCCTGCGCCGCGGCGCTGCTCGCACTGACCGGCTGCTCGTCGCACGACTCCGCGCGGGAGCAGGAGTGGCGGGAGACCTACTGCGGCAGGCTGGGCTCCTGGCAGAGCACCAAGGCCGACGGCTCGGCCGGCGGAAAGGCCTCGGGGTACCTGGCCGTCGCCGCCGCCCGGCGCCTCGACCGGGAGGGGCTCGACCGGCACGGCAGCCACATCCTCGACGACACGGCCATGGCGGTCGACGGCGACACGGAGGCGGAGGGCCGAGCGGTGGCGTACTGCACGGACGCGGGCTTCGTGACGGGCCTCAGGTGACGTCCCTCAGGGACCCCTAGGGGTGACCGCCCTCCCCCTTGAGGGGCATGCGTCCCCCCGGAGATGTACGAACGGCCTGCCCAGGCCGGGACCAACGGCCGATGACCGGCGGCGGCCCGGCTCGCACCATGGAGACATGACCGCGACAGCCATCTCCCGCCTCGGCGAGGCCCTCCGCGCCGTCCGCACCTTTGCCGGCGCCGCCCTCGACGTCGTCCTCCTCGGCGAGTACGGCGAGGAGGCGGGCGTCAGGCGCCGCTGACCCCGGCTGAGTACCGGGACCCGGTCCGGCTGAGTACCCGTGCTCGTGCCCGGCGCCCGACGCGCCGGTTGACTGGCCGCATGAGCGCACAGCACTGGAGTCACGGAGCCACCGCGGCCCCGACCGCCCCGGCCGACCGGGACCGGCACGCCTGGATCGCCCCGACCGTCGCCACCGTCCTGCTGCTCTTCCTGGCCCCGGCGGCGCTGCTGTTCGGCGGCCTGTCGGCCATGGCGACCGACAGCTGCGGCCCCGACGACTGCCCCGACGCCCTGATGACCCAGCTGACGGTGATCTACTCGACGCTGACCTTCGGCGGCATCGTCACCCTCGGCGCCTGGCTGGCCTCCTGGGTGCTGCCCTGGACGCCCCGCTGGTCGGGCTGGCGGTCCGGCCTGGCGGCCCTGGCGCTGCTGCCGCCGGTGCTGGTCCTGCTGCTGGTGTTCAGCCTGCCGATGCCGTGAACGCCCGGCTCAGTCGCTGCTCAGCAGCTCGTCGGCGTCCATGATCCGGTAGGCGTACCCCTGCTCCGCCAGGAAGCGCTGGCGGTGGGCGGCGAAGTCCTGGTCGAGGGTGTCGCGGGCGACGACGGAGTAGAAGTGCGCCTGGTGCCCGTCGGCCTTCGGCCGCAGCACCCGCCCGAGCCGCTGCGCCTCCTCCTGCCGCGACCCGAAGGTCCCCGACACCTGCACCGCGACCGTCGCCTCCGGCAGGTCGATGGAGAAGTTGGCGACCTTGGAGACGACGAGGACGCTGATCTCGCCCTCCCGGAACGCGTCGAAGAGCTTCTCGCGCTGCGCGTTGGTCGTCTCGCCCTTGATCACCGGCGCGCCGAGGTGCTCGCCCAGCTCGTCCAGCTGGTCGATGTACTGGCCGATGACGAGGATCTGCTGCCCGGCGAACCGCCGCACGATCGCCTCCGTCACCCGCCGCTTCGTCGCGGTCGTCGCGCAGAACCGGTACTTCTCCTCCGCCTCGGCGGTGGCGTACGCGAGCCGCTCGGACTCGGTGAGGTCGACGCGGACCTCCACGCAGTCGGCGGGCGCGATGTACCCCTGCGCCTCGATCTCCTTCCACGGCGCGTCGAACCGCTTCGGCCCGATCAGCGAGAACACGTCCGACTCGCGGCCGTCCTCCCGCACCAGCGTCGCGGTCAGCCCGAGCCGGCGCCGCGCCTGCAGGTCGGCGGTGAACTTGAAGACCGGCGCGGGCAGCAGGTGCACCTCGTCGTAGACGACCAGACCCCAGTCACGGGAGTCGAACAGCTCCAGGTGCGGGTAGACGCCCTTCCGCCGGGTCGTCAGCACCTGGTACGTGGCGATGGTGACCGGCCGGATCTCCTTGCGCGTGCCGCTGTACTCGCCGATCTCGTCCTCGGTCAGCGAGGTCCGCTTCACCAGCTCGTGCTTCCACTGCCGGGCGGAGACGGTGTTGGTGACGAGGATCAGCGTGGTCGACTTGGCCTCGGCCATCGCCCCCGCCCCGACCAGCGTCTTGCCGGCCCCGCAGGGCAGCACCACGACGCCGCTCCCGCCGTGCCAGAAGTTCTCCACGGCCTGCTTCTGGTACGGCCGCAGCGCCCACCCGTCCTCGGCCAGCTCGATGGGGTGCGCCTCCCCGTCCACGTACCCGGCGAGATCCTCGGCGGGCCAGCCCAGCTTCAGCAGCGTCTGCTTGATCTGCCCGCGCTCGGAGGGGTGCACGGCGACGGTGTCGGCGTCGATGCGGGCGCCGACCAGCGGCGCGACCCGCTTCGACTTCAGCACCTCCTCGAGGACCGGCCGGTCGGTGGTGGTGAGGACGAGCCCGTGCGCGGGGTGCTTGGAGAGGGTGAGCCGCCCGTACCGGTCCATCGTCTCGGCGATGTCGACGAGCAGCGCGTGCGGCACCGGGTAGCGGCTGTACTCCACCAGCGCGTCCACCACCTGCTCGGCGTCGTGCCCGGCGGCCCGCGCGTTCCACAGGCCCAGCGGCGTCAGCCGGTAGGTGTGGATGTGCTCCGGCGCCCGCTCCAGCTCGGCGAACGGCGCGATGGCCCGGCGGCAGTCGTCGGCCCGCTCGTGGTCGACCTCGAGCAGCAGCGTCTTGTCGGACTGGACGATCAGCGGACCATTCACCAACGGCACCCTTTCCCACGCGCCCGACCGTGCGCCGGCCGAACGTCCAAACCTCCAGTGTGCCCGATCCCGCCCCCGACCGGCCGGGCCGTGCTCAGGCCCCGTCGTCCGCCAGCTCGGCGACGCCCGTGATCCGGTGCAGGGGGTACGTACGCACCTCGTCCGCGGTGTGGTCGTACGCCGTCACGAAGCCGCCCTCGACCGTGACCGGGGCGATGACGCGCTGGCTGGCGGTGCCCTCGGCGTTGACGTAGCCGATCCACAGGGACTCGCCGGTGAGGACGGCGGCCTGCATGGTGGCCAGGGTCTCGGCGGCGCCGGTGCGGGGCAGCTCGCCGGGCGCGCCCGGGGCCGGCTTGCGCGGGGTGGTGGCGGCCAGGTCGCCGGCGCGGACGGCGCGGATCGCGGCGGTCAGCAGGGTGTCGTCCGGGACCGGCGGGCCGTCCGGCACCGGCTCGGGCGCGGCGCGCGGCGGGGTGCGGCGGGCGTCGGCGCGGGCGATCAGGACGTCGCCGGCGGCGGACTCGGCGGCCGGCGCGAAGCCCATCGCGCGCAGCCCCTCCAGGAGCGCGGCCGGCTCGGCGACCGCCGCGAGCACGGTCGGCGCGAGGCGGCGCAGGCCGAGACCCGCGGCCCGCTTGTCGGCGAGGATCTCGTCCAGAGTGGCGTCGTCGTCGCAGCGCACGTACGCCGAGGCGGCGCCGACCCGCAGCCGCCCGTGCCGCCGGGCCACGTCGTCGATCAGGTACGTCAGCGGCTGCGGCACCGGCGTGCGGGAGTGCCGGGCGAGGAAGGCGTGCAGCTCGGTGGCGCTCTGCCCGGCGTCCAGGGCCCGGCGCACCGAGCCCGGCGTGAACCGGTAGACGGTGGCGCCGCCCTTGGACTCCACGTCCGCCAACACCCCCAGCGTGTCGGCGAGGGGCCGCTGGAGCGGGCCCGGCGCCACGGCCGTGAGGTCGGCCTGGAGCAGGACGTGGTCGAGGGGCTCGGGGAGCAGCGGGGCGAGCAGGCGGGCGGCGTGCGCTGCGGCGGCGGCGCGTTCGGCGGGGGAGCGGGGGGCGGACGCGGGGGGCGTGCGGTGGTGGACGGGCAGCTTGGCGCCGGGTCCCTCCGGCTCGGCGTCCGGCGCGTGGGGTCTGTCCGGGGCCCCGATCAGGGCCCGCCCGGTGGCGCCGAGGGCCCCGCGCCCGGTGATGCCGAGCAGCTCGGCCTCGTCCAGCGTCCAGCGGGCCAGCCGCGAGCGCAGGTCCTCCTCCGCGCCCTGCCCCTGGCGCGGCCCCCGCAGCGGGCGCTCCCAGCGCAGCCGGGCGAGAACCGAGTCGACGTCCGGTGCGGCGCCCTCCGGCAGCGCGGCCAGCAGGGCGAGCACCCGGTGCCGCACCTCGGGCGCGGCCGAGCGGTCGAGGCCGGGCCCGAGCGCGGACAGGGCGCGGTCCTTCAGGTCCCGGCCGCCGATCACGCCCGGCGTCCGGGTCCCCGCCAGCCACGCCTCGGCCAGCCGCGCCCAGCGCTCGGCCGGGGGCAGCTCCCGCCACTCGTCGGTCGCCGGGGTCACCGCGTACCGCTCGTCGGCCTCGCCGTCGGAGGCGATCAGGCCGGCCGCGTAGGCCAGCTCGACCCAGAAGGCGGCGACGGGCTCGGGCACGTCCAAGGCGACGGCGGTGCGCTTGAGGTCGCGCACGCTCAGGCCGCCGGCGCGCAGAACGGCCGGGCCCCCTTCGTCCCACTCCTTCAGCAGCTCCTCGACGATGTCCAGCGCGGTGAGGGCCTGCCCGGCGGCGGTGGCGTCCACGATCCCCGGCCGGTGCGCGGCGGCGGCCTCGACGGGCGGCGGCACCGGCTCGGGGGCGCGGTGGGCGCGGCCGGCCCGCAGGTGCAGGGCGACCTCGCGGGGCAGCACGACCGTGCCGGGCGCGGTGGGCAGCAGCAGGCCGAGGTCGAGGAGGCGGCGCAGATGGGCGGCCGGGTCGTGGGTGACCTGGCCGTACGGCGGCCCCCACACCAGCCGCTCGAGCACCTCCCGCGACTCCGCCGGCAGCGGCGCGAGCAGCGCGGCCATCCGCCGCCGGTCGGCGAAGAGGCCGGCGAGGGCGGCGACGGCGGACACCGAGTCGTGGGTGGAGGGCAGCCCGGTCTCCCCGAGGATCCCCTGCACCCGCCCCGGCGACATCCCGGCCGCCGCCTCCCGCACGGTGGGCCCGAGGCCGGTCGGCGACGGGTGCTGCGGGGAGGGCGCGAGCAGCTCACGGGCGGTGCGCACCAGCCGCAGCCGGTCGTCGCCGCCCCACACCAGGGCCTGCTCGCGCAGTACGGCGACGGCGCGGGGCAGGGCGGCCTCGACCTCCGGGTCCCCCGCGTCGCCGGCCATGAGCGCGAGCAGCTCGGCGTACGGGGCGGGGTCGGCGGCGACGGCCAGCGCCTCGGCGGCCTGGAGCGTGAACCGGTCGAGGCGTTCCAGGGCCCGCACCACCGAGGCGCGGGTGCCGGCCCGGGTGGCGAGCTGGGTGAGGTCGGTGGGCACGGGGGCGACCAGGTCGGGACGGCTGCGCAGGAGGGCGGCAAGGGCGAGGTCGTCCCTGGCGCGGAGGGCTTCCGCCAGGGACCGGGGGGCCGCGGACTTCTCCTCGGTGCTCATCCGGCCAACGGTAGCGGTACCTTCATCCGACGGGGTATCACCTGACACCCGCCCCGGAGGGGTTCGTGGGCATCGAGAGCGACCAGGTCGTCTACGAGTATCTGAGCCGCGTCGGAGACGTGGCCCACCAGCGCCAGTTGCCTTCGGCGACGCGGATGCGGCTGGTGGCGGGCCTGCGCCAGGAGATCGACCGCCACCGCGCCGACGGCTCCGCCGACACACCGGCGGGTGTCCGCCGCATCCTGGACAGCCTGGGCACGCCGGCCGACGTGGTGGAGGCGGCGGGCGGGGGCGCGTCGCCCCAGGCGGCGCCGGTGCCCGCGCCTCCGGCGGAGGAGCCCCGCACGGCAACGGGCCGCAGGGGCCCGCGCCGGCCCGCCCCGCCTGCGCGCGAGGAGGACCCGGACGACGACCCGGCGACGGCGCCGCGCCGCAGGGGCCTGCGCCGGACCGTGCCACGCCCCCGCTCGGCCGCCGGACCCGCCACCGAGCCGTCCCCGCCGCACCTGGCGGACGCGGACGAGCTGGGTACCGGCGCGAGCGGTGCGCAGCCGGACTGGTGGCGGGTGGAACGCGGCCCGCTCGGCTCCGTCGACCACGTGCCGGGCTTCGTGGGCGGCGTGGAGATCCCGGACCTGCTGCGCCCCCCGCGCCCACCGGAGGAGGCGGCACCGGCGAAGCCGGACCCGGTGCCGGTCGTGGAGGTGGCCGAGCCCAGGAGGCGGCGCCTGCGCCTGCGCCGCCCCAGGGAGACGACGGCGTCCCGCTGGACCAACCCCCTCCTGCTCCTGGCCGCCGCCCTCCTCATCGCCGGCGCGGTCATCGGCAACCTCGTCCCGCTGGGTCTCGGCTGGCTGATCGCCTACTTCTCGCGCCGGCTGACCCCGGCCCAGTCGAAGTGGGCGGTACTGGGCCTGCCGGGCACGGTCGCCGCGGGCGGTGCGGTCTGGCTCTGGGGCCGCGCGCGGGGCCGCTGGGGCGACCCGATCGCCGAGGGCCACCTGAACGACGCCCTGGCCGACACGTGGCCCTGGACCCTGCGGACGGCGGCCGTGGCGACGGCCCTCTACCTCCTCTGGCGCTCCCGCACGCCGCGCGCCTGAGGCGACGACCCGCAGCCGCCGACGGCGAGAACCCCCCACCGGGGCCACCCGCACCCGACAACGAAAGCCGCACGGGCGGTGCGGGTGGGAACGAAAAGGGGCCGAAGCCGAAGGCGAGGCCGAACACCCCACAATGGACCCCATGGCTCCCACCGTCGGTTTCGACCTAGACATGACCCTCATAGACTCCCGCCCCGGCATCCGCGCCTGCTACCTGGCCCTGGCCGAACACACGGGGACCTACGTCGACGCCGACCTCGCGGTGACCAGGCTGGGCCCGCCCCTGGAGGAGGAACTGGCCAACTGGTTCCCCGCCGACCGGATCGCGCAGACCGCCGACCTCTATCGGACGATGTACCCCACCCACGCCATCACCGGCACCACCGCCCTCCCCGGCGCCCGCGAGGCCGTCGCCGCCGTGCGGGACGCCGGCGGCCGCACCCTCGTCGTCACCGCCAAGTACGAGCCGAACGCCAAGCTCCACCTGGACCACCTCGGCATCGAACCGGACGCGGTCATCGGCAACCTCTGGGCCGAGCAGAAGGCCGTCGCCCTGAAGGAGCACGCCGCCGACATCTACGTCGGCGACCACCTCGGCGACATCAGGGGAGCCCGCGCGGCAGACGCCTACTCCGTCGCCGTGGCCAGCGGCCCCTACACCGCCGCGGAACTCGAAGCGGCCGGCGCGGACACCGTCCTGAACGACCTCACCGAGTTCCCGGCCTGGCTCAAGACCTACCGCGCGGCCTGACGCCGCCCCGCCGCCACCGACCGCAGCACGCCCGCCCCGGCGATCAGGAACCCCACCCCCATCAGCATGCTCAGCCCGAACATGAAGGTCGGGAAGGGCGTCGTACCGAGCAGCAGCGGGGCCACGGTGACCAGCGTGGCCACCGCGCCGGCGAAGAAGACGAGCGCGCCGGCGCGGATCAGCCGGTCACCGGGCGCGGCGGGGTTCGTTCGGGTTTCATCACGCACCCGACCAGGGTAGTTCCCAGCCCTGAGGAACGACCGGGCGACGTCTTGTCACCGGCCCGCAGACCACTAGCCTGGTGGTCGGCGGGTCGGGAAGACCCGCCCGCGTGCTATCCAGAGCCGTTTCCGACGAGTACGAGGACAGAGGGTGCCTACCGGCTAGGCAAAGTCGGTTACCTAGGCACAGACTCCGCGCTAGCCTCCCCTCATGACACCTGGTCTGCGCTACCTCGCCTGTCTCCGTCTGTCTGCCGACTCGGACGGTTCCACGTCCATCGAGTGGCAGCGGAGCGTGATCCGACACCACGTCAACGCCCCCCAACGGTCCGGCCTCCTGGTGGGCGAGGCAGAGGACACGGACGTCTCAGGCTCGATCTCCCCGTTCAAGCGTCCCAGGCTTGGACGCTGGCTCACGTCCCGAGCCGATGAGTTCGACGTGATCATTGCAGCCAAGATGGACAGGCTTACCCGACGCGCCATGCACTTTCATGAGCTAGTTCAGTGGGCGCGGGAGAACGGGAAGTTCATCGTCTGTGTAGAAGAAGGGTTCGACCTGAGCACCCCTCAGGGAAAGATGATGGCGGGTATGACTGCGGTATTCGCTGAGGCTGAGTACGACACCATCCAGGCGCGCATCCTCAACGGTGTGCAGGAGCGTCTAGAGAACCGTTCATGGCTTACGGGTGCTCCGCCTACCGGCTACCGGATCAAGGCCGTAGAGGGCGGCAGGAGGAAGGTTCTGGAGATTGATCAGGACTTCTACCCCTACGTAGAAGAGATCTTCTCTCGTGTCCGGGAGGGACAGTCCACACACAGGATTTCCCGTGACTTCAATTCCCGTGGCGTACTCACGTGGGGAGATCACCTCAGGAAGTTGAAGGAGGAGGAGACCAAGGGAACTCAATGGCAGTCCACCATCATCAACAAATTCATCCGTTCCTCTTGGGTTCCCGGTATCTACACGTACAGGGGTGAGGCCGTTCTAGATGATCAGGGGGGGCCGGTAATCCTTCCTGAAGAGCCACTAGCCACAATGGATGAGTGGGCGGAATTGGTGGACCGTATCAAACCGGCTCCCAAAGCCTACACGGACGGAAGTCGAGTCAGCGCCAAGAGCCTGCTTGCGAGTATTGCGCGCTGCGGTAATTGCGGAGCCGCCGTTACGTCTCTCCTGGGCGCAGGCCACACCAGGAAGGACGGAACAAAGATGCCGGGACACAGGTACTACCGCTGCTCCAACAAGTTCAAGGGCGGAGCGTGCACGGAAGGCGTCTATGTACGTGCTGACGCTCTCGATGCAGCGGTTGACCAGGTAATCCGTGAGAGCGTCGGAACGTGGGAGATGTACGAGAGGGCAGGCGTGGGCCCGAGCCAGGCAAGGGAACTCCAGTCGGCTAAGACACGCCTGGAAAAACTGGAAGCTGACTTCCTGGCAGGAGAGTACGACGGAGAGGGGCAGGAAGAGTCATACCGGCGTATGCACAAGAGTCTGTCGGCAAAGGTGGCTCTCCTTTCCAGGCAAGAGGAAGAGAGGGCTAACCCCGTACTCAAGGCCACGGGTAAGAAGTACGGGGATGTCTGGGGAGCCAAAGACCAAGAAGACCGCAGGGAATTCCTCCGCTCCTATGGCGTCAAGATCTGGGCGTGGAGGAATGGCGACAGTGGAACTGGTCCGGGAATGGTAATGGACCTAGGGGATATTCAGACCATGGCGCAGGAGCTTTCCCTTACGCATCCGGGAAAATCCAAGATGGCGCGAATGGTAGTTAGTCACAATGCCACCGAGGAATACCGCTGGAAGGCATTGGGATTCGCCAAGGATTAGAATGCAGGAATAGAAAAGGCCCCGCGGCTCTGTACGGCCGTCTGCGCCCCTGGAAGGGGTTCAGGGTCTATCCCGGACCGTGAAGACGTTCCAAGGCTCAGGGAGCGGCCTTCAGGCTCTCGTAGTGGTCGGCCAACGCCCCCACGGTCCGGGCAAGCCTCTGGGCGAGCGAGACCAGCACGGCGTGCGCCGCATACTCCGTCTTCAGCCGCAGTCGCATACGGGCTTCCGCGATACACGCGAAAGCGCGTGCGCGGTGATTGTCCTCCCGGGGGAGTCGGCTGGCCAACTCGTGGACCTCGTGGACGAGAAGCCTGATCATGCCGCGCAGAAGCAGGATGATCGTCTCCGCCTCATCGGGGTCCGTGAGACTGCGTCCATCGGTCAGTACGTCGTGCGCTGCGCTTCTGATCGTCTCCAGGTCAACGGGAAGTTCGCTGCTCTCGCGCGGCTGAGCCGCCTCACGGGCGGTGCCGTTCGCCATGTCGACTCCTAGCAGTCGGTCGGGTGGTTTCATGTCCGGCCACACAACCGATTCGCCAACGCCATAGGGCAGTTGACCAGCGTTGACTACGATGAAGCGTCAACAGTCAACGGGAGCGGCACCATGAACGATTTCGGGTCTGAGGTACGGGGCGCACTCAAGGCACAGGGCAAGAGCCTGAGGGGCGCAGCCAGGGAACTCCACTACGACGTGGCGTATCTGAGCCGGGTACTCAACGGGAAACAGGCTCCCTCTGCGGAGTTGACCCAAGCCATCAACGAATACCTCGGCCTCTCCCTGTCCGTGGCAGACGGCAGCTCCCACGATGACGAGATGGACGCATGGGAGCTTGCCCGGCGCGTACAGGCAAGTGACGTGGGAAAAGCCACCCTTGAGCGGTTGGAACATGCCTTTGACGGTCTGGCTATGGCGTACCCGAAAGCCAAGCCGGAAGATCTTCTCAGGCAGGTACGCAAGCACTCCGCGTACGTCGTAAAGCTCCTGGACGGTAAGAAGACCCTCTCCGAGCGCAGGCGCTTGCTGGTAGTCGGGGGATGGCTCTCCCTCCTGGGAGCCACAGTCCATATCGACTTGACGCAGGACGATGCCGCTACCGCCCGGCTGGAGACAGCGGCCACTCTGGCGAGGGAAGCCGGACACTCCGAGATTGAGGCATGGTGCTTCGAGACCGAGGCTTGGAGAGTTCTCACCGATGGGGATTGCATCCAGGCCGTTGACCTCTCCCGCGCGGCTCAGCAGATAGCTCCCGCCAACGGCTCAGCCGTTATCCAGGCAACCGCCCAAGAGGGCAGAGCACATGCCCGCCTCGGACAGGGCAAGGAAACCTACTCGGCCATTGAGCGCGTACAGGCTCTATCGGCTTCCAGGGGGACCCCGGAGACTCCGGAGCACCACTACCGCTACGACCCCGCCAAAGCCCTCTCCTACACGGCTACAACCCTCGCATGGCTCGGGGACGTATCGGCGGAGCCGTACGCCAGGGAAGTGATCAGGAGACTGAGTCCGAGTAATGATGTGAGCCAGTGGCCGCGCCGTGTGGCTTCAGCGCATATCGATCTTGCCCTAGTGCTCCTCAAGGATGACAGGCTTGACGAAGCGTGTCACTCAGCGCAGAAAGCCATTCTGTCCGGCCGTGTGGTCCCCTCCAATCACTGGCGTGCGCTGGAAGTCGTCAGGGCTGTAGAGGCTAGGCAGCTTCCGGAAGGAACAGACCTCAGGGAGGCGTATCAGGGGCTCAAGGCCACAGAGCCGTAAGTGGAGACTCCCTCTCATTTGTCAGTGGTGGGTGAGATGATGTACGTACCTCGAAAGAAGGGAGGGAACGACATCAGCAGACCATCACGAAAGCCAGCGAAGAAGTTGGGAGTGGGCGAACACCTGAAGTTGTGGAACGGTAGGGCAGTCGAAGTGCTATCCATCGAACCAGCGACCAATCAGTCAGGAGTGAAGTGCCTCATCCTGCGGCTTTACAAAGCAGGGACGATGGTAGTGAAGACCAACAGGTATGTGACGATGCACTACCCAGAAAAGTAACTAGAAAGGACTAGGGTCGGTATCTCTGTAACTCGGAGGTATCGGCTTTAGTGTTTTCCGGAGGCGAGAGGGGTAACTGTACTCAAACGGCAAGTATCGTGAAGCACCCAGAAAACCAGGAGTCATCACTAGGATTGCCCGGGAATTGATATTCAGTAGCCTTATCCTCCTATCAAATGCGGGAATTAGGCTATGGCGGCCGGCGGTCATAGTACATATCCAAGCAAAGAGACAAGGGATACGGGGATACCTCGTTGGGGAAACCAGAGGAACCTAATCCGCCGAAGGCGGATATTAGTCTCAACCAGCGGATACCTCAATCTCTTTATCCCTGGGTTTCCCCTGGTCTACTGAATCACTCTCCCTGCAATCATTCGCTGTCCCTGGCTGCGCCAGGTGCAGCGGTTGTTCCATTCGTCTTGTTACTTCATCTAGTTCTTTCTTATTGTTTGTAGCCGGGATTCCGTCTACCTCCTGGCCGGTATTCCGACTACCCCTAGCCGGTTTTCTGGCTACCTTCATCTTCCGTCTGTCCATCTCCAGTTTCATACGGTTGGCTGAGACTGCCAGACGTGGGGCAATGTCAGATCCCTCTGCCTCAATCCCGCACCATGCCTTCTTGTCTTTCTCCATGATTGCGTCTTTCACAGTGACCTCTACCTGTGTCGTGCCATGCTTGTAGGACTCCTCATCAAGGGCTCTATTGCGCTCCGGTGACGTTCTGTACGTGGCTTCCCTTGACCGACTCGGCCGGACGATGCACAAGGTTCTGGCTCTTGTCGCTGAATTCCGGGAGGAAGGTATTCACCTGGTGAACGGGGGAGCGATGACCATTGGTACCCGCGTAGTTGGTCCGGCTACGGAGATGGCGCTCTTGATGCTCGGTACCTTCGCTGAGATGGAACTCATCTTCCAGCGTGAGCGCCGTGCCTCTGCCCCAGCCTCCCGTGAGACCAGCGGGAAGAGCTGGGGGCGTCCCAGAGAGATTGACCGTGCTGCGGTACTGGCAGACCTGGAAGAGCTGAGCGTCATGAAGGTTGCTGCCAAGCACGGAATCGGCCGTGCCACTGTCTTCCGGATCAAGGCGGAAGCCAAGGAAGCCTGAGCCCCTGTACTGCCTCTGAGCCTCTGCCCTCACTGGGTGGAGGCTCAGTGCTGTATCCAGGCGTGATTAAGGCTGTGTGCCCCTGGGGAGACCCCCGGTAGGGTTGAACGAACGGCTAGTCAACAGGCGTCCGGCCAGTCCGGCACTGACCGAGGGGGTGTGTGCTTTGCCGACTGGCAAGGTCAAGTGGTTCAACAGCGAGAAGGGCTTCGGCTTCCTCTCCCGCGACGACGGCGGCGACGTCTTCGTGCACTCCTCGGTCCTGCCCGCCGGAGTCGAGGCGCTCAAGCCTGGCCAGCGCGTGGAGTTCGGGGTCGTCGCCGGGCAGCGCGGCGACCAGGCCCTGTCCCTGACCCTCCTGGAGCCGGCCCCGTCGCTCGCCGCCGCCGCGCGCCGCAAGCCCGACGAGCTGGCCTCCATCGTCCAGGACCTCACCACCGTCCTGGAGAACATCACCCCGATGCTGGAGAAGGGCCGCTACCCGGACAAGACCTCCGGCAAGAAGATCGCCGGCCTGCTCCGCGCGGTCGCCGACCAGCTGGACGTGTGAGCGCCGCTACGGGAAGTCCAGCGCCCCCGGCCCAAGGGCCGGCACCAGACCCTCCGCCGCCGCCCGCGTCAGCAGCCCCCGCACCGCCGCGTACCCGTCCTCGCCGAGGCCGGCGGTGAACTCGTTCACGTACAGCCCGATGTGCTGGTCGGCCACGCCCGGGTCCATCTCCTGGGCGTGCGCCATGACGTACGGCCGGGACACCTCGGGCTCCGCCCAGGCGGCCCGCACCGAGGCGCGCACGTCGTCCGCCAGCCGGGTCAGGGTCTCGGCGCCCAGCGACCGCTTGGCGATGATCGCGCCCAGCGGGATCGGCAGCCCGGTCGTCGCCTCCCAGTGCTCGCCCATGTCGGCCAGCTTGTGCAGCCCGTACTCCTGGTACGTGAACCGCGCCTCGTGGATCACCAGGCCCGCGTCGACCCGCCCGTCCCGCACGGCCGGCATGATCTCGTGGAACGGCATCACCACGATCCGCCCGACCCCGCCGGGCACGGTGTCCGCCGCCCAGAGCCGGAACAGCAGGTAGGCCGTCGAGGTCTCGCTCGGCACCGCGACCGTCGCCGCGGCGAGGTCGGCCCCGGCCTCCCGGGTCAGCACCAGCGGCCCGCAGCCCCGGCCGAGCGCCCCGCCGCAGGGCAGCAGGGCGTACGTGTCGAGGACGTAGGGCAGCACGGCGTACGACACCTTCAGCACGTCGCCCTCGCCGCGCTCGGCCATGCCGTTGGTGATGTCGATGTCGGCGAAGGTCACGTCCAGGGCGGGGGCGCCGGGGACGCGGCCGTGGGCGAGGGCGTCGAAGACGAAGGTGTCGTTCGGGCAGGGGGAGTAGGCGATCCGCAGCGCGTCAGTCATGTGTGTTCCAAGTCGTGAGGACGGGTGCCGTCTTCCCGAAGGCGCCGGTGAGCGCGGCGAGGGCGTCCGGGATGCGCCAGGCGGCCCGGTCGCGCGGCCCGACCGGGTTGGAGACCGCGCGCAGCTCCAGGACCGGTACGCCCTGCGCGGCGGCGGCCTCGGCGACGCCGAAGCCCTCCATGGCCTCGGCGAGGGCGCGCGGGTGCCGCTCCCGCAGGCGGGCGGCGCGCTCGGCGGTGCCGGTCACGGTGGCGGCGGTCAGGACGGTGCCGGCGCGGGCCCCGGTGGCGGCGGCGACGTCGGCGACCAGGCCGGGCGGCGGGCGGTGGGTGACGGTGCCGAAGCCCAGCTCGGTGACGGGCAGGAAGCCGTCGGGGGTCTCGGCGCCGAGGTCGGCGGCGGTGATCTCGTCGGCGACGACGAGCGAGCCGACCGGGGCGTGGGGCGCGAAGCCGCCGCCGATGCCGGTGGAGACGGCCAGCCGGTAGGGGGCGCCGGCCAGGGCCGCGGCGGTCAGCGCGGCGGCGGTGGAGGCGGCGGCGAGGGCGGGCCCGACGCCGGCCGCGAGCAGGTCGGGACCGGCGGGCAGGCGGTGCAGGACGGCGCCGGGCAGCCGGACCTCGCCGGCCTCCCCGGGGAACGCCCGCGCCACCGCGTCCCGTTCGACGGGGACCGCGGTGACGACGAGGACGCGGGCGGGGGACGTGGTCAGTCGTCCTTCTTCAGCTTGAACGACCACAGCCCGGTGGCCGCCTCGCTCTCCTTCTTGCCGTCGCCGGCCTTGATCGTGACGATCGTGGAGTCGCCCTGCGCGCCGTACTGGGCGTTGAAGAACACGCTGCCCGGCACCGTGCGGTAGGTGTTCTTGGTGTCGTTGCTGAGCTGCTGACCGTTCATCAGGATCGTCCAGCGCTTGTCGGCGATGTCCGGGTCGACGCCGAAGCGGACGGTCTCGTCGGGGTCGACGGAGATCGTCTTGAGGTCCTTGGTGTCCTTCAGGCACTTCTGGATGTCGGCGACCTTGAGCGTGTCGCCCTCTCCGCCGCAGGCGGCCTCGGAGCTGACCGAGGAGCTGCCGACCGTGACCGTCGACTTGGGTGTCGGCTTGTCGCAGGCGGACACCAGGAGCAGTCCGGCGGACACGGCGCCGGCGGCGGCGACGGCGCGGCGGCGCCGCAGGACGCGGTGACGGGCGGCGGCGGCGCCGCGGGGCAACGTGGTCATGGGCGAAGGCTATCTGGCGCGTCCATGCCTCTCCCCACCTGGGTACGGCGTGCCGCGTCCTACGCCACCCGCGGCCGGGCGGCGCTCCCGTGCCGGGCCGAGGCGAGCAGCCCCCGGACCGTGGTCACCCAGCCCACCGCGACGATCGCGGCGGCCACCGCGAGGCCGAGGGTGCCGTTGAGCGGCAGCGCGATGCCGACGGCGCCGCCGAGCACCCAGGCCACCTGGAGCAGCGTCTCGGAGCGGGCGAAGGCCGAGGTGCGCACCTGCTCGGGGACGTCGCGTTGGAGCAGCGCGTCCAGGGACAGCTTGGCCAGCGCCTGCGCGAAGCCGGCGACCGCGGCCAGCGCCGCCACCAGGACCGCGCCGAAGAACACCGCGGCCGTGATCGCCGAGCCGAGGACCACCGCGACGACGGTCACGATGATGATCTCCGGCGCCCGCGAGCGCAGCCACGCGCCGACCGCCGTGCCGAGCGCGTTGCCCGCGCCTGCCGCGACGCCGACTATGCCCAGCGAGACCGCGGCGCTCTGGCCGGTCATCGGGTGGACGCGCAGGAGGAAGGCGAGGAAGAAGATCAGGAAGCCGGTGAGGCAGCGTATGGCGGCGTTGGCGGCCAGCGCGTGCGTCACCGCGGGCCCGACCGTGCGCAGCCCGGGCCGCTTGACCGGTTGGCGGTGGGGGCCGTGCAGGTGCCGCTCGTCGGAGGCGAGCAGGGCGCGGTCCTCGCCGCGCGCGGAGTCGACCTTGGGCGGCAGCGTGAAGGACAGCACCGTGCCCGCGACGAAGATCAGGAAGGCGCCGTAGAGCGGCCAGCGCGGGCCGAGCTGCTGGAGGCCGGCGCCGATCGGCGCGGCGATCCCGGTGCAGAGCAGGCCGGCCAGGGTGACCCGGGAGTTGGCCTTGACCAGGGAGAATCCGGGCGGCAGCAGCCGCGGCACCACCGCACTCCTGACCACCCCGTACGCCTTGGAGGCGACCAGCACGCCGAGCGCGGCCGGGTACATCTCGATGCTGCCGGTGATCACCGCCCCGGACAGCACGAGCGCGAGCAGCGCCCGGGCCGCCATCGCCACCGCCATGGCGGCGCGGCGGCCGTGCGGGACGCGGTCCAGGATCGGGCCGATGACCGGGGCGAGGAGGGTGAAGGGCGCCATGGTGATGGCGAGGTAGAGCGCGACCCGGCCGCGGGCCTCGTCGGTGGGAACGGAGAAGAAGACGGTGGAGGCGAGCGCGACGGTGATCATGACGTCCCCGGCGCCGTTCACCCCGTGCAGCTCGATCAGCTTGCCGAGGCCGGACTCGCCGGCGCCGTGGGCGTGGGTCGCCCGGCGGATACCGCGCGCGGTTCCGGTCACCGGCGTGCGCAGGGCACGCCCGAACCTGCGGAACCGCCCGGGTCCCCGCCCCGGGCTCCCGCTCTTGAACTCCGTCCGTGCGGCTGCCACCCCGTCATAGTGCCCCGGAAGTCCGGGTCATAGCGCCCGTACGGCACGGATGGCGGTGCCCGGAGCGGGTGACGCGCCGGTGCCGAGGGGGGCCGCGCGGGGCCGGAAACTCCCGTCGGTGTAGGCCCAGCGGAGCTGAGCAGGTAGCGTGCACAGCGCGCCATGACGAATGTTCTCGGCCGCGCGCCTCACGGTCATCCCGCAGAATGGATGGCGTAGGTGCGCCCGAGCGTGATCGGGCGCGGACGTCGACGCGGTCCCCCGGTCCGCTCCGTCCGCCCCGTCGCCGGCAGTGGCGCACTCGTGAGACGGCGTATGGAGAGAAGCGATACCTGTGAGCGCAGCGACCACGCGAAGCCGCACCCCCGACCGCCTGTGTGCCGAGGCCGTCGACCTCGCCCGCGCCGCCGCGGAGGAGGCCGCCGCGCCCGGCGTGGTGGGTGAGCACACCGGGCTGCTCTCCGAGGGCGACCGGGTCGTCACCCACTACTTCGCCGCGAAGGAGCTGGGCTACCGGGGCTGGCGCTGGGCGGTGACGGTGGCCCGCGCCTCCCGCGCGAAGATCGTCACGGTGGACGAGGCGGTCCTGCTGCCGGGCCCCGACGCCGTCCTGGCCCCCGAGTGGGTGCCGTGGAGCGAGCGGCTGCGCCCCGGCGACATGGGCCCCGGCGACCTGCTGCCCACCGACGCCGAGGACCTGCGCCTCGAGCCGGGCTGGAGTGGCGAGGACGAGCCGCCGCCGAACTCGGCGATCTCCCACGAGATGGCCGACCTGGTCGAGGCCGAGGACGCCGAGATCACCGGCGGCCCGCCCGCCGAGCTGCCCGCCGTCCCGGCCCGCGGCACCATCGCCGCGCTCGCCGAGGAGCTGGGCCTGCGCCGCGCCCGGGTCCTCTCCCGCTACGGGCTCCACCTGGCCGCCGACCGCTGGGCCGACTCCTTCGGCGCCGACACCCCCATGGCCCAGGCGGCCCCCGCCTCCTGCGCCACCTGCGGCTTCCTCACCCCCATCGGCGGCTCCCTCGGCCAGGCCTTCGGCGTCTGCGCCAACGAGTACTCCCCGGCGGACGGCCGCGTCGTCTCCCTCTCCTACGGCTGCGGCGGCCACTCGGAGGCCGCGGTCATGCCGGCCACCCCCCAGCCGCCTCCCCCGGTCATCGACGAGACCCGCGTCGACCCGTTCCCCCTGGGCCCGGCCCAGGACACGGGCTCGGTCCCGGCGGCCCAGGACGCGGAGACGGCGGAGCTGGGGCACTCGTAGGGGCGGCTACCGGTTATCGGCGTCGCCGTCGAAGACCTCTTCCAGTGAGGAGGCCGTGAGCGCCCGAGTCAGCCAGGTGCCCTGCACCTCCATGTCATGGCACTCGGTGATGCGCTGCCGGGCGTCGTCGGGCACGTCGATCCCGCGCTGCTCCAGGATGAGCAGGAGACTCTTGGCCAGGCCCTTGGCCTCCCCCTCGGCCCGGCCCTCGTCCCGGATCTCCTCGGCGAGGTACGACGTGTAGAAGGACGTGTCTGCGGCCACCAGTTTCCTCCAGATGTACCGGGCCGGGCGGTTGCCCATGCCCTGGGCGGTGAAGTCGATGAGGGGTCCCGCGATGTCCTCGGGGACCTTGCCGAGTGCGGAGGACAGCGCCTTCAGTATCGCACCCACCGACTCGTCGGCGGCGTGCGTGATGGCGGCCAGGCTGGCCAGGACCAGGTCGGCCCCGGCCTCCTCCGGGTCGGTGATCACCGGCATGTTGTCCGGTCCCGCCACCATCGGCTGGAGGGTGAGGGTGGGCAGCTGCGGCGGCCCGCAGCTGACCGCCTGCTGGGCCCACCGGGCCGTGCGGGGGTCCTGGCAGACGACCAAGAGGGCCGTCGGCAGGTGGTACTTCGTCCACAGGTAGCCGCAGTAGTACGCCCAGCTCGCCGGCTTGTCCCGGTCCGGGCGGCCCTGCGCCTCGATGGCCAGCAGGAACGGCCCGTCCTCCGCCGTCTCGAAGCGGAGCAGGGTGTCGAGGCGGCGCTCGACCGGGTTGGCCTCGGTGAGGTCGGTGGGCAGGGCGGTGGCGGAGACCGGGGTCGGGAAGTCGACGCCGAGGTACTGCGAGACGCGGCTGAAGAGGCCGGGGTCGTGCTGGAAGATGCGGTGCATCGCCTCGTGGGGCGGACTGACCATGGGGTTCCGTTTCGTGCACGTAGGGACGGATCGAACGGGCGTGTGCAGCCGTTCGGGGTGAACACAAGCAGCCGGGGAATGTGAAGATCCGTTTCTCTTCTCGCGATTCACCCACCCGAGTGACCCCACCCCACCTCGATTGACGTTCGTCACGCCGCTGACCGGGAGGTACCTTCGACCGAACGCCAACCCAGGCCGACGAGGGAGATGACCGTGAGCATGTTCGTGCGGCCGGCGACCGAGGGCGCCGACCCCTTCGGCACCGCCCCCCTCCGCCGCGGCGTGCTGGACGCCTGGGCCGCGAGCCCCGCCCGGTTCCGGGAGGACGCCAACGCCGAGGAGGACCTCGTCCTCGGCGGGTACCGGGACCGGCTGGTCGTCGAGCTGGCCCAGAACGCCGCCGACGCCGCCGCCCGCACGGCCGTGCCCGGCAGGCTGCGGCTCACCCTGCGCGACGACGTCCTCGTCGCCGCCAACACCGGCGCCCCCCTGGACACGGCCGGCGTCGAGTCGCTCGCCACGCTGCGGGCCTCCGCCAAGCGCGTGGACGGCGGCGCCGGGGCCGTCGGCAGGTACGGCGTGGGCTTCTCCGCCGTCCTCGCCGTCACCGACGAGCCCGCCGTGGTCGGCCGGCACGGCGGCGTGCGCTGGTCGCTCGCCGAGGCCCGCCACCTCGCCGCCGACGCCGCCCTGACCAGCGCCGGGCTCGGCGAGGAGATGCGCCGGCGCGACGGCCACGTACCGCTGCTGCGGCTCCCGTTCCCCGCCGAGGGCAGCGCCCCAGCCCCGTACGACACCGCCGTCATCCTGCCGCTGCGCGACCCGGCCGCCGCCGCCCTCGCCGAGCGCCTGCTGCACGCCGTGGACGACGCCCTGCTCCTCGCCCTGCCGGGGTTGGAGGAGGTCGTGGTCGAGGTGGGGGAGGACATCCGCACCCTGCGCCGCCGCACCGACGGGCCCGTCATCACCGTCGAGGACTCCCGCGACGGCACCACCCGCTGGCGCACCGCCGCCGCGCACGGCCCCCTCACCCCCGACCTCCTCGCCGACCGCCCCGTCGAGGAGCGCCTGCGCCCGCACTGGTCGGTGACGTGGGCCGTCCCCGTCGACGCCGACGGCGCCCCCGAACGCCCCCGCACCAGCCCCGTCGTGCACGCGCCCACTCCCAGCGACGAGCCCCTCGGCGTGCCGGCGCTGCTCATCGCGTCGTTCCCGCTGGACACCACCCGCCGGCACGCCGCGCCCGGCCCGCTCACCGACTTCCTCGTCCAGCGCGCCGCCGACGCCTACGCCGGTCTCCTCGCCGACTGGCTCCCCGTCGGCCCCGGCGTCATCGACCTGGTGCCGGGACCGCTCGGCAAGGGCGCCCTCGACGGCGCCCTGCGCCAGGCCGTCCTCGACCGGCTGCCCCGCACGTCCTTCCTGCCGCCGGCCGTCCCGCCGGGCGAGGACGACGAGCTGCCCGCCTCCCTGCGCCCCCGGGACGCCGAGGTCGTCGAGGGCGCCGGTGCCGACACCGTGCTCGTCCTCGCCGAGGTGCTGCCCACCCTGCTCCCCGCCGGCCTGGAGCGCCGCCCCGAGCTGCGCACCCTGGGCGTCGGCCGGGTCCCGCTGACCGACGCCGTCGACCGGCTGGCGGGCCTGGAGAAGGACCCCGCCTGGTGGCGCCGCCTCTACGACAGCCTGGCCGGCGTCGACCCCGACCGGCTGTCCGGGCTCCCCGTGCCGCTCGCCGACGGACGCACGACCATCGGCCCCCGCCAGATCCTCCTCCCCGCCGCCGAAGCCACCGCCGACACCGCCGTCCTCGCCCGCCTTGGCCTCAAGGTCGCCCACCCCGACGCCGCGCACCCCCTCCTGGAGAAGCTCGGCGCCCTCCCGGCCACCCCCCGCGCCGTGCTCACCACCCCGCAGGTGCGGGCCGCCGTCGCCGCCTCCCTGGACGACGACGGCGGCGCCAACTGGGAGGAGGACACCCTGGACGCCGACGAACTGGCCGACACCGTCCTCACCCTGGTCCGCGACGCCGCCCTGGACCCCGGCGACGAGCCCTGGCTGGGCGCGCTCGCCCTGCCCGACGAGGACGGCGACCTCGCCCCGGCCGGCGAACTCGTCTTCCCCGGCGGCCCGTTCGCCCGCGTCATGCGCGAGGACGAACTCCCCGCCGTGGAGGCCGAGCTGGCGGCGAAGTGGGGCCAGGACACCCTGGCCGCCTGCGGAGTCCTCGTCACCTTCGCCCTCGTCCGCGCCACCGACGTGGTCCTCGACCCGGACGAACTCGACCCCCGCGAGAGCGACTTCGCCGAGCCGGACGACGCCGGGCTGCTCGACGCGGTCGACGTGTGGAGCGAGGACATCCTGGACCGCTTCCCGGACAGCCCCGTCCCGCCGGTCGCCACCGAGATCGTGGCCGTGCGCGACCTGGACCTGGTGGACGACGACCACTGGCCCGAGGCCCTCGCCCTGCTCTCCCGCCCCCCGCTGCGCGACGCCCTCGTGCAGCCGGTCCGCGTCCTGCTCCCCGACGGCACCCACGAGACCGTCCGCCCCTACACCGCCTGGTGGCTGCGCGGGCACCCGGTGCTCGGCGGGCGCCGCCCCGCCGGGCTGCGCACCGCCGGTGGCGACCCGCTGCTGCGCGGCCTGTACGACGAGGCCGACGCGACCGGCTTCGAGGACGAGCAGGTGCTGCGCGCCCTCGGCGTGCGCACCTCCGTCGCCGCCCTCCTGGAGGAGCCCGGCGGCGGCGCCGAGCTCCTCGACCGCCTCGCCGACCCCGACCGCCCCGTCACGGCCGCCCAGCTCCACGCCCTGTACGGCGCCCTGGCCGACCTCGACCCCGAGCAGGTCACGCTCCCCGACGAGGTGCGGGCCGTGGTGGACGGCCGGGTCGAGGTGGTGGACGCCGCCGACGCGGTGGTGGTCGACTCGCCCGACCTGCTCCCCTTCACCTCCGGCGTCCCGCTGCTGCCGGTCCGCCCGGCGCGCGCCGCCGAGCTGGCGGAGCTGTTCCAGGTACGCCGGCTGAGCGAGTCCGTCACCGGCGAGGTCGACTCCGAGGGCACCGAGCACGCCGTCCCCGACGCGGTCCGCGCCCTGCTCGGGCCGCGCACCCCGGCGGCGTACGTCGAGCACGCCGAACTCGTCGTGGACGGCGTCGGGATCGACTGGCGCCTGACCTCCGACGGCGTTCCGCACGCCGCCACCCTGGAGGGCGTCGCCGCCGCCCTGGCCTGGGCCGCCGCCCAGTGGCCGCGCCGCTTCGAGGTGGCCGCCCTCCTGGAGGACGAGTCCCGCACGGAGGAACTGGCCCGGGACCGCTGGTTCGACTGACCGGCCGAATGTGAAGGCGCGGTCACCTTTCCTTCACCTCCCGTACAACCATTGCCCCGCGCCAGTGATCAATGGGGGCGAGTCAGCAGACTCACGACCGTTCAGGTCCTGGCGCGGTGCGGCCCCGCAGGGGTTGGCGACCGCCGGGACCTTGTCTCCACGTGGGGAACACATGCGTATGCGAGCCCTGGCGGCGACCGCCACCGGCGCCCTGGCCCTGACCGCCCTCGCCGTCCCGGCCGCCCAGGCCGATGGCGGCTACGGCAACACCAAGATCACCAAGGTGGTCGTCGACGGCGACAACAAGGTGCCGATCGGCGTCAGCGCCGCCAGGACCATCGTGGTCAGCGTGACGGCCACCGACAACTCCGGCATCAAGGGCGCCGACTCCTTCGACCTGCGGGGTCCGGGACTCGGCTGGGAGGTGACCGGCAAGCCGTCCTGCAAGAAGGCCAGCACCACCACCTCCACCTGCACCGCCTCGGTGAAGATCGCCCCGAAGACGGACTACCTCGACAACGCGTCGGCCGGCACCTGGTACGTCGGCGCGTGGGTGGACGCGAAGGACGGCGACTTCATCTACAAGGAGAAGGCCGGCTCCTTCAAGTTCCAGCGCACCGCCGCGCTGACGGTCAACGCCTCGCCGGAGCCGGTGGCGAAGGGCAAGACCATCAAGGTCACCGGCAAGCTGACCCGCGCCAACTGGGAGACCCTCAAGTACGGGAACTACGGCAGCCAGTCGGTGCAGCTCCAGTACCTCAAGAAGGGCGCGACGAAGTGGAGCGCGCTGAAGACGGTCAAGGCCGACGCGGTGGGCAACCTCAGCACCACCGTCAAGGCGAGCGCTGACGGCTACTTCCGCTACGTCTTCGCCGGCAACACGACCACCACGGCGATCAACTCGACCGGCGACTTCGTCGACGTGCGCTGACCCCTTCGCACGACGCACGACGCAGGACGCACGACGCACGACCCTTACGCGGGGAAGCGGCGGTCCACCCACCTCCACAGGAGTTCCAGGGCGGCCGCCGCGGCCACCGCGACGCCGACCGCGGTCCACGGCATCGTCACCCCGACCAGCTTCAGCGCGAAGAAGTCCTGGAGCCAGGGCACGATCAGGACGACCATGAAGGCGGCGCCCATCGCCACCACCAGGGCGACCCGCCACCAGGTGTAGGGGCGGGCGATGATCGCCAGCACCCACATGGAGATCAGGAACAGCGTCAGGGTGGCGGCGCTGGTCTCCGCGTCCAGGGCGCCGGACCCGGTGTAGTGGTGGCGGGCCAGCAGGTAGGTCAGGAAGGTGGCCGCGCCCGCCACCACCCCGCCCGGGATCGCGTACCGCATCACCCGGCGCACGAAGTGCGGCTTGGCCCGCTCCTTGTTCGGGGCCAGGGCCAGGAAGAAGGCCGGGACGCCGATCGTCAGGGTGGACAGCAGGGTCAGGTGCCGGGGCAGGAACGGGTACTCCACCTGCGAGCAGGCCACCAGGATGGCGAGCAGCACCGAGTAGACCGTCTTGACCAGGAACAGCGTCGCGACCCGCGTGATGTTGCCGATCACCCGGCGCCCCTCGGCCACCACCGACGGCAGCGTGGCGAAGCTGTTGTTCAGCAGCACGATCTGCGCCACCGCCCGGGTCGCCTCCGAGCCGGAGCCCATCGCCACGCCGATGTCGGCGTCCTTCAGGGCGAGGACGTCGTTCACGCCGTCGCCGGTCATCGCCACCGTGTGGCCCCGGGACTGGAGCGCGCCCACCATGTCCCGCTTCTGCTGCGGCGTGACCCGCCCGAACACCGTGCCCGCGTCCATCGCCTCGCCCATGCCGTCCCGCTCGGCGGGCAGCCGGCGCGCGTCGACCGTGTCGCCGGACAGCCCCAGCTTGGCGGCCACCGCGCCGACGGACACCGCGTTGTCCCCGGAGATGACCTTGGCCCGTACGTCCTGGTCGGCGAAGTAGCGCAGCGTCTCGGCGGCGTCGGGCCGCAGCCGCTGCTCCAGGACGACCAGCGCGACGGCGTGCGCGCCCTCCGCCACCTCGGCGTCGTCCAGGGCGCGGTCGGTGCGGGCGAGGAGCAGCACCCGCAGGCCCTCCTCGTTGCGGCGGCCGGTCTCCGCGAGCGCCGGGTCGTCCTCGGCGAGCAGCACGTCGGGGGCGCCGAGCAGCCACGTGCCCTCGGTGCCGTCGCCCTCGGCCAGCCGCGCGCCGCTGTACTTGCGGGCAGAGGAGAAGGGCAGCGCGTCGGCGGTCTTCCAGCCGTCCGGCGCCGGGCAGGCGGCGATGACGGCCTGGAGGGAGGCGTTGGGGCGCGGGTCGGCCGCGCCGAGGGCGCCGAGCACGGCCCGTACGCGGCCCTCGTCGGCGTCGCCGAGGGGGCGCAGCTCGGTGAGGTCCATGCCGCCCTCGGTGAGGGTGCCGGTCTTGTCCAGGCAGACGGTGTCGACCCGGGCGAGCCCCTCGATGGCCGGCAGCTCCTGCACGAGGCACTGCTTGCGGCCGAGCCGCACCACGCCGATGGCGAAGGCCACGGAGGTGAGCAGCACCAGGCCCTCGGGGATCATCGGCACGATCCCGCCGACGGTCCGGGCGACGGCGCCCCTCAGCTCGTTGCGCTCCACGGTCAGCTGGCTGACGATCAGCCCGATGGCCGTCGGCACCATCATCCAGGTGATGTACTTCAGGATCGTGGAGATGCCGGAGCGCAGCTCGGACTGGACGAGCGTGAACCGGGACGCCTCCTCGGCGAGCTGCGCCGCGTACGCCTCGCGGCCCACCCGGGTGGCCCGGTACGCGCCGCCGCCCGCGACCACGAAGCTGCCGGACATCACCTGGTCGCCGGGCCGCTTCACCACCGGGTCGGCCTCGCCGGTCAGCAGCGACTCGTCGATCTCCAGCCCGTCCGCCTCGACGCACACCCCGTCGACCAACGCCTTGTCCCCGGGCCCGAACTCGAGCACGTCGTCCAGGACGATCTCCGACGTGGCGATCTCGGCGGCCGTCCCGTCCCGCCGCACCCGGGGCCTGACCTCGCCGATCACCGCGAGCGAGTCGAGCGTCTTCTTCGCCCGCCACTCCTGCACGATGCCGATGCCGGTGTTGGCGAGGATGACGTAGCCGAACAGGCTGTCCTGGAGCGGCGCCACGACCAGCATGATCACCCAGAGCACGCCGATGATCGCGTTGAAGCGGGTGAAGACGTTGGCCCGGACGATCTCGCCCAGCGACCGGCTGCTGCGCACCGGCACGTCGTTGACCTGTCCGCGCGCCATCCGTTCGGCGACCTCGGCCGCGGAGAGCCCGCCCGCCCCCGCCGCGCCGGTCCGGGCGTCCACGTCGAGATGCGTCATGCCTCCGACGGTACGTGGCGGGCTACGGCTCCACTACCTGCGACCGGCCGTGCTCGGCGTCCCGCTTGATCGCCGCGTCGCGCCCCCGCACGTACCAGACGCCGATCAGGCCGAGGCCGCCGCCCGCGAGGCAGGTCCACACCCACCAGGCGTGGCCGTGGTCGTCGTACCAGCCGTAGAAGGGGAGCTGGGCCAGGAAGAGGACGAACCAGAGGACGGTGCCGCCGGTGATGGTGGCGACCACGGGCCCCTCCAGGGGCTCCGGCGCCTCGTGCGTTGGGGTCCACTTCGCCATGGGTACAGCTTAAGCACCCCACCACGGGGGTCTACGCGCGGAGATAGCGCGCGCGGGCTCATACGTTCATACTGAACCGCGTTCACTTCTGACCATTTTCATTCGTAGAAAACACCAAGGTCTCGCATGTCCACCTCGGCCGACGCCAGGGTCCCCCAGCAGAACGTCCCCCCGCGCAGCGGCCTGGACCGCTATTTCAAGATCTCCGAGCGCGGCAGCTCGCTGCCCCGTGAGATCCGCGGCGGTTTCGCCACCTTCTTCGCGATGGCCTACATCATCGTGCTGAACCCGATCATCCTGGGCAGCGCGAAGGACATGTACGGCCACCAGCTGGACAACGGCCAGCTGGTCACCGCCACCGCCCTGACGGCGGCCTTCACGACGCTGCTCATGGGCGTCATCGGCAACGTCCCGATCGCCCTCGCCGCCGGCCTCGGCGTGAACTCCGTGGTCGCCCTCCAGCTCGCGCCCCGGATGTCCTGGCCGGACGCCATGGGCATGGTCGTGCTGGCCGGCTTCGTGGTGATCCTGCTGGTCGCCACCGGGCTGCGCGAGCGCGTGATGAACGCCGTGCCCTACGGCCTGCGCAAGGCCATCTCCATCGGCATCGGCCTGTTCGTCATGATCGTCGGCCTGGTCGACTCCGGCTTCGTCACCCGCATGCCGGACGCCGCCCAGACCACCGTCCCGCTCCAGCTCGGCACCGGCGGTCACCTGCACGGCTGGCCGGTCCTGGTCTTCGTGCTCGGCGTGCTGCTGACGCTGGCGCTGATCGTGCGCAAGACGCCCGGCGCGATCCTGATCTCCATCGTGGTGATGACCGTCCTCGCGGTCGTGATCAACCTGGTCGCGGACGTCCCGTCCTGGGGCCTGACCACCCCGAAGTGGCCGGGCAACCCGGTCTCCTCGCCCGACTTCGGGCTGGTCGGCGACGTCAGCCTGTTCGGCGGCTTCGACAAGGTGGGCGTGCTCACCGGCGTGCTGTTCGTCTTCACCGTGCTGCTCTCGTGCTTCTTCGACGCGATGGGCACGATCATGGGCGTCAGCGACGAGGCGAAGCTGACCGACGCCGAGGGCCAGATGCCGGGCATCAACAAGGTCCTGCTGGTCGACGGCCTCGCGGTCGCGGCGGGCGGCGCCAGCTCCTCCTCGGCCACCACCTGCTTCGTGGAGTCCACGGCCGGCGTCGGCGAGGGCGCCCGCACCGGCTTCGCCAACCTCGTCACCGGCGGGCTCTTCGCGCTGGCGCTCTTCCTCACGCCGGTCGCCACCATGGTCCCGTCCCAGGCGGCCACCCCGGCGCTGATCGCGGTGGGCTTCCTGATCCTGGCCGGCTCCGTCCGGGAGATCGACTGGGCGGACTTCACCATCGCCATCCCGGCCTTCGTGACGATGCTGATGATGCCGTTCACCTACTCGATCACCAACGGCATCGGCATGGGCTTCATCACCTTCTCGGTGCTGCGCCTGGCGGCCGGGCGGGGCCGGGAGGTGCCGGTGGCGATGTACGTGGTGTCGGCGGTCTTCGCCTTCTACTACCTGATGCCGGCCCTGGGTCTGACCTGATCCGACCCCTGACGGGACGGTCACGGCACGCCGTAGAACCGCTCCGTCTCCTCGACGGCGGACTGGAACCGCTCGTCGAAATCATCACGGATGAGCGTCCGGACGACATAGTCCTGGACGCTCATCCCCCTTTTGGCCGCATGACCCCGGAGCCGGTCGAGCAGCTCCCCGTCCATCCGCAGGCTGAGCACGCTGGTCCCCATGCGCACGAGCGTCCCGCCCCCCGACCGGGTGATGACCGGATTTCCCCGCTCGTCTCACTCGTTCGGGTGAAGCGCGGGTTTCCGTGGCGCGCCTCACGGGCATCAGGGCGCCGCCCGGGTGGTATTTCGCGAGTCTAATGACCTAAGCTAAGGACATGCCGGACCTCACCCATGGCGACGACACCGCCGCCGTGAACTCCCTGCGCTCCGCCGTGATGCGGTTGTCCCGTCGGCTCAAGCACCAGCGCGTCGACGAGTCGCTCAGCCCGACCGAGATGTCGGTGCTCGGCACGCTGTCCAACTGCGGCAGCGCGACCCCGGGCGAACTCGCCCGCAAGGAACACGTCCAGCCGCCGTCGATGACCCGCATCGTGGCGCTCCTGGAGGCCAAGGGACTGGTCCGGTTGGAGCCGCATCCCGAGGACCGGCGCCAGAAGGTCGTGACGCACACCGAGCAGGCCGTGGTCATGCTCGAGGAGAGCCGCCGCAAGCGGAACGCGTTCCTGGCCACGCTGGTGGAGGGCCTGGACGAGGACGAGTGGGCGAAACTGCGCGCCGCCGCCCCCGTGCTGGAGAAGCTCGCGCACCTGTAAGCAGCACGTCCGACGAGGCGACCCTTTGCGTACGTCCGAGGAGGCGACCTTTTGAGTACGGGACCCGGAACACCTTCCGCCCCCGGACCTGACCACCACGACCCCGCATCCGCACCCTCCCCGCCCCTGGCGCCCCGCAAGGCGTCCATGTTCTCCTCCCTGAAGGTCAGGAACTACCGCCTGTTCTTCACGGGCCAGGTCGTCTCCAACATCGGCACCTGGATGCAGCGCATCGCCCAGGACTGGCTGGTCCTCGGCCTCACCGGCTCCTCGGCCGCCGTGGGCATCACCACCGCGCTCCAGTTCCTGCCGATGCTGCTCTTCGGCCTCTACGGCGGCGTCCTCGTCGACCGCCTGCGCAAGCGCCCCACCCTCCTGGTCACCCAGTCCGCGATGGCGCTGACCGCGCTTGCACTGGCCGCCCTCACCCTGACCGGGCACGTCCAGGTCTGGCACGTCTACCTCGCCGCCTTCGCGACGGGCCTGGCCACCGTGGTGGACAACCCCGCCCGGCAGTCCTTCGTCTCCGAGCTGGTCGGCCGCGACCAGCTGCAGAACGCGGTCAGCCTGAACTCCGCCAACTTCCAGTCCGCCCGCCTGGTCGGCCCCGCCGTCGCCGGCCTGATGATCACCGGCGTGGGCACCGGCTACGCCTTCCTCGCCAACGGCCTGTCCTTCGTCGCGCCGCTCGGCTGCCTGCTGCTGATGCGCCCCCGCGAGCTGCACGCGGTGCGCCGCACCCCGCGCGGCAAGGGCCAGCTGCGCGAGGGCCTGGCGTACGTCGCCGGACGCCCGGAGCTGATCTGGACCATCGTCCTGGTCGGATTCATCGGCACCTTCGGCTTCAACTTCCCGGTCTTCCTGTCCGCCTTCGCCGACGACGTCTTCACGGCCGGCGCGGGCGAGTACAGCCTCTTCAACACCCTCGTCGCGGTCGGCTCCCTCACCGGCGCCCTGCTCGCCGCCCGGCGCGGCACGGCCCGGCTGCGGCTGCTCATCGCCGCGGCCCTGGCCTTCGGGCTCCTGGAGGTCGTCGCGGCCCTGGCGCCCACGCTGTGGCTGTTCGCGCTGCTCATGGTGCCGATCGGCATCGTCAGCATGACGATGAACGTCACCGCCAACACCAGCGTCCAGATGGCGACGGACCCGGCCATGCGGGGCCGCGTGATGTCCCTGTACATGATGGTCTTCATGGGCGGCTCGCCCATCGGCGCGCCCATCGTCGGCTGGGTCACCGACACCTACGGCGCCCGCGTCGGCTTCGCCGCGGGCGGCACGGTCTCGGCCGTCTCGGCGGTCGTCATCGGCATCGTCCTGGCCCGCCTGGGCGGCCTGCGCCTCGCGGTCGGCTGGCACGGGGGGCACCCGCGGGTCCGCGTGGAGCCCCGGCGGCGGGAGGAGGAGCTGGCCCCGGCGGCGTAGGCGGCGGGTCAGTCGCGGGGGAAGTCGCCGGTGGTCAGGGTGAGACCGACGGAGGTGCCGGTCAGGTCGACGTCCTCACCGAACCCGAAGCTGACGCTCGCGTGGTAGGTGCCGTCCTTGGGGAGGGTGTGCAGGTGCCACTCGGCGGTGTAGGGGTCGACGATGAGGTAGACGGGCACGCCGGCGGCGGCGTAGACGTCCTTCTTGGGGCCGTAGTCGTTGGCGGCGGTGCTGCGGGAGATCACCTCGGCGACGAAATGGACGTCGGCGTGGTGCCAGCGACCGCGGTCGTCCCGCCGAGCGCCGTCGGCGAGCGCGACGACGTCGGAGGCGAAGCCGTTCAGGTGCCCCGGGTAGTCCATGCGGACGTCGGACTTGACGCGCTTGCGCGGGTACCGGGCGCGCAGCTGTTCGATGATCTCCAGGATGATGTCCCAGTGGGTGTCCCGCTGCGGCGTCATGAAGATGTGACCCCCGACGATCTCGGTCTTGTATCCCTCGGGGACGGGCATCTTCTCGAGCCACTCGAACATCGCGTCGAGCGACAGCTTGTCGCTGCTCTCGGCCATCTCGATCCTGTCGTCAAGGACGGTCACCGTGGCGCTCCTCCCCGGCAGCCCGTGGGACGGGGCGGCCGCGCGGTACAACGATACGCACGGTGAGCAGGTCACGCGGGGGCGTACACGCGTTCCCGGGGGCGGCACACTGACCCCATGAGACTCTTCGCCGCCGTCCTGCCCCCCGAGGACGTCACCGCCTCCCTCGCCGCCGAGGTGGCCGTGGTGCGGGGGCTGCCCGGGGCGGACGGGCTGCGGTGGACGGGGCGGCCCGGCTGGCACCTCACGCTCGCCTTCTACGGCGAGGTGGACGACGACGTCGTACCGGAGCTGTCGGCGCGCCTGGACCGGGCCGCGCACCGGACGCCCGCCTTCTCGCTGGCCCTGCGCGGCGGGGGCCAGTTCGGGCGGGGCCGGGCGCTGTGGGCCGGGGCGGAGGGGGAGCTGCGCACCCTGCGCCTGCTCGCCGACCGGGCGGAGGCGGCCGGGCGCAAGGCGGGCGTCGCGATGGGGGAGCACCGGCGCTACACGCCCCACCTCACGCTGGCCCGCAGCCGCGAGCCGCACGACGTGCGGCCCTACGTCGACGCGCTGGCCGGGTTCACCGGCCCGGCGTGGACGGTGGCCGACCTGGCGCTGGTGCGCAGCGACCTGCCGAGGAGCGGGACGGCGGGCGAGCAGCCCCGTTACGAGGCGGTCGCCCGCTTCCCGCTGGCCGGGTCCGGTTAGGCTCGGGGCGTGGACCCGAAGACCCGGAACCGGATCATGGCCGGTGTGCTCGTGCTGATGCTCGTGGTGGTGGCGGTGGCGGCGGCGCTGCGGTAACCGTCGTCAACCGTCTTTCGCCGCCGACGTCACCAGGCGAACGCCTCCGGCGACGGGCCCGGGCCCGGGAAGACCTCGTCCAGGCCGGTCAGCAGCTCCTCGCTCAGCTCCAGCTCCACCGCCCGCACCGCCGACGCCAGCTGCCCGCCGGTGCGCGGGCCGACGATGGGGCCGGTCACGCCGGGCCGGGTGAGCAGCCAGGCCAGCGCCGCCTCGCCGGGCTCCAGGCCGTGCTTGTCGAGCAGTTCCTCGTACGCCTGGATCTTCGCCCGCAGCGCGGGGTCGGCGAGCGAGTCGGCGGCCCGGCCGCCCGCCCGGCGCCCGCCCTCGGCCTGCTTCTTCAGCACCCCGCCGAGCAGCCCGCCGTGCAGCGGCGACCAGGGGATGACCCCGAGCCCGTACTCCTGCGCGGCCGGGATCACCTCCATCTCGGCGCGCCGCTCGACCAGGTTGTACAGGCACTGCTCGCTGACCAGGCCGATGGTCCCGCCGCGCCGGGCGGCACTCTCGTTGGCCTGGGCGATCTTGTAGCCGGGGAAGTTGGACGAACCCGCGTAGAGGATCTTGCCCTGCTGGACCAGGACGTCGATCGCCTGCCAGATCTCCTCGAAGGAGGTGTCCCGGTCGATGTGGTGGAACTGGTAGAGGTCGATGTGGTCGGTCCGCAGCCGCTTGAGGCTGGCGTCCACGGCCCGGCGGATGTTGAGCGCCGAGAGCTTGTCGTGGTTGGGCCAGGCGGGCTCGCCCTCCGGGCCCATGTTCCCGTACATCTTGGTGGCGATGACGACCTTGTCCCGCCGGTCGCCGCCCTTCGCGAACCAGTTGCCGACGATCTCCTCGGTGCGGCCCTTGTCGGCGCCCCACCCGTACACGTTGGCCGTGTCGAAGAGGTTGATCCCGGCGTCCAGCGCCGCGTCCATGATCGCGTGACTGTCGGGCTCGTCGGTCTGGGGGCCGAAGTTCATGGTCCCGAGGACGAGCCGGCTGACCTTGAGTCCCGTGCGTCCGAGCTGCGTGTACTCCATGGGCACCCAGCCAACGACTTGGAGTGCGCTCCAGGCAAGCACCGGCGGGGCCGACTTACGCCGACCGTCGACGCCGGTCGGTCCAGGGTCCGCGTCAGTTTGCTCCGGCTCGGTGTGTGGACGATACGGCCGTACGCTCCGGCGATCACATGCGCGTGAACCCGACGGCGACGACGGCGATGCCCACCAGGAGGCAGAGGAGCCACAGGGCCAGTTGGGCGCCCTTGGTGCTCGCGTAGTGGCGGGCGGTCACGCGCCCCAGGGCGCCGATCGCACAGCCGAAGACGATGAGGACCACACCGACGACCACGGCGTCAGCCCTTCCTCTTCTTGTTCCAGATCCCGTACCCGAACATCGCGACGATCCCCACCAGGATCAGGATCGCGACGACGGACCCCGCGGTGCCGTCCGGGATCCAGCTTCCTCGACCGTCCGCCAACAGCATCGCTGCCTCCCCCGCCCCTCGACCGGCTCACCCCACCGGCCGTCCTGCCCGTCAAGGTGCCCGGCGCCCCCCGGACGAAACCGGCGACGCCTCTCCAGGCTCATCCGCACCACCACGCCGGTACGCGGCGAACCCGCGGGTGCGGTACGGCTGTTGTCACGTGAGGCCGGCCACCGGCCCGCCGAGCCCCCACTCCTCCCACAGCGCCGTCGCGAAGGCGTCGGCGACGAGCTGCTCGCCCGCGGCGTTGGGGTGGGTGCCGTCGTAGGTGTGGAGGTGGAAGTCGTACGAGGCGGGCGGCGGGACGAGGAGCAGCGGGGCGGCCGGGTCGTCGAGGTCGGCCAGGCACTTGCCGAGCAGCTCGTTGAAGCGGGTCGCCTGCTCGGCGAAGGACGGGTCGGTGTCCACCCGGATGTTGGTGAGCACGGGCATGACGGCGATCCGCACCCGGGACCGCCCCGCGCGGGCCTCGGCGACGAAGGCGCGGACGTTGTCCAGGGTCTGCTCCGCGTTGGTGTAGAAGCCGAGGTCGATGAGGCCGAGGGAGACGAGGAGCACGTCCGCCCGGTGCTCCCGCACCGCCCCGCCGATCAGCGGCGTCATGTGGTGCCAGCCCTCGCCCCAGCCGGCCAGGTGGGCCCGGGGGAAGGCGGCGTCACCGGCGTACTCGTAGGAGTCGGGGCCGTCCGTCGCCGGGTCGTGCAGCGTCTCGCGCGGGCCGACGAAGGCGAAGGGGCGGTCGTAGGTGGCGCGCAGGTGCCGCCACAGCCGCTGGCGCCAGGTGTGTTCGCCGGCGCTCCCGATCGTCATGGAGTCCCCGACGCACATGAACCTGAGCATCCGCTCATCATGGAGGATCTTGCCGGGGTGTGCGACGTGAGCCCGGCCACCTCCGCACGGCGCGGCGGAGGGTGATGGCAGGCTTGGCGCATGCGCCGCACCTTCGCCCTGCTCGCCGCCCCGGCCGTCCTGATGGGCGCGCTCGCCGCGCCCGCGTCGGCGGCCTCCGCAGGTTCCTCGAACTCCTCCGACTCCTCAGACGACGGCTTCTACATCCGTGACCCGCGCATCACCGAGTCCAGCGGCCTGGCCGCCTCCCGCCTGCACCCCGGCGTCTACTGGACCCACAACGACCAGGACACCGGCCCGTACCTCTACGCCGTGGACGGCCGCACCGGCAAGACGCTGGCCCGGATCACCCTGTCCGGCATCGGCACGCCCCGGGACGTGGAGGGCATCGCGGTCGGCCCCGGCAACCGGCTGGTCGTCGGCGACATCGGGGACAACCTCGGCGGCACGTGGCCGTACGTCTGGATCTACGACCTGCCGGAGCCGAAGCAGCTGAAGGACCAGACGGTCAAGGCCACGCAGTACGTCGTGAAGTACTCCGACGGCCCGCGCGACGCCGAGTCGATCGCCGTGCACCCGAAGACGGGCCGGGTCTACATCGTGGACAAGAACGAGGACGGCGGCCATCTCTACGAGGGCCCCGCGAAGCTGTCCCCCAAGGGCACGAACGTCTTCCGCCCCACCGCCCCGGTCGACCTGTGGGCCACCGACGCCGCGTTCTCCCCCGACGGCTCCCAGCTCGTGGTCCGCGGCTACCTCGGCGCCCTCTGGTACGACTGGAACGGCGGCCGCATCCAGCGCAAGGGCCGCCTCGACGTGCCGCTGGGCCAGGGCGAGTCGGTCACGTACACGGCCGACGGCAAGAAGCTGCTGATGGGCATGGAGGGCTCGGACAGCCCGGTCCGGGCGCAGGACGCGCCGGGAGCGCCGGCGAAGGGGGGCGGCTCGTCGTCCTCGGCGGCGGGGTCGTCGTCGGCGTCGGACGGGTCGGGCGGGACGACGCTGAAGGTGGGCCTCGGCCTGCTGGTCGCGACCGCGGCGGTGTTCGGGCTGCGGCGGCTGTTCCGGCGTGGGGGGTGAGCGCGCCGTCGGTGGTCGCGGGCGGCGAGTACCGGCTCGGTCGCGCGCCGGGGGAGCCCGCTCAGGCGGCGGGGAGGTCCGGCAGGGCGAGCCAGTCCGGCCACGAGATCTCGCGGCCGACGAAGCGGGGCCGCTCGAAGGGCCAGTCGGCAGCGATCCACTGCGGCACCAGCGCGTCGAGGGCCTGCTCGACCTCGTCGCCCACCAGCTCGTCCACCACCCACCAGGAGACCTCGGCGTCGGCGCCGGTCTTCTCCGGGGGGTCGATGTAGACGCAGCCCAGCAGGGTCGTCTCCGCCGCGTCGAAGAGGGCGTAGTTGAAGGACCGGTGCGCGGCGATCTCCTGCTCGTGCCGCAGCAGGTCCGCCTGGTCGGCCTCGTAGGTCATGGTGGCCGCGGGCCAGCCCCAGGCGGGGCCGTAGATGCTCCACAGCCGCTCGCGCGAACCCATGACGGCCGGGTAGTCGAGCGGGGTGTCCGCCTCCCGGATGGGCCGCAGGTGGTGGGCCGTGCCCGTGCCAGTGTCCGGCAGCGGCACCAGGACGGGGTGGGCGAAGTCGTCGGGAAGCCAGCTCATGGCGCCCGACCGTAGCAGCGGGAGGGCGTCCGCATCCCCGGGGTTTCCGCGCGGCGCGACGGACGGGCAGGTGCCGCCGCACGCGATCCCGGCGGGGTCACCGACCGGGACCCGGCGGGCCCTGGGCAGGGCAAGTCAGGTTGGGCTGGGCGCGGTTGGGGGAGCAGGCGACCAGGGCGAGGGAGAGGAACGCGGGCCGCTCCAGGTAGAAGCCCAGCGACACGTCCCCGCCCCACCGCAGCCGTTCGGCGACGGAGGCGAGGAGGGCGGTGCGCTGTCGTGCGGTGACGAACCGGGGCGAGTGCTGGTCAAGTTGCCCACTGAGCCATGTGACGGCGCCGGGTTCCCCCGCCCGCCAGGTCCCCCGTACCTGAGTCCCGGGCTTGACCAGCCAGTACGCGGTCTCCAACGGCGGCAGGTCCGAGGTGGTGAACTGGGCGGCGACCTCGCGGTAGCGCTGGACCAGCTCGGGGCGGCTGCCGTGCGGGGGCGGGTCGGGGTGGGGTGGGCGGCGTAGGGCGTCCTGGTCGAAGCGGGGCTTGGGGCCGGTCCAGAGGTAGGCGTGGTGGTGCACCGGGCTGGTCCTTGTCGGCGACGACGTGTCCGGGGGCCGGCTGACCCCCGGACAGGGGTGCGCTCCTAGCGGGCGAGGCCGAACCGGGCCGGGTCGATCCCGGCGAGGCTCAGCTCCTCGGTGCTGAAGCGGAGCGGCGCGAGGTCGGGCCGCTTGCTGTCGGCGAGGGCCCAGGCGTCGTCCCCGATGCGGGCGAGGGTGACGCAGCCGTCGGTGCAGGGGCCGCCGCAGGCCTGGGTGAAGGAGGCGCGGGTGATGTCCAGGGCGTAGAGGTCGCCGGTCTCGTTCTCGTTCGGCATGGCTCTGCCTTCCCGTTCGGGGGTGGGAGCACGAACGTAGGAGGCGGGGAGGGAGCGGGGTCGCGAATATTCGCCGATATTCTCCGGCGGCTACTCAGGATGCATGGACATTCACTCAGAGGCACCGACATGCTGGGCGCGGCAACATCGTCGAGTCCCGAGGGGTGGTCGCGGATGGCGCGCAGGCTGCGGTTCAACGGAACGGGGAGTGGCTACAACGGATGTCCTTCGGTGCACGAGGACGTGGACAGCGGGGAGGTGATCGTTCACGGCGCGCCGCTCGCCGACCCGGCTGACGTGGGACAGCTTCAGCATCTCTCGGAGGGGGAGGTCGCTGTTGTGGTACCGCGCGAGCTTCTGGTCGACTGGTCGCCGAAGGAGAAGTCGCGGCAGGTGGAAACCATCGGGCTCGATGAGTTCGCCGACCTGTTCGCCAAGTTCGAGCACACCGCCTGGCGGCTGGAGACCCGGCAGCGGTACGCGAGCGACGAGACCGGGCAGCGCTGGAAGCAGTTCATCGAAGAGGGCAGTCTCGACCCTGAGATGGACGTCCCGGAGGCCAGGCGGTGGCGCGACACGATCCGCTCGCAGGTGGCGGCGGGAAAGAGGGTCGAACGAGTACGACTGATGGACCGGCCCGCCACCACGGGTCAGCGCTATCTCTTCGAGATGGCCCCGTGGAACATGGGTCTGGGCGAGGACATCCGTAACCTCTGGCGTGCCGACGCGGACCGCCTCAGGCTGCCGGCGGAGGACTTCTGGCTCTTCGACAGCCGCCTCATCGCGTTCCTGCGCTTCGACGACGACGACCAACTCACCCACGTGGACCTCGTCACCGAGCCCGCGGAGGTGGTGCGTTGCTCCCGGGTGCGAGATGCTGCCTGGCATCACGCCGTACCGCGGGAGCGATTCGCTGCGGAGATGCACGACGACGCGTAGGGGCAAGAGCGGATAGCCGGTGAGCACGGATTATCAGAGAGCACGTCAGGACCTGGGTCGTAGGCTCAGAGAACTGCGTGTCGAAAGCCCTGATGGCAGGCTCACCGGTACCGAACTCGCTCACCGGCTCGGCTGGACGCAGTCGAAGGTGAGCAAGCTGGAGAACGGCCGTCAGACCCCGACGGTCGATGACCTCAGAGCATGGGCCGACGCCACGGGGCATCCCGCCGCCTTCGGTGAGTTGCGGGCTCGGCTCAGAGGGTTCGAGAGCCAGATCCGTTCCTGGCGGCGTCAGTTGGCCGCAGGGCATCGTCCTGTGCAGGACTCTTGGAACGCTGTCATCTTCGAATCCAGAACCGTGCATGAGTGGGAGAACAGCCTCGTGCCTGGATTCCTTCAGACCGCTGATTACGCGCGGGCCATCTTCGTGGGGCACTCCGCCCTCCAGCACTCCCCGCCAGACATGGAGGATGCGGTACGGGCTCGAGTGAAGCGGCAGGAGTGGCTGTATCGGCCGGGAAAGCGGCTGAATCTGCTGGTTTGGGAGGGTGCGTTGTGGACCCGAGTGTGTCCAGCGGATGTGCTGGCAGCCCAACTGGACCGCCTTATAGGGGTGGTGGGTATGGACACGGTCCGTCTGGGAATCGTGCCGCTGGACGCCAAATTGAGTCTGAACCCCGCAAACGCCTTTTGCATCCTGGACGACAGGCTCGTAGCTGTAGAGGACTGGCACGCCGAGCTGTGGCTGGACGACGCCGAAACGATTGCCCTCTACCGCCGCGTCTGGGACACCTTCGCCGAGTCGGCGGTCTTCGGCGCGGAGGCCCAGCAGGTCATCGCGAGGGTGCGTAGGAGCCTCAAGGTCTGACGGCCCCCGTACGGACTGGGTAGCCGCCAGACGTACGGGTCCGGGGTCCTGACCTCCGCCGCGAGGTCGTCGTCGTCACGCACGCGCCGGAACATGCGTCCCCGCCGTCTCGGTGACCCGGAACCGAGCCCACACGCACTTCGCGTACGCCTCCTGCCGGTGCCCCCAGCCGTCGGCCAGCGCCGCCACGAGGGCGAGGCCGCGGCCGCCCTCCTCGTCCGGCGCGGAGTCGTGCGGCCGGGGCAGCCGGTCCCGGTCCGGGTCGGCGACCTCCAGGGTCAGCGCGGGCCCGTCCAGGGTGAGGCGGACCTCGACCAGGGCGTGGGTGACACGGCAGTGGGTCACGGCGTTGGTGACCAGTTCGTTGGCTAACAGGGTGACGCTGTCGGCGAGTTCGTCACCGACGCCCCAGCCGGCGAGGGCCTTGCGGACGCGTTGGCGGGCGGTGGGGACGTGGCGTCGGTGCTTGGGGATGCGGAAGGTCTCGGTCGATGGCATGCCCGGAAGGTAGGGCCGTATCCACGCATTCTGCAATAGGTTCGAGTGAATGCATTCAGTCGTTCACTCGGACGAGTGATACGCCCCCACTGCGCATCGACGGTGTGGCATCTTTGCCGCAGGAGAGGGGAGGGCCCATGCCCGCAGGTGGACGCCCGACGGTGCGCAGCAGGCGGTTGGGCACGGCGCTCCGGCAGTACCGGCTGGCCGCCAAGTTCGACCAGCCGCAGGCGGCCGAGGTCATCGCGTCGAGCCAGGCCAGGGTCAGCCGCCTGGAGAGCGGCCATGTCACCGCCCGTGTGATCGAGGTGCGGTTGCTGCTGGACGCGTACGGCGTGAAGGACCCGGAAGTGGCGGCCAAGCTGGAGGACTTGGCCAAGCACTCCAAGAACCGGGGCTGGTGGCTGGAGCATGCGGCGCATCTGCGGCCGGACTACGTGGACCACATCGCGTTGGAGGACGACGCGACGTACATCCGAGACTGGCAGCCGGTCCTTGTTCCGGGGCTCCTTCAGACGCCTTCCTACGCGGAGGCGGTGATCTCGGGAGGCCCGAAGTACGTCGCCGCCGAACGGGTCGAGCAGCTGGTCAAGGCGCGTACGGGTCGGCAGGCCAAGATCCAGGAGGGCGGGGCTTCGTACTCGTGCATCCTCTGGGAGGCGGTCGTGGAGCACCCCTTGGTCGACATCGAGGTCCACCAGGAGCAGCTCGCCGCGATCCTGGAGATCACCAAGCGCCAGAACGTGACCGTTCAGGTGCTGCCGTTCAGTGCCGGGGCGGTGGCGGGAGCCACGCCTGCCTTCTCCTCCTTCAGCTTCGAGGCCGAGCCGACCGTCGAGGCCGTGACCATGGAGAACCTGCGGGGCACCTCGGTCTTGGAAGCCCTGGATGATCTCGCCGCTTACGCCGACGCATACGACCAACTACGATCGGCGGCACTGGCACCGGACGCCAGTGCGCGGCTGATTCGCAGCGCACTGCGAGATAGCAAGGAAGACTCGCGTGACCGAGGTCGTAGGTAGCTTCTGGAAGTCGTCGTACTCCGGGCAGGAGGGCAACTGCGTCGAGGTCGCCGACACGGCAACCGGCGGCCGAGCCGTCCGCGACAGCAAGCTCGACGCCCGGGGCCCCCTCCTCACCGTCTCCCGGGACGGCTGGCGCGAGTTCCTGCGGCAGTTCTGATGGAGCGCGTCCTCGGTCTCGGCGGGTGCTTCCTCCGGGCCGCCGACCCCGCCGCCCTCGGCGCCTGGTACCGGGACTGCCTCGGGCTGGACGCCGACGAGAACGGCCTCTGGGAGCAGGCCCCCGGCCCGACGGTCTTCGCGGCGTTCGAAGCCGGCACCGACTACTTCGGCTCCCGCGACCAGCAGGTCATGCTCAACTTCCGCGTCCGCGACCTGGACGCGATGCTCACCCAACTGCGCGCGAAGGACGCGGAGGTCGCCGAGGAGACGCAGGACATGCCCGGCGTCGGCCGCTTCGGCTGGGTCACCGACCCCGAGGGCAACCGGGTCGAGCTGTGGCAGCCGGCGTGACCGCCTCGTGAGGGTACGAAGACCGGCCCGCGCGTCCACCACGGCGGTGGTACGCGACAGGCTGCCGGCGTGGGGCTGCGTCGTGGCGCTCATGGCCGTCCTCGTCATCCCCGTGATCATCTTGCTGGTGCTCATGATCACGAGCCACCGTCAGGAAGTGGCCAACGCACGTCACGAGAAGGAGGCGTTGCGGCAGGCGGCCGAGCTGGCCGAGGCGTACGAGGGCGATCTGCTGGGCGAGGCGCGGGGCGGTGGTCTGGACGAGGCGCGCGTCAGGGAGCTGGCCCGGCGGCACCACGGGTCCCTCGTCTCTCACACGGCGTCGGGGCGGACGCTGACCGCCGTGGTCCGGTTCAAGGTGTCGTACGAGTCCGCGACCCTCCTCGGCGCCTCGGACGAGTTCGTCGACAACTGCTACTCCTTCCGCGTCGTCGAGGGCACCGAGAGCGGTGCACGGTGGACGGCCGTCCCGAGCGAGGAGTGCGTCCGCCGGTGACGACGCGAGGGGCGCCCGGCGACGATCTGCCGGGCGCCCCTCGTTGCCGTGGGTGGGAAACGGCTACAGCTTCTCGATGACGTGGTCCACGCACCGCGTCAGCGCCTCTACGTCCGCCGGGTCGATCGCCGGGAACATCGCCACGCGCAGCTGGTTGCGGCCCAGCTTGCGGTACGGCTCGGTGTCCACGATGCCGTTGGCGCGCAGGGCCTTGGCGACGGCGGACGCGTCGACCTCGTCGGAGAAGTCGATCGTGCCGATGACCTGCGAGCGCTTCGCCGGGTCGGTGACGAACGGCGTGGCGTACTTCGACTCGTCGGCCCAGGAGTACAGGCGGGTCGAGGAGTCCTTCGTGCGGGCCGTCGACCAGTCCAGGCCGCCCTGGCCGTTGATCCAGTCGAGCTGCTCGCCGAGGAGGAACAGGGTGGCGAGGGCCGGGGTGTTGTACGTCTGGTTCTTGCGGGAGTTGTCGATCGCGGTGGGGAGCGAGAAGAACTCCGGGACGTGGCGGCCGGACGCGTGGATCCGCTCCGCGCGCTCGATGGCGGCCGGCGAGAAGACGCCGATCCACAGGCCGCCGTCGGAGGCGAAGGACTTCTGCGGGGCGAAGTAGTAGACGTCCGTCTCGGCGACGTCGACGGGCAGACCGCCCGCCCCGGACGTCGCGTCGACCAGCACGAGCGCGTCCTCGTCGGCCCCCGGCACGCGCTTGATCGGCATCGCGACGCCGGTCGAGGTCTCGTTGTGCGTGAAGGCGTACACGTCCACGCCCGCCTCGGCCGCCGCGTCCGGGTGGGTGCCCGGGTCGGCGGAGATGACGGAGGGATCGGCCAGCCAGGGGGCGAGCAGGGCCGCCTTGGCGAACTTCGAGGAGAACTCGCCGAAGGTGAGGTGCTGGGACTTGGCGTCGATCAGGCCGTGCGTGGCGATGTCCCAGAAGGCAGTGGAGCCGCCGTTGCCGAGCACCACCTCGTAGCCCTCGGGGAGCCGGAACAGCTCACTGATGCCCTCGCGGACCTTGCCGACCAGGTTCTTGACGGGTGCCTGGCGGTGGGAGGTGCCCAGGAGGGAGGTACCGGTGGCGGCGAGGGCGTCCAGCGCCTCGGTGCGCACCTTGGAGGGGCCCGCGCCGAAGCGTCCGTCGGCGGGCTTGATGTCAGCGGGAATCTGGATGTCGGCCACGGGTCGGAGCGTAGTCGGTGGGCCAAAGCGGACGGAACCGTGTCCGTCGGATGAGACGAGACGGGCGGGATGTGGACGCCCCCTCATTGTCTGGTTGTACGACGATACGGCCGTGGTTGTGGACAACTTCTGATGACTGAGCGTGATCGGATGCATGCTGGACCCATGACGGATCACTCGAAGCGGGACACGGGCCAGCGGGACACGGACCAGCGGGACACGGACCTGGAGGCGGAGCTGCGCCGCGCCGTGCGGGGCGACGTCGGCTTCGACGTGACCTCCCGCGCGCTGGTCACCATGGACGCCTCGAACTACCGCCGCGTGCCCCTGGGCGTGGTCGCGCCGCGCGACGCCGACGACGTGGCGGCGGTCATGGAGGTGTGCCGGGCGCGCGGGACCCCCGTCGTCGCGCGGGGCGGCGGTACGTCCATCGCCGGGCAGGCCACCGGCACGGGAGTGGTGCTGGACTTCACCCGGCACATGGACGGGCTGCTCGCGCTCGACCCGGAGGCCCGGACCGCCGTCGTCCAGCCGGGCCTCGTCCTGGACCGCCTCCAGGAGGCCGCCGCCCCGCACGGGCTGCGCTTCGGGCCCGACCCCTCCACCCACAGCCGGTGCACGCTGGGCGGGATGATCGGGAACAACTCGTGCGGCGCGCACTCGGTGGCGTGGGGCACGACGGCCGACAGCGTGCGCGAGCTGAGCGTGCTCACCGCGCGCGGGGAGCGGCTGCGGCCAGGGCGGGAGTGGGCCGGGGCTCCGGCGGGGCTGCGCGAGCTGGCCGAGGGCGAGCCGGCCCGGCTGCGCACCGGCTTCCCCGAGCTGCCCCGCCGCATCTCCGGGTACGCCCTCGACGCGCTGCTGCCCGAGCGCGGTGCCGACGTGGCCCGCTCCTTCTGCGGCTCGGAGGGCACCCTCGGCGTGCTGACGGAGGCGGTCGTCGGCCTCGTCGAGGCACCGCGGGCGCGTGCGCTGGCGGTGCTCGGCTACGCCGACGAGGCCGCGGCGGCGGAGGCGGCGCCCGGTCTGCTGCCGCACCGCCCGCTCACCGTCGAGGGCATGGCCGCCGACCTCGTGCCCGACCCGGGTGGGCTGCCGAGGGGCGGCGCCTGGCTGTTCGTGGAGACCGGCGGCGAGACGCCGGCCGAGGCACGCGCGCACGCCGAGGTGATCGCCCGCGCCGCCGACGCGCTCGATGCCCGCGTGGTCACCGACCCGGCCGAACAGCGAGCGCTGTGGCGGATCAGGGAGGACGCCAGCGGCACGGCGACCCGCATGCCGGACGGCTCGGAGGCATGGCCCGGCTGGGAGGACTGCGCGGTGCCACCGGCCCGGCTCGGGCCCTACCTGCGCGAGTTCCGCGCGCTGCTCACCGCCCACGCCCTGCGCGGCACGCCGTACGGGCACTTCGGGGACGGCTGCGTCCATGTTCGCATCGACTTCGACCTGCTCACCGCGCCCGGCGTCGCCCGCTTCCGCCGCTTCTCCGAGGAGCTGGCCGACCTCGTCGTGGCGCACGGCGGCTCGCTCTCCGGAGAGCACGGGGACGGGCAGGCCCGCGCCGAGCTGCTGCCGCGGATGTACGGCGCGCAGACGGTGGCCCTGTTCGAGCGGGCCAAGGCTCTCTGGGACCCGGACGACCTGCTCAACCCGGGCATGCTGGTCCGCCCGGCCCCGCTCGACACCAACCTGCGCTTCGCCCCGCTGCCGAGCCGCCCGGTCGACGTGGCCTTCGGCTACCCGGCCGACGGCGGCGACTTCTCCGCCGCCGTCCGCCGCTGCGTGGGCGTGGCCAAGTGCCGTACGACGACGACGGCGGGGCCGGCCGTCATGTGCCCGTCCTTCCGGGCGACCGGCGAGGAGGCCCACTCCACGCGCGGGCGGGCCCGGCTGCTGCACGAGATGCTCGCCGGCGAGCTGGTCACCGGCGGCTGGCGCTCCACGGAGGTCCGCGACGCCCTGGACCTGTGCCTGTCCTGCAAGGGCTGCCGGTCGGACTGCCCGGTCGGGGTCGACATGGCCACGTACAAGGCGGAGTTCCTGCACCACCACTACGCCGGCCGCCGCCGCCCGGCCGCCCACTACGCGATGGGCCGGCTGCCGGAGTGGCTGCGCGGGGTCGCCCGCACCCGCACGGCCCCGCTGCTCAACGCACTGGCGGCGCTGCCCCCGCTGGCGGCGGTGGCCAAGCGGGCGGCCGGCATCGCGCCGGAGCGGGAGCTGCCCCGCCTGGCCGGGCGGACGTTCACGCGCTGGTGGCGCGAGCGGAGACCGGTCGGCGGCGGGGCGTCCTCCGGGCCGGGGCCGCTGGTCGTCCTGTGGCCGGACACCTTCACCGAGCACCTCTCACCCTCCGTCGGCCGCGCGGCCGTGCGGGTCCTGGAGGCGGCGGGTCTGCGCGTCACCCTGCCGCCGACCCTGCGCCACCCCCGCGGACCGGCCGTCGGGGACGGCAGGACGGTGTCTGCCCTGCGCTTGCTGTCGGCCCGCTGGGGCCGGGTCTGCTGCGGCCTCACCTACACCTCCACCGGCCAGCTGGACCGCGCCCGCGCCGTCCTGCGCCGCACCCTCGACCTGATGGCGCCGGTGCTGGCGACCGACGCCCCGGTGGTCGTCCTGGAGCCGAGCTGCGCCGCCGCCCTGCGCACCGACCTCCCGGAACTCCTGCCGGACGACCCCCGCGCCGCCCGCCTCGCCGCCCGCGTCCTCACCTTCGCGGAGACGCTGGAGCGCCACGCCCCCGGCTGGACGCCGCCCGCCCTGGACCGTCCGGTCACCGGCCAGACCCACTGCCACCAGCACGCGGTGCTCGGCGACGCCGCCGACCGCCGCCTGCGCGCCGCCGCCGGCCTCACCGGCGACCTCGCGGGCGGCTGCTGCGGCCTCGCCGGCAACTTCGGCTTCGAGCGCGGCCACTACGAGGTGTCGGTGGCCTGCGCCGAGGACCAGCTCCTCCCGGCGGTACGCGCGGCGCCGCCGGCCCCGGTGATCCTGGCCGACGGCTTCTCCTGCCGGACGCAGCTGGAGCAGCTGGCGGGGATACGGGGGCGGCACCTGGCGGAGGTGCTGGCGGAGGGGCTGGACGCCGGACCGGGGCCGACGCGGACGTGACCGTTCGGAGCCCGCGGGCTCAGGGCGTCGTCTCGCCCCGCACCAGCGGCCGGCACACCGGCTGGATGCCGTCGGGGAGGTCGTCCGGGTCGCACCAGCGGGCCTCCAGGATCTCGAAGGGGTCGATGCGGAGGTCGCCGCCGAGGAGGCGGGCCTCGTAGGCGACCTCCAGGCGGGTGCGCAGGCCGCTGTTGAGGAGGACGAGGCGGCCGACGGTGACGTCGAGGTTGGTCTCCTCCTTGACCTCGCGGACGACGGTCTGCCGGAAGTCCTCGTCCTTGTGCGCGAAGCCGCTCGGCAGGCCCCACTGGCGGCCCGGGGGCCACATCCGGTGCCGCAGGAGCAGGACCCGGCCCTCGTCGTCGCGGACGACTCCGGTCACCCCGACCACGAACTTCGCGTTGACGCACCACATGATGCGGCTCTGCAGCGGGCGCAGGGCGCGCCAGAGAGGGGCCAGGACACGTCGCACGGGGCCTCCGGGAAGGGGGAAAGGAACGGCAAGGAGCGGGAAAGTCGTCTCGCCGGGACGCCTGCCCCGACTCCGGCGACGCTACCGGGGCGGGGCCGGGCGCCCGGTGTCCGTCCGGCGGATACGCGTTGACAGGGTCGGGCCCGGGCCCGGACAGTTGCGTGGAGGGTCATGTGCCTGACCTAGTCCATTCCCTTGAACCAGGCAGTACAGTGAAATGAACGCACCATCCATCTGCCCGTCCGCCCTCCTTCCTCGGAGCCCCCGTTGAGCAGTCCCGACCCGCACACCGGCACCCCGACCGTGACCCCGGCCGCGACCTCGGCCCCGGCGACCGCCCCGCCGGCGGGAGCCGCGCCCGGCGCCGTGGACGGCCGGTGGGGTTTGCTCGGCCCGGTCGGGCTGGTCCTCGCGGGCGGGCTGTCCGTGCAGTTCGGCGGCGCGCTGGCGGTGACGCTGATGCCGCGGGCCGGCGCCCTCGGCATCGTGTCGCTGCGGCTGGCCGTCGCCGCGGTGGTGCTGCTGGTGGTCTGCCGGCCCCGGCTGCGCGGCCACTCGCGCGCCGACTGGGGCACGGTGGTCGTCTTCGGTCTCACCATGGCGGGCATGAACGGCCTCTTCTACCAGGCCATCGACCGCATCCCGATCGGCCCGGCGGTCACCTTGGAGGTGCTCGGCCCGCTCGCCCTCTCCGTGCTCACCTCCCGCCGCGCGGTCAACCTGGTCTGGGCGGCGCTCGCCCTGGCCGGCGTCTTCCTGCTCGGCGGCGGCGGCTTCGAGAGCCTCGACCCGGCCGGCGTCGCCTTCGCGCTGGGAGCGGGCGTGATGTGGGCGGCGTACATCGTGTTCAGCGCGCGCACCGGGCGCCGCTTCCCGCAGGCCGACGGGCTGGCGCTGGCGATGGCGGTCGGTGCGCTGCTCTTCCTGCCGATGGGCATCGCCGAGTCGGGCACGAGGCTGCTCGAACCGTCGACGCTGGGCCTCGGCGCGGGCGTGGCCATGCTGTCCTCGGTCCTGCCCTACACCCTCGAACTCCTCGCCCTGCGCCGCCTGCCCGCCCCCACCTTCGCCGTCCTGATGAGCCTGGGGCCGGCCATCGCGGCCCTGGCCGGCTTCCTGGTCCTGGACCAGGCCCTCTCCGCGCCCCAGGCCGCCGCCATCGCCCTGGTCGTCGCGGCCAGCATGGGCGCGGTCCGCACCCAGATCGGCGGCGGCCGCAGGCGCGGGAAGCGGGCGGTGCTGCCGGGGCCGGGGGCGGCGGAGGGGCAGTAGTCGCTGCCGGGTGAGGCCCCTCGGGGCCGATACGGAGGTCAATGTCGGCGGCGGTTGAGCACCCCGATGAGGGCGGCGAGGTCGGCGGCGCCGGCCGGGTCGTCCGCGTAGCGGGTGGTCTGGAGGGGACCGACCTCGGGAAGGACGACACCCTCACGGGCCAGGACATGGACCAGAGTCAACAGCGCGGCGCGGGCATTGCCATCGGTGAAGGGGTGGAAGAACGCCACATCGAGGTAGGCGCGGGCCGCGCGGGCCGCCAGTGGGATGTCCGAGTCGTCTGTCTCGCGCAGGCAGGAATCGAAGTCGGCCCGGGTCCGCCGGGTCAGGCCGTAGCGCTCGCGGCCGGCTTTCGCGTAGGCGTCGCTCATGCGGAACGGCGCCTCCGTCGCGGCGAGGACTTCGCGCTGCCAACCGGCCAGCAGGGCGAAGTCCAGCGGGGCACGACGTGCGGCATCCTCCAGGGACAAGGCGTGCGCGGCGAGCAGGCGTTCGGCGCGGATCGGGTCACGCAGCCGGACCGGTCCCTCGCACCAGGATCGGAACCCGTCGCAGCCGGGTGGGACCCGTTGCAGGACTGGTGCACAGTGCCAGTCGACCTCGCGGCGCACGCTCAGCCAGACGGAAAGGCTGTCAGTAGCGGTCATGGAGATCCTCCAGCGCCGCCCTCTCACGGTGGTCCGGGTAAGGGGCGTGGTCGGTGAGGCCGACCGCGAGGTCCTCGCCGACGGATTCGATCAGCGTCCGCTCCGGGTAGACCCAGCTCCTGAACCGGCCACCGATCGCTCGCTCCACCGCCAGGTCGGCCTCGACCGGGTCCATGCCGGTGCTGGTGAGGAACCAGCCAAGCACGACGGAGGTCTGGCCGCGCCAGGCGTTGTCCGCGCCCGAGTCCAGCGTGTGGTTCACGAGCCGGACGCAGGCCCGTTCCAGGTACCAGCTGCGATCCTCGGGTGAGGCGTCCGGCGGCGGCGCCAGCTCGGCGAAGCGCTGGGCCGTCCGCTCCAGCCACTCCCGCCACTCCAGCAGCGCGGCCACGACGCGTCCTGCGGTCTCGTCGGGGGTCGTCACCGAGCTCGGCCCGCCGTCCCAGTTGCCGATGGGCCCGCCGGCGCGATAGCACCAGCTCCATCCCCAGGCCCAGGTGCCGTATCGCTCCCGCAGGACCGCATCCACCTGGCTCTCACACCAATGTTCACCCTGCCACCAGCCGGCCATGCCGGACAGCACGGGCGGCACCCACTCGCCGACCAGCGAGCGGAGACGGGCGTCTTCGGCCGCATCCCAGGCGAACGGGTGACGAGCCGGGTCGAATTCCTCCCAGTTCCGCATGTCCGCGTAGGTGACGCGAGGCACGCGGTTGTCGGGGAAGGGCAGGGTGTCACGGTTGTACGTCAGGGCCGGCCACTCTTCCTGTTCGATGTGATCGACCTGCCAGTGTCGGCTCGAGGCCCCTGCCGTCGCGAATGGTTTTCGGACCCCCACCCCTGAAGAACAGACGGCACCCCGCCGGTCTCCACCAGGCCGGCCCCGACCGCCCGCACCTCCTCCTCCGAGGCCAACCCGGCCCGGCGCAGGGCCGGTACGAACGCGGCCGGCGTGGCCGCCAGGAGGCTGAGCGCGGCGCAGCCGGTGAAGAAGGCGGCCGGGCCCCAGAGCTGGGTCGTGAGGCCGGCGAGGGGGAGGAGGGCCGGGGACAGGCCCAGGGTGCACAGGGTCGTGAGGGAGGTGACGCGGCCGAGGTAGCGGGGGTCGGCCGCCGACTGGACCAGGGCGCCGGTCAGCGTCACCGTCGTCCCGCTGCCCGCGCCGACCAGGGCGGCGAGGGCGACGGCGGCCGGGAGGGACGGCGCCCGGCCCAGAGCCGCCGTGGCCGCGCCGGTGACCAGCAGCGCGACGATCACGCCGGACCCGGCGCGGGACACTCGCGGCGCGACGGCGACCCACAGCGCCGCAGCCGCCGCCCCCGCACTGAACGCGCTCGCCGTCCACCCGGTGCCCGAGGCGCCCCAGTCCCGTTCGTCGGCCAGCAGCACCAGGCCCAGCGCTACGGGGCCGCTGAAGCACATCTCGCTGAGCCCGATCACGGCGGCGAGCGGGCCGAGCAGCGGGTGCCCGCGGACGTACCGCAGACCGTCGCGCAGCTCGTGCCACGGTGCCGGCCGCACCGGGCTCGTCGGCGCGGGAGCGACCCGCAGGGTCAGGAGGAGGGCCAGGGACCCGGCGAAGAGGACGCCCGCGACGGCGAAGGCGCCGGCCGCCCCGCCGGTGGCCAGCACGACGCCGCCGACGGCCGGACCGAGCGCGTTGCTCACCCGGATCGACAGCCCCCGCATGCCCTGCACGCGCCCCAGCTGCTCCCGCGTCGTGATCCGCGGCGGCAGCGCGCCCACGGCCGGCATGAACACCGCGTCGACCACGCCGAAGAGCACGGCGAGCGGCACCAGCAGCCACAGCCCCGGCGCACCCGCCACCAGCACCGTGGCCGCGGCCAGGATGAGCAGGCAGCGGGCGGCGTCGCTGCCGGCCGCCACCCGCCGGGGACCGAACCGGTCGGCGACCACACCCCCGGCCAGCATGAACACCGCCCGGGGCAGCGCACCGGCGGCGACCACCAGTCCGGCCTGCGACGGTCCGGCCTCGCGGGCGGCCGACCAGGACAGCGCCAGGAAGTACACGACGTCGCCGGTGACGGAGGCGGTGTAGGCGGCGAGCCAGCGCAGTACGTTGCCGTCGCGGTACGCCGGCGGTGCCGAGGCGGCGGCCGGGGCCGTCATGAGCCGGCGGCGCGCGGTACGACCGCGTCCCGGTGCCCGGCGCGCGGTACGGCCGCGCCGGGCACCGGGAACACCTGCACCTGCGCCGTCACCGGCACCGCGCCCGCCGAGTCGGCCGCCTCCCGGTACCGGGCGATCACCGCGAAGACCTCGTCCCGCAGCCTGGCGGCGTCCGCGGGGTTCAGCCGCAGCGCGAAGTCGCCGAACGCGCTGGCGTCCGCCCACTCACCGGGCAGCAGCGGCACCTCCCGTGCCGCCGCGCGCAGGCGCTCCGCGGCGGCGAGGGCCACGGCGTGGGCGTACGCCCGCCCGGCCTCCTGCTGCTCGGCGCTCTCCGAGGCCGCCGGATCGTGCAGCGACTGGCGGTGGACGGCCCTCCACCACCGCTCACGCCCGGTGCCACGGCCGGCCTCCTCCGCGATGAGCCCCCCGGCGGCCAGACGGCGCAGGTGGTAGCTGGCGGCCCCGGGGTTGATGCCCAGCTCCCCGGCGACCTTGGTGGCCGTCGAGGGTCCTTCCCGGCGCAGCAGCGCCAGCACATTGATCCGCAGAGGGTGCGCCAGCACGCGCAACGCGGCGGTGTCCAGCTCGACGTCCGGCTCCGGAGCAGTGGTCATGAGGGGAGCGTAGACCTACAACATCTCTTTCGAAAGAGTTGTTGTCACGTCGCTCCCGAAAATACATGCAAGCACGCTTGCTTGTTTCTTCCGTCGCTGCCATGCTCCTGCCACGCCGAGCCAGAGCCGTGCCAGACCCAGACCCGAGGGGAGCGCCCCGTGTCCGACCCCACCCCCGTCATCGACGACCTGCGCGAGGAGGCCGAGGCCCTCGACGCGCTGGTCGCCGGGCTGGCACCGGGGGAGTGGCGGCTGGCCACGCCCGCCCCCGGCTGGACCGTCGCCCACCAGATCGCGCACCTCGCCTGGACCGACCGGTCGGCCCTGCTGGCCGTCACCGACGAGGCCGGTTTCCAGGCGCTGGTCGAGCAGGCCCTCGCCGCGCCGGACTCCTTCGTGGACGACGGCGCGGAGCAGGGGGCCCGGCGGACGCCCGAGGAGCTGCTCGCCGCCTGGCGGCAGGGGCGCGACGCCCTGGACGCCGCGCTGCGCAAGGCGCCCGCCGGGGCCCGCTTCCCCTGGTACGGGCCGCCGATGGCCGCCACCTCCATGGCCACCGCCCGCCTGATGGAGACCTGGGCACACGGCCTGGACATCGCCGACGCCCTCGGCGTGACCGTCGCGCCCACCGCCCGGCTCCGGCACATCGCCCGACTCGGCGTCCGCACCCGCGACTTCGCCTTCCTGACCCACGGACTCACCCCGCCCGCCGAAGAGTTCCGGGTCGAACTCACCGGGCCGGGGGACGGGCGGACCTGGGCCTACGGGCCCGACGACGCGGAGCAGCAAGTGACCGGGCCTGCCCTCGACTTCTGCCTCCTCGTCACCCAGCGCGCCCACCGCGCCGACCTCGCCCTCACCGCCACCGGATCCGACGCCGACCGCTGGCTGGACATCGCCCAGGCATTCGCCGGACCACCGGGCGCCGGGCGCGGACCGGGGGAGCGCACGCCGTGATCCGCGTCGGCAACGCCTCCGGCTTCTACGGCGACCGCTTCGACGCCCTGCGCGAGATGCTCACCGGCGGCCCCCTCGACGTCCTCACCGGCGACTACCTCGCCGAGCTGACCATGCTCATCCTGGCCCGCGACCGCCTGAAGGACCCCGGCGCCGGATATGCCCGCACCTTCCTGCGCCAGTTGGAGGAGTGCCTCGGCCTCGCCCACGAGCGCGGGGTGCGGCTCGTCACCAACGCCGGCGGGCTCAACCCGGCCGGCCTCGCCGACGCCGTGCGCGCCCTCGCGGAGCGGCTCGGCATCCCCGTACGCGTCGCGCACGTCGAGGGCGACGACCTCACCGCCGCCCACCCCGGCAGCCTCGCCGCCCACGCCTACCTCGGCGGATTCGGCATCGCCGAGTGCCTCACGGCGGGCGCCGACGTCGTGGTCACCGGGCGGGTCACCGACGCCGCCCTCGTCACCGGGCCCGCCGCCGCGCACTTCGGCTGGTCGCCGGCGGAGTACGACCGGCTGGCCGGCGCCGTCGTCGCCGGGCACGTGCTGGAGTGCGGGGCGCAGGCGACCGGCGGCAACTACGCCTTCTTCCAGGAGGTCCCGGACCCTCGGCACCCCGGCTTCCCCCTGGCCGAGCTGCACGAGGACGGCACCGCCGTCATCACCAAGCACCCCGGCACCGGCGGCCTGGTGGACGTCGGCACCGTCACGGCCCAGCTCCTCTACGAGACCGGCGCCGCCCGGTACGCGGGGCCCGACGTCACCGCCCGCCTCGACACCGTACGGCTCACGCAGGACGGCCCCGACCGCGTCCGCGTCGAGGGCGTGCGCGGCGAGGCCCCGCCGCCCACCCTCAAGGTCGGCCGCAACCGGCTGGGCGGCTTCCGCAACGAGGTCGTCTTCGTGCTCACCGGCCTGGACATCGAGGCCAAGGCCGAGCTGGTCACCGCGCAGATGACGGAGGCCCTCGCCAAGGCGCAGCCGCGACAGACCCGTTGGGAGCTGGCCCGCACCGACCGCCCCGACGCCCCCACCGAGGAGACGGGCAGCGCCCTGCTCCGCCTCGTCGTCCGCGACCCGGACGAGCGCAAGGTCGGCCGCGCCCTCAGCGGCGCCGCCATCGAGCTGGCCCTGGCCGGCTACCCCGGCTTCCACGTGCTCGCCCCGCCCGGCAAGGGCGCCCCCTACGGCGTCTTCGAGGCCGGGTACGTGCCCCAGGACGGCGTCGAGCACGTGGCCGTACTCCCGGACGGGCGCCGCGCCCTCGTCCCGCCCCCGCCGGAGGCCACCGCCCTCACGGACGTACCGGAGCCGGAGCTTCCGCGACCCCTGCCGCCGGGAGGTCCCGTCCGCTGGGCCCCCCTCGGCCGCGTCGCCGGCGCCCGCAGCGGTGACAAGGGCGGGGACGCCAACGTCGGCGTCTGGGCCCGCACCGACGACGCCTGGCGCTGGCTCGCGCACGAGCTGACCGTCGACCGCTTCCGCGCCCTGCTCCCCGAGACCCGCGACCGCGACCTGCCCGTCACCCGGCACGTGCTGCCGAACCTGCGCGCCCTGAACTTCGTCGTCACCGGCCTGCTCGGCGAGGGCGTCGCCGCGCAGGCCCGCTTCGACCCGCAGGCCAAGGCGCTCGGCGAATGGCTCCGCTCCCGCCACCTGGACATCCCGGAGGCCCTGCTGTGACCGCCCCGCCGTCCGCCATCGACGCCCCCGTCACCATCGCTGCCCCCGACGCCCCCGACCCGGAGGCCCTCCCGTGACCGTCCTCCCCTCCGCCCTCGACCCGGCCGCCCCCGACCACCGCGCCCACCGCGAGACGATGCTCGCCAAGCTCGCCGAGCTGGACGCCGAGCACGCCAAGGCCCTCGCCGGCGGCGGCGAGAAGTACGTGCAGCGGCACCGGGGGCGCGGCAAGCTGCTGGCCCGCGAGCGCATCGAGCTGCTCCTCGACCCCGACACGCCCTTCCTGGAGCTGTCCCCGCTGGCGGCGTGGGGGAGCGAGTACGCGGTGGGCGGCTCGCTGGTCACCGGCATCGGCGTGGTCGAGGGCGTGGAGTGCCTGATCACCGCCAACGACCCGACCGTGCGCGGCGGCGCCAGCAACCCGTGGAGCCTGAAGAAGGCCCTGCGCGCGAACGACATCGCGCTCGCCAACCGGCTGCCCGCCATCAGCCTGGTGGAGTCCGGCGGCGCCGACCTGCCCTCGCAGAAGGAGATCTTCATCCCGGGCGGCGCGATCTTCCGCGACCTGACCCGGCTGTCGGCGGCCGGCATCCCCACCGTCGCCGTCGTCTTCGGCAACTCCACGGCGGGCGGGGCGTACATCCCCGGCATGTCCGACCACGTGATCATGGTCAAGGAGCGCGCCAAGGTGTTCCTCGGCGGCCCGCCCCTGGTCAAGATGGCCACCGGCGAGGAGAGCGACGACGAGTCCCTCGGCGGCGCCGAGATGCACGCCCGTACCACGGGCCTCGCCGACTACTTCGCCGTGGACGAACCCGACGCCCTGCGCCAGGCCCGCCGCGTCGTCGCCCGCCTCAACCACCGCAAGGCGTACCCGGACCCGGCTCCCGCCGAGCCGCCCAAGTACGACCCCGAGGAGCTGCTCGGCATCGTCCCCGGCGACCTCCGCACCCCCTTCGACCCGCGCGAGGTCATCGCCCGGATCGTGGACGCCTCCGACTTCGACGAGTTCAAGCCGCTGTACGGCACCAGCCTCACCACCGGCTGGGCCGCCCTGCACGGCTACCCGGTCGGCATCCTCGCCAACGCCCGGGGCGTCCTGTTCAGCGAGGAGTCGCAGAAGGCCGCCCAGTTCATCCAGCTCGCCAACCAGCGCGACATCCCGCTCCTCTTCCTGCACAACACCACCGGTTACATGGTGGGCAAGGAGTACGAGCAGGGCGGCATCATCAAGCACGGCGCCATGATGATCAACGCGGTGAGCAACAGCCGCGTCCCGCACCTCTCCCTCCTCATGGGCGCCTCCTACGGCGCCGGCCACTACGGCATGTGCGGCCGCGCCTACGACCCGCGCTTCCTCTTCGCCTGGCCCAGCGCCAAGTCCGCCGTCATGGGCCCGCAGCAGCTCGCCGGCGTGCTGTCCATCGTCGCCCGCCAGTCGGCCGCGGCGAAGGGGCTGCCGTACGACGACGAGGGCGACGCGGCGCTGCGCGCCATGGTGGAGCAGCAGATCGAGTCCGAGTCGCTGCCGATGTTCCTGTCCGGGCGGCTCTACGACGACGGCGTCATCGACCCGCGCGACACCCGCACCGTCCTCGGCCTGTGCCTGTCGGCCGTGCACACCGCCCGCTACGAAGGCGCGCGCGGCGGCTTCGGCGTCTTCCGGATGTGAGGTCCATGATCCAGTCACTGTTGGTGGCCAACCGGGGCGAGATCGCCGCCCGCGTCTTCCGCACCTGCCGGGCCCTGGGCATCGCGACGGTCGCCGTCCACTCCGACCCGGACGAGGACGCCCTGCACACCCGCCTCGCCGACACCGCCGTACGCCTGCCGGGCGCGGCGCCCGCCGACACGTACCTGCGCGGCGACCTGATCGTGAAGGCCGCGACGGCGGCCGGCGCCGACGCGATCCACCCCGGCTACGGCTTCCTCTCCGAGAACGCCGACTTCGCCCGCGCCGTCCAGGACGCCGGCCTGACCTGGATCGGGCCGCCCCCGGAGGCCATCGAGGCGATGGCGTCCAAGACCCGCGCCAAGCAGCTCCTCGGCATCGCGCCCCTGACCGACGTCACCGAGGCCGACCTGCCGGTGCTGGTGAAGGCCGCGGCGGGCGGCGGCGGACGCGGCATGCGCGTCGTGCGCGCCCTCGCCGACCTCCCCGCAGCCCTGGAGGCCGCCCGCGCCGAGGCGGCCAGCGCCTTCGGCGACGGCGAGGTCTTCGTCGAGCCTTACCTGGAGAACGGCCGCCACGTCGAGGTCCAGATCCTCGCCGACACCCACGGCACGGTGTGGGCACTGGGCACCCGCGACTGCTCCCTCCAGCGCCGGCACCAGAAGGTCATCGAGGAGGCTCCCGCCCCCGGCCTGCCACCCGCCCTCACCGCCGACCTGCACGCCACGGCCGTACGCGCCGCCCGCGCCGTCTCCTACGTCGGCGCGGGCACGGTGGAGTTCCTCGTCGCCGACGGCCGCGCGAGCTTCCTGGAGATGAACACCCGTCTCCAGGTCGAACACCCCGTCACGGAGGCCGTGTTCGGCGTCGACCTGGTCGCCCTCCAGCTCCGGATCGCCGAGGGCCACGCCCTGGACCCCGAGCCCCCGACGGCGCGGGGCCACGCGGTGGAGGCCCGCCTCTACGCCGAGGACCCGGCCGCCGGCTGGGCCCCGCAGACGGGCCGCCTGCACCGCCTCACCGTCCCCGACGGTGTCCGCCTCGACACCGGCTACACCGACGGCGACGACATCGGCGTCCACTACGACCCGATGCTCGCCAAGGTCATCACCCACGCCCCGACCCGCCCGGAGGCCGTCCGCGCCCTCGCCGGTGCCCTCGAACGGACGACGCTGCACGGCCCGCCCACCAACCGCGCCCTCCTCGTCCGCTCCCTGCGCCACGAGGAGTTCACCTCCGCGCGGATGAACACCGGCTTCTACGACCGCCACCTCCCGACCCTCACCGACCCGACCCCGGACCCGCACGCCCCCTTGGCGGCGGCCCTGGCCGAGGCGGCCTCCACCCCGTCCCGCTTCGGCGCCTGGCGCAACCTGCCCTCGCAGCCGCAGGTGCGGCGGTACGCGGTGGCGGGCGAGGAGGTGGAGATCCACTACTCCCACACCCGCACCGGCCTCACGGCAGACGGCGTCCGCGTCCTCTCCGCCGAGCCCCACCTGGTCGTCCTGGAGACGGACGGCGTCCGCCGCAGCTACGAAGTCACCCGTTACGGAGACCAGTTCCACGTCAACAACACGCCGTTGACCGCCCTCCCCCGCTTCCCCGACCCCACCACCCACGTCGCCCCCGGCTCCCTCCTGGCCCCGATGCCGGGCACGGTGGTACGGGTGGCGGAGGGAGTGGAGGAGGGCACGAAGGTCGAGGCAGGCCAGCCCCTGCTCTGGCTGGAGGCAATGAAGATGCAGCACGTCATCACAGCGCCGGTAACAGGACGACTGACGGCACTACCCGTCGCCCCGGGCCGCCAAGTGGAGATGGGCGCACTTCTAGCGGTGGTCGAGAGCAACTAACCGAGGGGCGCGGGGAACTGCGCGACCAGCCACACACAGCCCGCAGTCGAAGGAGCCACAGTGACCACCCTCATCGAATCCGACGAGCACAAAGCCCTCCGCGAAGCGGTGAAATCCTTCGCCAAGAGCCACCCCGACCTGGACAACAGAGAACTCTGGCAACAGGCCGCCAAGCTGGGCTACATAGGCGTCAACCTCCCCGAAACCTACGGAGGCGGCGGCGCGGGCATCACCGAACTCAGCCTCGTCCTCGAAGAGATGGGCGCCGCAGGCAACCCCCTCCTCATGATGATCGTGTCCCCCGCCATCTGCGGCACGGTCATCACCCGCTTCGGCACAGAAGCCCAAAAGCAACACTGGCTGCCAGCGCTAGCGAACGGCACCCGCCTCATGGCCTTCGGCATCACCGAACCCGACGCCGGCTCCAACAGCCACCGCATCACCACCACCGCCCGCCGCGACGAACGAACAGGCGACTGGCTCCTCACCGGCCGCAAGGTCTTCGTCTCCGGCGTCGACATAGCCGACGCGACCCTCATAGTCGGCCGCACGGAGGACGCCCGCACCGGCCGCCTCAAGCCCTGCCTCTTCATCGTCCCCAGGGACACCCCCGGCTTCCAGCGCAACCCCATCGACATGGAACTGCAAGCGGCGGAACGCCAGTTCGAGCTGGTCCTGGACGACGTGCGCCTCCCCGCCGACGCCCTGGTCGGCGACGAGGACGCCGGTCTCCTCCAGCTCTTCGCCGGCCTCAACCCCGAACGCGTGATGACCGCCGCGTTCGCCATCGGCATGGGCCGCTACGCCCTCGCCCGAGCCGTCGAGTACGCCCGCGAGCGCACCGTCTGGAAGACTCCCATCGGCGCCCACCAGGCCATCGCCCACCCCCTCGCCCAGGCCCACATCGACCTCGAACTGGCCCGCCTGATGACCCAGAAGGCAGCGCGACTCTACGACGCGGGCGACGACGTCGGCGCGGGCGAGGCCGCCAACATGGCCAAGTACGCCGCCGGGGAGGCGTGCGTGCGGGCCGTCGACCAGGCCGTGCACACCCTCGGCGGCAACGGCCTGACCCGGGAGTACGGCCTGGCCCGCCTGATCACGGCGTCGCGGGTGGCCCGTATCGCCCCGGTCAGCCGCGAGATGATCCTCAACTACGTCTCCCACCAGACGCTCGGCCTGCCCAAGTCGTACTAGCCGCACCCAGCCGCACACCCGCCCTGGAGGAACGATGTTCCGCAGCGAGTACGCCGACGTCCCGCCCCTCGACCTGCCCATCCACGAGGTGGTCCTCGGCCGGGCCGCCGTCTTCGGCACCACCCCCGCGCTGATCGACGGCACCGACGGCACCGCCCTCACCTACGAGCAGGTGGACCGGTTCCACCGGCGCTTCGCCGCCGGGCTCGCCGAGGCGGGGGTGCGCAAGGGCGACGTGCTCGCCCTGCACAGCCCCAACACGGTCGCCTACCCGCTGGCCTTCTACGCCGCCACCCGCGCGGGCGCCGCCGTCACCACCGTGCACCCGCTCGCCACCGCCGAGGAGTTCGCCAGGCAGCTCTCCGACTCCCGGGCCCGCTGGATCGTCACGATCTCCCCGCTCCTGGACACCGCCCGCCGGGCCGCCGAACTCGCGGGCGGCGTCGCGGAGATCTTCGTCTGCGACAACGCCGACGGACACCGCTCCCTCATCGACATGCTCGGCTGCACCGCCCCCGAGCCGGACGAACCGGTCGACCCCGCCGAGGACGTCGCCGTGCTGCCGTACTCCTCCGGCACCACCGGCACCCCCAAGGGCGTGATGCTCACCCACCGCCAGATCGCCACCAACCTGGCCCAACTGCACCCCCTCGTCCCGGCCGCGCCCGGCGACCGCATCCTCGCCGTGCTGCCGTTCTTCCACATCTACGGCCTCACCGCCCTGATGAACGCCCCACTGCGGCTCGGCGCCACCGTGGTCGTGCTGCCCCGCTTCGACCTGGCGCAGTTCCTCGCCGCCATCCAGACCCACCGCATCACCGGCCTCTACGTCGCCCCGCCCGTCGTCCTCGCCCTCGCCAAGCACCCCCTGGTCGCCGACTACGACCTCTCCTCCCTCCGCTACGTCATCAGCGCCGCCGCCCCGCTGGACGCGACCCTCGCCGCCGCTTGCTCGGCCCGGCTCGGGCTGCCGCCGGTCGGCCAGGCGTACGGCATGACGGAACTCTCCCCGGGCACCCACGTCGTCCCCCTGGACCGCATGCACGACGCCCCGCCCGGCACCGTCGGCAAGCTGATCCCCGGCACCGAGATGCGCATCGCCTCCCTCGACACCCCCGGCACCGACCTCGGGCCCGGCGCGCCCGGCGAGATCCTCATCCGGGGCCCGCAGGTGATGAAGGGCTACCTCGGCCGCCCCGACGCCACCGCCGCGATGATCGACCCGGACGGATGGCTGCACACCGGGGACGTCGGCCAAGTGGACGCGGACGGCTGGCTGTTCGTGGTCGACCGGGTCAAGGAGCTGATCAAGTACAAGGGCTTCCAGGTGGCCCCCGCCGAACTGGAGGCCCTCCTGCTCACCCACCCCGGCGTCGCCGACGCCGCCGTCACCGGCACCTACGACGACGACGGCAACGAGGTCCCGCACGCGCACGTCGTCCGCCGCGAGCCGGGCGGCGGGCCCGACGAGGCCGAGGTCATGGCGTACGTCGCCGCACGCGTCGCCCCCTATAAGCGCGTCCGCCGGGTCAGCTTCGTGGACGCCGTGCCCCGGGCCACCAGCGGCAAGATCCTGCGCCGGGAGCTGCGGGGGCGGCAGGCATGAGCGACCTCGTCCTCCGCACCCGCGACCGGGGCGTCGAGACCCTCACCCTCGACGCCCCCCACAACCGCAACGCCCTCTCCGCCGCCCTGGTCCGCGACCTCGCCGCCGCTCTGTCCGACGCCGGTGAAGACCCGGACGTACGGGCCGTCGTCCTCACCCACACCGGCACCACCTTCAGCGCCGGCGCCGACCTGCGCGACCCGCCCGACCCGGACGACCTGGTCGGGCTGCTCCGGCAGCTCGTGGCGCTGCCCAAGCCGGTCGTCGCCCGCGTCGCCGGGCACGTGCGCGCCGGGGGCCTCGGGCTGCTCGCCGCCTGCGACATCGCGGGGGCCTCCGCCGCGTCGTCGTTCGCCTTCACCGAGGTGCGCATCGGCGTGGCCCCCGCCGTCATCTCCCTCACCCTGCTGCCCCGCACCGACCCCCGCGCCCTCGCCCGGCTCTACCTCACCGGCGAGCGCTTCGACGCCGCCGAGGCCGCGCGCATCGGCCTCGTCACGGCGGCGGGGGACGACGTCGACGCCGTACTGGCCCCCGTCCTGGACGGGCTGCGGCGGGCCGCGCCGGAGGCCCTGGCGGCGACCAAGGCGCTGCTCACGGCTAGGGTGCTGGAGACCTTCGACCGGGACGCGGCCGACCTCACCGCGCTCTCGGCCCGGCTGTTCGCCTCCCCGCACGCCCGCGAGGGGATGACGGCCTTCCTCGAACGACGGGATCCGCGATGGGTGCTGTGAGCACCGGCAGCACGGCACCGGGCGAGACCTCGGCCGACCGCCGGCCCAAGCAGGACCGCAGCCGGGCCACCCGGCAGCGGCTCCTGGCGGCCGCCGTCGCCTGCCTCGCCGAGCACGGCTGGGCCGGCTCCACGGTCGCCGTCGTCGCCGAGCGCGCCGGCGTCTCCCGGGGCGCCGCCCAGCACCACTTCCCGACCCGCGAGGACCTGTTCACCGCCGCCGTCGAGTACGTCGCCGAGGAGCGCTCCAGCGCCCTGCGCACCCTCTTCCCCGAGGCCGCCCCCGACCGCCCGGCCGCCGTCCGCGCCCTGGTCGACCTCTTCACCGGCCCCCTCTTCCGCGCCGCCCTCCAGCTGTGGGTGGCCGCCTCCAACGAGGAGCAGCTGCGCGGCCGGGTCACCGAGCTGGAGGCCCGCGTCGGCCGCGAGACCCACCGCATCGCCGTCGCCCTCCTCGCCGCCGACGAGACCCGCCCCGGCGTCCGCGAGACCGTCCAGGGCCTCCTCGACATGGCCCGCGGCCTCGGCCTGGCCAACGTCCTCACCGACGACGGGGCCCGCCGGGACCGGGTCGTCGCCCAGTGGGCGCGGCTGCTCGACGAGGCGCTGGGCTGAACCGGCGGCCGGCCCGCGGGCTCAGGGGCTGAGCCGCTCCACCCGCCAGCCCTTGCCGGGGTCCCCCTCCGCCACGTACCGCAGCCGGTCGTGCAGGCGGTTCTCGCGGCCCTGCCAGAACTCCACCGTCTCCGGCACCACCCGGTACCCGCCCCAGTGCGGCGGCACCGGCACCCGCTCGCCCTCCGGGTAGCGGGCCGCCAGCTCCGCGTAGGCCGCGTCCAGGGCGTCCCGGCCGCCCGGGACCACCGCCGACTGGTCGCTGGCCCAGGCGCCGAGCTGGGAGCCGTGCGGGCGGGTGCGGAAGTACGCGGCCGTCTCGTCGCGCCCGGTGCGCCGGGCCGTGCCCGTCACGAGCACCTGGCGGGCCATCGGGTGCCAGGGGAAGAGCAGCGAGACGTGCGGGTTGGCGTCCAGCTCGCGGGCCTTGCGGGAGGTGTAGTTCGTGTAGAAGACGAAGCCCTCGGCGTCGAAGTGCTTCAGCAGCACCGTGCGCGAGGAGGGCCGCCCGGCGGGGTCCGCCGTCGAGACGACCATCGCGTTCGGCTCGTACAGGCCCCCCTCCGTCGCGGCCTGCCGGAACCAGCGGGCGAACTGCTCGACGGGGTCGGCGGCGGCCTCGGCCTCCGTGAGCCCCTCGGTGCGGTACTGCTTGCGCATGGCGGCCAGGTCCAGTTCCACGGAAGCGGCGTCGTCGCGGTCGGTCACACCGGCCATCCTGCCCCATCCGTACCATCGCGCGCGGGCGTGTCCTTGGTCACCAAGTGGCACTGAGTGCCGTGACCCCTCCCCAAGCGTGGCACCCGGGGATATCGTGCTGGTCCCGTCCCGGCCGGATGACCGGCGGCCGTACGGGGCATCACCGGGGCGACGACCACCGGGACCGCGCGTCGGGGACGCGACCGCGGAGCCACGGGGCCGCCCCGCCCTCCGCACAGGGCGCCGCACAGCACGACCCCGCACCACCCCGCACGACCACTCACGACCACGAGGAGCCGCCTGATGTCCGACTTCGTACCCGGGCTCGAAGGAGTCGTCGCGTTCGAGACGGAGATCGCCGAACCCGACAAGGAGGGCGGCGCCCTGCGCTATCGGGGCGTCGACATCGAGGACCTGGTCGGCAAGGTGTCCTTCGGCAACGTCTGGGGCCTGCTGGTCGACGGCGCCTTCAACCCCGGACTGCCCGCCGCCGAGCCCTTCCCGATCCCGGTCCACTCCGGCGACATCCGCGTGGACGTCCAGTCGGCCCTGGCCATGCTGGCCCCGGTCTGGGGCCTAAAGCCCCTCCTGGACATCGGCGCCGAGGAGGCCCGCGAGGACCTCGCCCGCGCCGCCGTCATGGCCCTGTCCTACGTCGCCCAGTCGGCCCGCGGCCAGGGCCTGCCCATGGTGCCGCAGCGCGAGATCGACAAGGCCCAGTCCATCGTCGAGCGCTTCATGATCCGCTGGCGCGGCGAGCCCGACCCCAAGCACGTCGCCGCCGTCGACGCCTACTGGACCTCCGCCGCCGAGCACGGCATGAACGCCTCCACCTTCACCGCCCGCGTCATCGCCTCCACCGGCGCCGACGTCGCCGCCGCCCTCTCCGGGGCCGTCGGCGCCATGTCCGGCCCGCTGCACGGCGGCGCCCCTTCGCGGGTCCTCGGCATGATCGAGGAGATCGAGCGCACCGGCGACGCCACGGCGTACGTCAAGAAGACCCTGGACGCCGGCGAGCGCCTCATGGGCTTCGGCCACCGCGTCTACCGCGCCGAGGACCCCCGCGCCCGCGTCCTGCGCCGCACCGCCCGCGAACTGGGCGCCCCGCGCTTCGAGGTCGCCGAGGCGCTGGAGAAGGCCGCCCTGGAGGAGCTGCACAACCGCCGCCCCGACCGCGTCCTCGCCACCAACGTCGAGTTCTGGGCCGCCATCATGCTCGACTTCGCCGAGGTCCCGGCCCACATGTTCACCTCGATGTTCACCTGCGCCCGCACGGCCGGCTGGTCGGCCCACATCCTGGAGCAGAAGCGCACCGGCCGCCTGGTCCGCCCCTCGGCCCGCTACACCGGCCCCGGCACCCGCACCCCGCACGACATCGAGGGCTACGCCACGATCACCCCCTGACCGGGGCCCGCACACGCAGACGACCCGCGAGTCGGGTTCCTCCAGAGGAGGAGCCGGCCGGACGTACCGGCGACTCGCGGGTCGGGTGACTGCTGTTGGGATTGGGCCGGCTGTACGCATCTGTCACGCACGGGTCCGGCACCGCACTGAATGGGGTGACGGGCCGCTAGCCCGCAGTCACCTCACGCGTCCGGTTGTCATACATCTGCCGAACCACCTCCCTTCTCGTGTACCCCCACCCTAAGAACCGTCCGGCGCGGGATCAATCGGTTTTCCCCGGTGATTGCGAGTCGATCTTCCAGCGTCCGCCCATGGACGCGTTCGCGCTGGTCACCTACCGTTTCGCCCATGGCGCAGGAACAGCGGTGGACGAACGGCGGCGACGAGCGGGTCGTGGAGACCGTGGTGCTGGCGGCCAATACGGAGGGGCTGCGGTTCGCGGTGGGGCGCGGGTTCGTGGAGCGGGAGCGGTACGTGCTGGACGGGGAGCGGGAGGAGTGGGTGGACCTGCGGCTCGCGGACGACGCCCGGGAGCGGTGATGACGGGGGCGTATGCCGGTTCCGGCGATGCGGGGTTTTCCCTGAAGTGGTGGGAACCCGGTGTGCTCTGTGTCACGTTCGAGTTGAATGAGGGCCAGTGGGTGAACGGCCGGTGGGTGGAGCGGCGCCGCAGGGCGGACGCAGTGTGCAGGGGGACCAGGTGAGTGCTTCCCGGCGTGGCGGAGCCACCGACGAGCTGGGTCCTGACGGGCCCGGGCCGCCCGAGCGGGAGGGCGCGGACCTGCTGGCCGCGCTCCTGGAGGGCATGGACGCGGCGCTGTGCGCCTTCGACGCGGACGGTGTGCTCACGCACTGGAACCGGGAGGCGGAGCGCATCCTCGGCTGGAGCGCCGCCGAGGCGGTGGGCCGCAAGGGGCTGGCCGGCTGGGCGGTGCGCAGCGCGGACGCCGGGGCGGTGGAGGAGCGGCTGCTGTCGGCGATGCGGGCGCCGGGGCGGCAGGTGCACGAGTTCGCGCTGCTGACCAAGGGCGGCGGCCGGGTGCTGGTGCGGACGCAGTCGGCGGCGGTGCGGGGGAGGGACGGCGCTCCGGCGGGGGTGTACTGCGCCTTCAGCGAGGTGCACGCGCAGATCGACCTGGAGCGGTCCATCGCGCTGAGCGAGGCGCTCCTTGAGGACGCCAGCTGGGGCGTGGTGCTCGTCGACGCCGACCTGCGGCCCGCGGTGGTCAACGCGCACGCGGCCCGCGCGCTGGGCGCCGGGCGCGCCTCGGTGCTCGGGCGTCCGCTGGGCGAGCTGCTCGCGCAGGGCGCGGAGGAGCTGGAGAACGCGCTGACGCACGTGCTGGCCCAGGGCGCCCCGCCCGCGCCGGCCGAGGTGTGGGTCCGGGTGCGGGACGAGGCGGGCGGCGAGCGGCGCCGGTGCTGGCGCAGCGGCTTCGTGCGGCTGTCGTCGCCGCTGGCGGAGGAGCCGGTGCCGCTGGGCGTGGGCTGGCTGTTCCTGGACGTGACCGAGGCGCGGCAGGCCGAGCAGGAGGGGGCGCTGCTGCGGTTCCGGGCGCAGCAGCTGCACCGGGCGGCGCGGGCGGCGGCGGAGTGTGAGGACCCGGCGGAGGCGGTCGGCGTCCACCTGGACTTCGCGCTGGCCGGGTTCGCCGACCACGCGCTGCTCGACCGGGTGGCCGGCGAGCTGCCCGAGGAGGGCGCCGAGGACGCGGAGCCGGTGCGCCTGGTGCGGATCGCGGCGACGCCCTCGGGGGCGCCGGGCCCCTGCGTGCCGTCGGGCGCGGCGGGGCTGCCGGTGCGGTACGGGCCGGGGCATCCGGCGGTGCAGTGCGTGGAGCGGGCGGCGTCGGTGCGGACCGGCGCCGGGGTGGGGGTGCGGGAGGCGCCTGCCGGGCGGCTGCGGGAGTGGGCGGCGGGGCGGCAGTGGCCGGAGGACGCGGTGCACGCCCTGTGCGCGGTGCTGCGCAGCCGGGGCCGCACCCTGGGGGTGGTGACCTTCCTGCGGGGCGCCGGGCGCAGCGCCTTCGAGCGCGCGGACGCGATGTACGCGGAGGATGTGGCGGCCCGGATCGCCGGCGCCCTGGATCTGGCGGAGGGCGGTCCGGGCGGCGACCGCGTGCCCGGTCAGCGGCGGTAGAAGATCCGGTCGGCGTAGTCGTCCATGATCCGCCCGTTCCAGTCGTGGCCGCCGTCGACGTTGCCCGAGCGCAGCAGCGGCACGTCGGCGCCCCGGTCGGCGAGCAGCCCGGCCGTGGTGGCGAGCACGGCCTGCATCAGCGCGCTGGTGACGACGGTGGAGGCGGGTGCGAAGGGCGCGGGCACGCCGTCGTGGGTGAGTTCGGCGTCGCCGACGGCGATCTTGGAGTCGAGGACGACGTCGCAGTGGTCCTTGAGGAAGGTGCCGGAGGTGTGCCGCGACCGGGTCTCGGTGGCGTACGCGACCGAGGTCACGCCGATCACCTTGACGCCGAGGGCGCGGGCGTTGAGGGCCATCTCGACGGGCAGCGCGTTGCGCCCGGACAGGGAGACGATCACCAGGACGTCGCCGGCCCGCAGCGGCGAGGTGTCCAGGACGGCGGCGGCGAGGCCGTCCACGCGCTCCAGGGCGGAGCCGAGGGTGGCGGGCGTGACGTCGACGCCGACGACGCCGGGCACGGCGAGCAGGTTCATCAGGGCGAGGCCGCCGGCGCGGTAGACGACGTCCTGGGCGGGCAGCGAGGAGTGCCCGGCGCCGAAGGCGAAGAGCCGGCCCCCGCGCTCGACGGTGTCGGCGAGCAGCGCGCCGGCCGCCTCGACGGCCTCGGCCTCCTCGTCGCGCACGCGCCGCAGCAGCTCCATCGCCGCGTCGAGGAACTGCCCGGCCGGCTTGCGGTCGCTCATTCGGGGACCCCTTCGGTGTGGCCTGCGCCTTCGGTGTGGCCTGCGTCGCGGATCACGGTGCGGTCTGGACCAGTACGGTGTCAATACGGCCCCGGGGGACGGGTGAGCCGTGCGGGAGCGGCGGGTTCACGGCGCCCCGGCACGGTTGTCAGCGGTATGCGTCAGAATTGTTGCAGGGCCAGCGCACGCGCCGGCGGGTTGCGGCCTCCGGCAGATCTCGACGAGGGGCACGTATGTCCGGACTGATCGACACCACGGAGATGTACCTCCGCACCATCCTCGAGCTGGAAGAGGAAGGTGTGGTCCCCATGCGCGCCCGGATCGCCGAGCGGCTCGACCAGAGCGGGCCCACGGTCAGCCAGACGGTGGCGCGGATGGAGCGCGACGGCCTGGTGTCCGTGGCGGCCGACCGGCACCTGGAGCTGACCGACGAGGGCCGCCGCCTCGCCACCCGGGTGATGCGCAAGCACCGGCTCGCCGAGTGCCTGCTGGTCGATGTGATCGGCCTGGAGTGGGAGCAGGTGCACGCCGAGGCGTGCCGCTGGGAGCACGTGATGAGCGAGGCCGTCGAGCGCCGCGTCCTGGAGCTGCTGCGCCACCCGACCGAGTCGCCCTACGGCAACCCGATCCCGGGCCTGGAGGAGCTGGGCGAGCCGGACGGGGCGCACCCCTTCCTGGACGAGGGCATGGTCTCGCTGGCCGACCTCGACCCGGGCGTGGAGGGGAAGAACGTGGTGGTGCGCCGCATCGGCGAGCCCATCCAGACCGACGCCCAGCTGATGTACACGCTGCGCCGGGCGGGCGTGCAGCCCGGCTCGGTGGTGAGCGTGACGGAGTCGGCGGGCGGTGTCCTGGTGGGCAGCGGCGGCGAGGCGGCCGAGCTGGAATCCGAGGTCGCCTCACACGTGTTCGTCGCCAAGCGCTGAGCCCTAAGCGCTGAGCGCCGAACGGGCTGTCCCGGCCGGGGCGGTGACGGGGCGTCGGACACGGATGTGTCCGGCGTTCAGTGACGTGACGCGAATCGCAGCGCTCGGGCCCCGCGCGTGCCAGGCTGTGCGTCCGGGGGGACGGGGACGGCATCGGAGGGGGTGTGCGGGTGAGGCGACCGCGGAGACGTGGAGGGCCCCGGCGCCCTGGGGCGCCGGGGCCTGTCCTCCCCTGTGCTGACCTGGAGCCCCGAGCTCTCAAGGTCAGTCCCGTCGGACCCCTTTTCCCCGAGCGGTCCGCCTCCCGTTCAAGGTCTCCCCTCGGAGGCGGCGGTCAATCCCGACCCGGTGTCACTCGAACGAGGGGTGTTGTGATCCGGGACGGCGTTTTCGAATAGAGATTCGATACTCTGCGAAGCGGTAGGCAGGCGAGTCTGGGGGTGCCAGGAGCGATGGCGCGGCGTATCGACGTGACAGGGGCGGGCGGGGTGCGCCTGGCCGCCTGGGAGTTCGGCGACCCCCTCAAGACCGGCCGGGAGACCGACCGTGAGACGGGCCGGGAGTCCGGGCGGGACGGCGCCGACGCCCCGCCCAGCGTGCTGTTACTGCACGGCCTGATGGGCCGCGCCTCCCACTGGGCCGCCACCGCCCGCTGGCTCTCCGCCCGCCACCGCGCCGTCGCCCTCGACCAGCGCGGCCACGGCCGCAGCGACCAGCCCCCGCCCGGCGCGTACACCCGCGAGGCGTACGTGGCGGACGCCGAGGCGGCCCTCACCCAGCTCGGCCTCGGCCCCACCGTCCTGGTCGGGCACGCCATGGGCGCGCTGACCGCCTGGCAGCTCGCCGCCAGACGCCCCGACCTGGTGCGCGGCCTGGTCGTCTGCGACATGCGGGCCTCCCCGCTGGGCGCCGCCTCGCAGCGCGAGTGGGCCGACTGGTTCCGCGCCTGGCCGGTGCCCTTCGCCACCCTCGCCGACGTCCGCCGCTGGTTCGGCGAGGACGACCCCTGGGTGGAGCGCCCCAGCCCCGCCCGCGGGGAGTTCTACGCCGAGGTGATGGCCGAGTCCCCCGACGGCTGGCGTCCGGTCTTCGACCCGGAGCGGATGCTGGACTCCCGCGAGACGTGGGTGCAGGACGCCCACTGGGAGGAGCTGGCCCAGGTCCGCTGCCCCACCCTCGTGGTGCGCGGCCTCGACGGCGAGCTGGGCCGCGCCGAGGCCCAGGAGATGGTCCGGGTGCTGCCCCGCGGCCGGTATGCGGAGGTCGCCGACGCCGGGCACCTCGTCCATTACGACCAGCCGGAGGCGTGGCGGGCGGCGGTCGAGCCGTTCCTGGACTCCCTCGGCGCCGAGGCCCTCGACGCCGAGCGCTGACCCGGGCCGCCCCCCTGGCCAGGCGTCACCCCTTGCTGACCGCCCCGAGGATCTCCGGCAGCCGGTCCGCCACCCGCGGCGCCGCCAGCCGCAGCCCGAGCAGCGTCAGCGCCGCCCCGTAGACCGCGCCGACCGGCAGCAGCAGCGCGTCCCAGCCGCCGCCCACCCCGGTGTTCAGCCAGACGTCGAGCCCGATCACCGGCGCGCACAGCAGGGCCGCGGCGCCCATCCCGCCGACGATCGCCAGCCAGGCGAGCCCCGCCTGCCCCGGCGCCACGTTCTTGTGCCCGTCCTGCGGGATGGAGTACGGGAAGCGCGCCGACGCCCACGCCCCGGTCGCCAGCATCGCGCCGAGGACCGCGAAGGACAGGCCGAGCACCTCGGGCAGCGTCCGCCAGTCGCCGAGCAGCGCGGTGGTCAGGACGGTGACGGCGGTGGCGTAGGGCAGGGTCACCAGGAGCAGGGCCAGGGCCCGCCCGCGCAGCTCCACGTAGGCGTCCCGCGGCGAGGAGATGGTCAGCGCCACCATCCAGAAGGCGGAGGTGTCCTGGCCGAACTGGTTGTACATCTGCGTGCCGAGCATCCCGGCGGCGAAGCAGGCGAAGTAGACCGAGCCGGTGCCCTGCCAGGCGTTGAACACCGGCACGAGCAGGCCGATGGCGAGCGAGGTGATCCAGGCCGCCTTGGTCTTGGGGTCCCGCCAGGCGTAGCGCAGGCTGCGCTCCATCACGGTGCCGGTGCGTCCGGCGGGCAGCAGCCGGGCGAGCCCCGAGGAGCCGCGCTCCCGCCCGGGCCGCCCCTCGGCCGCCTGGAGGGTCGACCCGTCGGGGGAGGTCATCAGCCGGTCCAGCTGCCGGGACCACGCCCGCAGCAGCAGCCCGAGCCCCGCCGCCGTCACCGCGAGCTGCGCCACCGCGACCCCGTACGCCCCGTCGCTCGCCGCGTCGACCGCGCCGAGCGCGGAGGCCGGCGGCACCCAGCGCAGCACGTCGGCCACCGGGTCGAGCTGCCCGAGCCCGGCGCTGCCGAGCCGCTGCGCGCCGAAGTTGACCAGCTGGGCCCCGACCGCGACGACCAGCCCGCTCAGCACCGCGAGGTCGCGGCCCCTGCGGCTGGTCAGCAGCCGGACGTTGGCCGCGGCGACGGCCCGGGCGAGGCTCACGCACACCAGCACCCCGAGCCCGACGCCCACCACCCCCACCGCCCAGGCCCCCGCGCCGTGCGCGAGCGTGACGACGGAACCGGCGAACAGGCACACCGTGAACAGCGGCCCGATCCCCACCAGGGAGGCCGTGAGCAGCGCCCGCACCAGCGGCCGGGGCCGCAGCGGCAGCATCACCAGGCGGGTCGGGTCGAGCGTCTCGTCGCCGCTGGGGAAGAACAGCGGCAGCACCGCCCAGCCGAGCCCGAGCACCGCCGCGAGCAGCACCACCAGGGCGTCGGCGTGGGCGTGCCCGCGCAGCGCGACCAGCCCGAGGAGCTGGAGCGCGGTCACGAGCAGCACGACGACCGCCGAGACGATCCAGGCGACCCGCCGCCCGGCGGACTGCCGCAGCCCGTTGCGCAGCAGCGACAGCTTCAGCCGCACGAAGACGCCGGTGACGCCCGTGACGCCGGTGACGGGCTCCGCCGTCGCCGAGGCCGAGAGGGCGGTCACCGGGCCCCACCGCCCAGCCAGTCCAGGTCGCTCCCGGCCCCCCGGCCGCCCGCGCCGACCAGCTCCAGGAACGCCTCCTGCAACGAGGCCGCCGCCCCGCGCACCTCACCCAGCGTGCCGGTGGCCCGGATGCGCCCGCCGGCCATCACGGCCACCCAGTCGCACAGCGACTCCACCAGCTCCATCACGTGGGAGGAGAAGACGACGGTGGCGCCGGAGGCGGTGTAGCGCTCCAGCACCCCCCGGATGGTCTGCGCGGAGACCGGGTCGACGCCCTCGAACGGCTCGTCCAGGAACAGCACTTCGGGATTGTGCAGCAGCGCGGCGGCCAGCCCGATCTTCTTCCGCATCCCGGTCGAGTAGTCCACGACCAGCTTGTGCTGGGCCCCGGCCAGATCGAGGACGTCGAGCAGCTGCCCGGCCCGCTTGTCGACCTCACCCCCGGGCAGCCCCCGCAGCCGCCCGGTGTAGCCGAGCAGTTCCCGCCCCGACAGCCGCTCGAACATCCGCAGCCCCTCGGGCAGCACCCCGATCCGGGCCTTCACCGCCGCCGGATCCCGCCACACGTCGTGCCCGACGACCTCGACGGACCCCTGATCGGGCCGCAGCAACCCGGTCACCATGGACAGCGTGGTGGTCTTCCCGGCCCCGTTGGGCCCGACCAGCCCGATGAACTTCCCGGCGGGCAGCTCGAGGTCGATCCCCCCGACGGCCACCTGCTCCCCGAACCGCTTCCAGAGCCCCCGCACACGTACGGCCGCACCATCCACCACATCTCCCTCCGTCACGTCGCAGCGTACGTGCAGGAGATGTCGCTTCTTCGGGGGCGCGGGACTGGGCTGACGTGCGGCTCCGCCACGGGGTGCTACCGAGACGCCCCCACCGCATACACCAACGCCCCCGCCAACTCCCCCGCATCCGGCAGCCACCGATTCACCGCGGTCGGCCGGCGAACCCACTGCACGACCCCCCGCACCCCCACCCGCGTAGGCGGCGCCACCACATACGCCCCTTCCCCCAGCACCCGCAACGACGAGGGCACCTTCCCCGCGGCCCCCGGCGACACGAAGAACCGCATCACCCGATCCGGCGCCAGCAGAACCGGCCCCAACGCCACCCCCACCCGCTCCAGCCGGGCCAACGCCAGGAACCCCGCCGCCTCCGGCACCTCCACCACGTCGAAGCTCCGCCCGGTCGGCAACAGGATCCCGGCGCCGGGACGCTCCTCCCACAGCCGCCGCACCGCACTCGCCCCGCCCACCGCCGAAGCGGCCCAGTCACCCCGCACGGCATGCGCCCCCGGCGAGAGGCAGGCGCCCTCCCCGCACGAGCACCGCAGGTCCCCGTCCACGACGTCGGTCCACGTGCCGGCGGCCACGTCCCACCCGCGTTCCTCGGCATAGCGGACGGCGGCCTGCAGCAGCGACGTGCCACGCCGCTCGATGGTGTCTTCCACGTGGATCTCAACTCCCGCCCCCACCACGGGTTACGGGCATCGCGGGGGAGGAGCACCGCGCCCCGGCCCAGGGCGCACGGGTGCACGGGCGGGGGCGCGCGGGAGGATTCGCCGCCCGGGCGGGGTAACCAGCCCTGGGGGGCAAGATCGGGCGTTACCCCCGTAAGGCTCGCATTGTCGGCACTCCGGCTGGGCATTGATCTTCCCGGCAGGATCCTCGTTCCGCCGAGACAGCATGGGGGTACGCCATGGCCGCGAGGCCACTCGTCGCGCGGCAGCCGAACGAACGGCTGCAGGCGCTCATCCAGGAAGCGGGCTGCTCCAACGCGGGCCTGGCCCGCCGGGTCAACGTGTGCGGTGTCGAGCACGGCCTCGACCTGCGCTACGACAAGACCTCGGTGGCCCGCTGGCTGCGCGGCCAGCAGCCGCGCGGCCGGGCACCGGCGATCATCGCCGAGGCGCTCGGACGCAAGCTGGGCCGCGCGGTCACGATCGACGAGATCGGCATGGCCAACGGCAAGAACCTCGCCTCGGGCGTCGGCCTGCAGTTCTCCCCGACGGTCCTCGGGGCCATCGAGCAGGTCTGCGAGCTGTGGCGCAGCGACGTGGGGCGGCGGGACTTCCTCTCCGGCTCCTCGGTCGCCGCGTCCGCGCTGGTCGAGCCCAGCCGGGACTGGCTGATCTCCGCGCCCGACCCGCAGGTGTCCCGCTCGGCGGGGCCCCGGGTGGGCCCCTCGGACGTGGCGGCGGTGCGGTCGATGACGCAGGCGCTGGTCGACCTGGACCACCAGTTCGGCAGCGGGCACGTGCGCCCCGTCGTCGTGCACTACCTCAACAGCGTGGTCTCCGGGCTGCTGGCCGGCTCCTACCGGGAGGCGATCGGGCGGGAGTTGTTCGCCGCGGTGGCCCGGCTGACGGAACTGGCCGGGTACATGGCCGTGGACACCGGCCAACCGGGCCTCGCCCAGCGCTACTACATCCAGTCGCTGCGCCTGGCCCAGGCCGCCGGCGACCGTGCTTATGGCGGCTACGTGCTGGCCGCCTCCATGAGCCACCTGGCCGCGCAGCTCGGGAACCCGCGGGAGATCGCCCAGTTGGCGCGGGCCGCGCAGGAGGGCGCCCGGGGCCGGGTGACCCCGCGCGCGGAGGCGATGTTCCACGCCGCCGAGGCCCGTGGCCACGCGCTGCTCGGCGACGTGCGGGCCGCGCACACGGCGGCGGGGCGCGCGGTGAGCGCCCTGGAGGCGGCCGACCCGGCCTCCGGCGACGACCCGGACTGGATCCGGCACTTCGACCGGGCCTACCTGGCCGACGAGTTGGCGCACTGCCACCGCGACCTCGGGGAGGCCGACGCCGCCGCCCGGTGCGCGCGGGAGGCGCTGGACGGGCTGCCCGCCGCGAAGGCCCGCCGACGGGCCATCGGCCATGTGCTGCTGGCCACCGCCCAGGTCCAGCAGCGCGAGCTGGAGGCCGCCTGCCACACCGCGGTGCAGGCGGTGGAGCTGCTGAACGGCCTGCGCTCGGACCGCGGCGCCGAGTATCTGGAGGACTTCCAGGCCCGCCTTGAGCCGTACCGGGAGGAGACGGTGGTCCGGGAGTTCGGCGCCCGCCTCGACCTGGGCGCGGCGGCGTGAACGGCGTGGACGGCGTGAACGAAAGGGGCGGGCCCGGGTGAACGGGTGGACAACGGGAGTCCGGTGGACGGGAGGTGGGGCGGTCGGCGTGGCAGGGGGCTCGGGGCACCCGGTAGCGTGAGCCGTTGATTTCCGAAGGTCCCCCATTGGTAGGAGTCCCGGTGACGCAGAGCGGACAGGGCGAGGAGCCGTCGGCGCGGCCCGCGCGCGAAGGCATCGTGCTGCCCTCGGACGGTGGCGAGCCCCTGCTGCCCGGCCCGTCCGGCGGCCCCCGGGACGGACGCCCCGCGCCCGCCTCGGCGCCGCCCGGCGCCCAGGCATGGGACCAGCCGTGGGGCCCGGAGCGCCGGCAGCACCCGGCACCCGACCAGACCGGCCACCCCGGCCAGAGCTGGCCCACCCCGCCCGACGCCCAGGCGTGGCCGCCCGCCGCCGCCCCCACCCCGCCGCAGGCGGGCCCCGGCCCGCTGCCGCCGGAGCAGTCCCAGCAGCCCTCCGCGTACGGCACACCCGGCCCGGGGTCCGCCTATGGCACCCCCGCCCCGCAGTACGGCACCCCCGACCCCTACGGCGCCGCTCCTGACCCCGGGTACGGCACCTACGGCGCCACGCCCTCCTACGGCGCCCAGCCGGCGTACGGCTACCCGGGCCCGTACCCGCAGACGTCCCACCCCCAGACGCCCTATCAGCACCCGGCGAACCCGGCCGACGAGGGCGCCACCCAGTACCTCCCGCCGGTCCCCCCGGCCGCGGACGAGGGCGCGACGCAGTACATACCCCACATACCCCCAGGTCCCACCCCGGGCGGCGTCCTGCCCCCTGAGAGACCCGCCACCCAGCAGTACGCCCAGCCCCAGCCCCAGCCCCACCACCCCGACGCCGACGCGACCCAGTACATCCCGCCCGTGCCCGCGGGGGACGCGGAACGCCAGCCCCCGGCCGAGTTCGACAACCTCTTCCGCACCGGCCCGGGCCCCGAGGGGCCGGCCTCCTCGACCCAGCAGATGCCCCGCTTCGACGACGCCCCGCAGGGGTCCCCGTCCCCCTACGGCCCGCAGGGCGCGGGTGGCGGCGGAGGGTACGGCGGCTACGACGACCACGGTGGCCATGGCGGCGGCGGCCGGGACGACCGCGGCGGGCGGTCCCGTTCGCGGCTGCCGCTGATCGCGGCCATCGGGGTCGGCATCGCCGTCGTCGGGATCGGCGCGGGCGCGCTGCTGGCCGGCGGGGGCGGGGACGACGACGCCAAGGACGGCGCGAGCAGCCCCTCCGTCTCGGCCCCGGCCTCCCAGGAGCCGTCGGCGTCCGCGTCGGCCGCCCCGGACCCGGTGCGGGAGCAGGCCGTGGCGCTCGACAAGCTGCTGGCCGACAGCGGCAGCAGCCGCGCCGCCGTGATCAAGGCCGTGAGCGACGTGAAGGGCTGCGACAGCCTGTCCGGCGCCGCCAAGGACCTGCGCGACGCGGCCGGGCAGCGCGCGGGCCTGGTCACCAGCCTCTCCAAGCTGTCCGTGGACAAGCTGCCGAACCACACGGAGCTGACGCAGGCCCTCACCAAGGCGTGGCAGGCGTCCGCGTCCGCCGACAACCACTACGCGGCCTGGGCCGACCAGACGGCCGGCAAGGGCGGCTGCCGCAAGGGCCAGGCCAAGGTCACCGGCCAGACGCAGGCCGGCAACCGGGCCAGCGGCACGGCGAGCAAGGAGAAGACCCGCGCCAGCGGCCTGTGGAACGGCATCGCCAAGCGCTACGGCCTCACCGAGCGCCCGCCCACCCAGCTCTGAGCGCCCGCCCACCCGGCTCTGACCGGGCCGGACCGCCGGCTCAGCCGAGGTCCGCGTGCTCCAGGAACCCGGTGGTGTCGACGGCGCCGGTCCGGGCCGACACCAGCCGGCCGCCCCGCACCACCTGGAGCGTGACCTCGGGGTTGACCAGGCGCGGGAAGCCGGCCGACGCAAGCTCCGCCTGGAAGCTCCAGCGCAGCGGCGGGGTGAGCCCGCCGGTGCGGATCGGGGCGCCGTCGTCCAGGGCCCGGACCAGGCGGCGCGCGGTCACCTCGCCGGTGCCGAGGGACGCCACGGCCTCCTTCAGCACGGTGTAGGCGATGTAGGTGGTCTGCACCCCGGCGTCCGCCGCGTCGATCCGGGTGTCCCCGAACGCCTCCTCCTTGATCACCTGCTTCATCCCGTCCCAGCCCGGGTCGCTCTCCGCCGGGTACCAGCCGGTGACGTAGGCGCCCTCGTAGGGGCCCGAGGCGCCGCCGGAGGCGTTGATCAGGGTCTGGTCGACGCTGCCGAGCACGGTCGCCGTGCGGACCTGCGGGAACCGGTCGCGGACCCGGCGGAAGGAGTCCATGAAGATGCGGGTGCGGTCGCCGAGGACGGGGACCACGCACCCGCGCTTCCCGGAGCCGCCGGTGACCTCGGTCAGGGCCCGCTCGGCCTGCCGGTCGTAGGCGGTGGCGTCCTCGGCCGCCCGCTGGTCGCGGGCCGCGCCGGCGCCGTTCGCGGCGAGCCCCGAGTCGAGCAGCGCCGGCAGCTGGTCGCCGGCGATGGTGTCGGGGCGTACCAGGGCGACCGGGCCGCAGTTCGCCGCGAGCGCGCCGCCGAGGCCGGCGAGGAGGGCGGGCTGGCCGCCGTTGACCGGGTAGGAGAGCGGGCTGGTGAACTCGGCGTCGGTGATGCCGTAGCCGCCGATGTAGGGGATGCCGGCGCTCTCCAGGACGGGCAGGAAGGATTCGGCGTGCTGGCTGTAGGAGCCGACGACCGCGACCGCGTCCGCCTCCACGGCCTGCCGGGCGCACTTCGCGGCGGCCACGCCGTCGTTGCGGTCGTCGCAGGTCAGGATGGTCAGCTTGCGGCCACCGAGGCCGCCGTGGGCGTTGATCCAGCGGGCGTAGGCGCGGGCGAAGGCCGGCATGCCGGGCTTGTCGGTGGTGCCCGTGTTCTCCGGCGCCCAGGTCATCACGGTGACGGTGCCGTCCCCGGCACCCCCCGAGGTACCGGGCACGACACCGCATCCGGCGGTCAGCGCCGCGCACGCCGCCAGGGCGCCGGCGGTCAGTACGGCGGTGCGGGTGGTCCCGTGGGGGCTGGTGCGGAGGCGTCGCCGGCCGGTCATGTCCCGCACCCTCGCGCCGCCCGGCCAACCGCTCGGTGATCACGGGTCGACACCGGGTGACGCGGGGGTGAATTGCGGGGGGCGGTGGGACGCGGCATGAGGGGAACGTACGATCGACGACCGTGCAAGGTTCGGAGAACTCTTCCCGTCGCGGCCGTCGCTCCTCCACCATGGGCGGCATGCCACTCAACGACATGCCGTGGTGGCGCTGGCGCAGCCAGGTGCGCTCCGCGCTGCACATGCTCTCCGCGCCCGACTTCCAGCGCGGCGTCTGGCTGGCCGGCGCGGAGGGGTACGGGGACGTCACCGACGCGGTGTACCGGCTGGTGGAGGACACCTGGCTGGACCACTGGTCGGCCGACAAGTACGTCGGCACCGTCTTCCGCGACTCGCAGGAGGCGGCGCTGGTGGACACCGCCGTGCTGCGGGTGCTGCGGATCATGCACCAGGTCGGCCCGGACGCGCCGGTCGCCGCCTACCTGGAGCACGCGGACTGGCCGGAGGCGGTGCGGGCGGCGCGGGACGCGCACGTGCGGCTCGCGACCGGCGACGGGGAGGACCCGGACACCGAGCCGCGCAGCCTGGAGCTGCTGCGCATCCTGACCCGGTCCGCCTGACGGGACCCGGTCCGCCTGACGGGACGGCCCCGGCGCGGGGGGCCGGGTGTGGGACCCTGTGCTGCATGAACGCGCAGTCCGCTCCCGCCGCCGCCCCGGCCGACCAGTACGTCCTCACCCTGTCCTGCCCCGACAAGCAGGGCATCGTGCACGCCGTGTCGAGCTACCTGTTCATGACCGGCTGCAACATCGAGGACAGCCAGCAGTTCGGCGACCACGACACCGGGCTGTTCTTCATGCGGGTCCACTTCACCGGCGAGGCGCCGGTCACCGTGGACAAGCTGCGCGCGAGCTTCGCGGCGATCGGGGACGCCTTCCAGATGGAGTGGCAGATCCACCGGGCCGACGAGCGGATGCGGATCGTCCTCATGGTCAGCCGGTTCGGGCACTGCCTGAACGACCTGCTGTTCCGGGCCCGGATCGGCGCGCTGCCGGTCGAGATCGCGGCGGTGGTGTCCAATCACACCGACTTCGCCGAGCTGGTGGGCTCCTATGACATCCCCTTCCACCACATCCCGGTGACCAAGGACACCAAGGCGGAGGCCGAGGCGCGGCTCCTGGAGATCGTGCGCGAGGCGGACGTCGAGCTGGTGGTGCTCGCCCGCTACATGCAGGTCATCTCCGACGACCTGTGCAAGCAGCTGAGCGGGCGCATCATCAACATCCACCACTCCTTCCTGCCGAGCTTCAAGGGCGCCAAGCCGTACCACCAGGCGCACGCCCGGGGCGTGAAGCTGATCGGCGCGACCGCGCACTATGTGACGGCCGACCTCGACGAGGGCCCGATCATCGAGCAGGAGGTCGAGCGGGTGGGCCACGACGTCACCCCCGACCAGCTGGTCGCGGTGGGCCGGGACGTGGAGTGCCAGGCGCTGGCGCGGGCGGTGAAGTGGCACGCGGAGCGGCGGATCCTGCTCAACGGCCGCCGCACGGTGGTCTTCGCGTAGCGCTCCCCGGCTACATCCGGCTCAGCGACGCCGCCGCGAACAGCACCTCGCGGATCGCCTCCCGGTCGCCGCCGGCCCCGGCGGCGGCCTCCTCCGGGGGCACGTGCCCCGCGGCGAGGCGGCAGAACTCCACGCCGTCCAGCGCTATGTGCGCCACCTGCCGGTCGGCGACGGCCGCGGCGCCGGGGTCCAGCGGGATCAGCCACTCGCCGCCGCCCGAGCCCTCGATCTCCAGGCGCAGGCTGCGGCCGGGGCCGCCGGCCACGGCCGGCCGGCGCCGCCGGGCCGCCAGGACGTCCGGGAGCAGCCGCGCCGCGAGGTCGATCATGCCGTTGAGGTGGCGCGGGGCGGGCGGCTCGTAGGGGTAGTCGACCGCCTGGGCGATGTCCTCCCCGTGCACCCAGCACTCGAAGGCCCGGTCGGTCAGCGCGTCCCGCAGCGGCAGCGCGAAGTCGCCGTAGTCCACCGGCAGGCCGCCGCTGCCGCCGGTGAAGGCGGAGGTGCGGACGATGTCGTGGCTCTGCGCGCGCCAGGGCCGGCGCACCAGGCGGGTCGGCGGTCGCCGCGCGGCCCGCCAGTACGCCTCGGTGCGGCCCGCGGGGACGGGCGAGGGCACGGGGGCGGGCGCGGCGCCCAGCGGGTCGGGCAGGCCGAGGGCGAGGGCGACCAGGCCGTCCACCGACAGCAGGTGCGCGATGACCCCGGCGACGGTGGTACGGCGGCTCGCCGCGCCGCCGGCCTCGAACCAGCGCAGCCGCACCGGGGCGTGCCACTCGGCGTCCCCGATGTCCTGGAGCAGGGCGTCCAGGCGGGCGGTCTCGGCGTCGTACGGGGTGGTCCAGGCGGGCACCGGGATGCGCGGCGGGCGCCGCTCCAGGCAGTCCGCCAGGACGCGGGTGCGCAGCGCCGGGTCCAGGTCGAGGCTGTCCGGGCGCTGGAGCAGCCCGACGGCCTCGCGCAGCCGCACCGCCTCCTCGGCGCACTCCTCGCAGCCCGGGAGGTGCGCCTCCACGGCCCGCGCCTCCTCGGGCGCGCAGGCGGCCAGCGCCCAGGCCCCGAGGAGCGAGGCCAGCCGCTGGTGCTCCGGCGTCACGGCGCGGCCCCGGGATCCGGCGGCGGGGTGCGGGCGGTGGCGAGGAGCTGGAGGCCCAGGCGGAGCCGGCGTCGCGCCTCGTCCTCCGTGACGCTCAGGTCGGCGGCGGTCTGGCGGTAGTCGCGGCGCTGGAAGTAGGCCAGCTCCAGGGCGGCGCGCAGCGGGGCGGGCATGGCCTGCACGATGTAGTCGGCGCGGGCGGTGACCGTGGCGTGCCGCACCTTGCGCTCGAGGTCCTCGCTGCTGCCGGGTCCGCCGAGGGCGAGGGCGGCCGTCTCCGTGGCGCGCAGCCGCCGCACGGCGAGCCGGTTGGTCAGGGCGGCGAGCCAGGTGCGCAGCGGCTCCCGCGCGGGGTCGTAGGCGTCGGCGTGCTCCCAGACGTGCGCGAACACCTCGCGGGTGACGCGGTCGGCGGCCTGCTCGTCGTCGAGGACGCGGTGGGCGAGGCCGTGCACCAGGGAGCCGTAGTGGTCGTACAGCTCGCCGAGGGCGGCGGCCTCCCCGCGCGCGAGGCGGCGCCGCATGGTGCGGTCCCAGCGCCGCGGTGCGTCGCCCGTCGTCATGCGCCCCGACCCCTCCCGCTCCCGCCGCCCGGCCCGGCTCCCGCGGCCTGCGGTTCCGGTGCCCCCGAATGTAGTCGGCACGTCCGACGGCGTACGCCCCTTTGTGCCAATGTGCGCCCCCGGCGGATCGCCCGTGACACTTCCCTCCAGTGTGCGGCCGGATTCGATCGAACAAGTTCGAAACGGTTTCGAACAAGCCGTTTCCGGGCGCGCCCCGTTTCCGGCCGGGTGTTTGCGGGCACGGCCGCTGGGCAGGCGCGCGCCCAAGCGAAGGCTTGGCCTCCGGATGAAGGGCATGGTGGTGACGTTCAATGTGACCGGCGGTGAGCAGGGCGAATGGACCGTGCTCCAGGTCTCCGGCGAACTCGATCTGGTGACGTCCCCCGCGCTGCGGCAGCATGTGCACGACGCCGTCGCCGAGGGGCGGCACAGCGTGGTCCTGGACCTCTCGGACGTCCTCTTCTGCGACTCCAGCGGCGTCGGCGTGCTCATCGCCTCGCGGCGGCTGATCCGCTCCTGCCAGGGCGAGCTGCGGCTGATACTGCCGGCCCAGGGGGCCGTCGACGGCTCCCACGTCAACCGCGTGCTCGGTGCGCTGGGCGTGCGCCGCCTCTTCGACGTCCACCCCGACCTCGCCTCGGCCACCGGCGACGACTCCCGCCCGCTCTCCGCGTAGCGCTCCCCCGTGCCCCGCGCAGCGCCTGCCCGTGCCGGCCGGGGCGTCGTACGCTCCGTGCGCAACGACCCACCGACGTCAACGTGAGGCGGCCCAGCAACCATGGTCAGCAGCGAGTACGAACAGAGGATCGCCGCGCGGTTCGCCACCTTCGACCAGGACGGCAACGGCTACATCGACCGCGGTGACTTCAGCGCCGCCGCCAAGGCGGTGCTCGCCGAGTTCGGCGCCACCGCCCGCTCCGACAAGGGCCAGGCGCTGTACGGCGGCGCCGAGGCGCTCTGGCAGGGCATGGCCGGCATCGCGGACCGCGACGGCGACCAGCGCATCACCCGCGAGGAGTTCGTCACCGCGGCGGTCAAGCGGCTGCGCGACAACCCCGAGCGCTTCGCCGAGATCGCCCGCCCGTTCCTGCACGCCGCCCTGGTCGTGGCCGACGACGACGGCGACGGCGCCGCCACGATCGAGGCCACCGAGCGCGTCCTCACCGCGCTGGGCGTGCCCGAGGAGGTCGCCGGGACGGTGGCCGCGGGCCTGGACACGGACGCGGACGGCAAGGTGGGGGAGGCGGAGATCGTGCCGGCCTTCGCCCGGTACTTCACCGTTCCCGAGTAGCGGCCCGACGCGTGGCGCCGCCCCCGGAAGTCGCGGATCGTGGCGAAGTTTTGGGGAGCGATTATCACGGAGAGTCGCGGCGGTTCGATACCGGGTTGTGTCCGAGTGACCGGCCGTCACGGCCCGGGGTCCGGGTCCGGCTCCGGTACCTTGTGGAGGATGCGAGTGGTCCCCGGCGTCGCGGCGAGCGTCGCACAGTATGCCGCACAGGTACTCCTTCGCGCGGGAATATGCCCGAAGCGCTTGTTGGGGTGACTGTAGGTCAACCATGCTGTCTCACCAGGGGACACGGTGCGTGACCCCTGCCCGGCCGTTGACCGGCCGTCGAAGTAATGGCGTCGAAGAAATGGCTACGATCGTGGCCCTCATGAGGCGTGAGCCTTGGTGTCCGCCGGTTCGGATGGTGTGAGCGGTGCAGGTGCTTCAAGTGCAGCTGGAGGTCCGGGCCGATCCCGCTGAGGTGGGGCGGGCCCGCAAGTGGGCGCGGTCACGGCTGGCCGGCTCGGGCATAGGGGCCGACGAGCCGCTGGCCGAGACGCTGATCCTGCTGGTGTCCGAGCTCGTCACCAACGCCGTGGTGCACACCGGCTGTTCGGCCGTGCTGCGCCTGGTGCTGCCGGACACGGTGGCCGAGGGGGACGCGGAGGCGACGGTCCGCCTGGAGGTGGACGACGCCAGCGACCGCGCCCCGGTGCCGCGCTGCGTGGACGGCGACGCGACCGGCGGGCGGGGCCTGGCCCTGGTCGACGGCCTCGCCGACCGCTGGGGCTGGAGCCGGGAGGGCACCGGCAAGCGCATCTGGTGCGAACTGGACCGCTGCGCCGGGCGTGAGGCGGCCGGGCCGGCCTGCACCGCCGAGGACGCGGCGTACCAGGCGTACGAGGGGCTGGCCTTCGAGGCGGTCTGAGCGGATCGGGCGACCGCCGGGTTTCGGCTCCGTGCGCCGGGTGTGCTTCCGTGCGCGTGCCGTGCACGCCGGGGGCCACGGGGGTGAAAGCCCGTCGCCCGGTTGACGGTTGATGGCCGGTTCCGCACGCTTGGAGCCAGCGATTCGCCGCGAGGGGACGTCGAGGGCTCGTGACGGAAGCCCTCGGCGAGTGTGGGTCGTGACGCGGCGGCGGGCGGCGCCGGGCTCCGGGGCGGATGTACGGAGCGGGCGGCGCCGCGCCGTCGGCCCCGTTCTCCCGGGCCCGGTCCTCCGGGCCGCCTCACTCTCCACAGCCTGTGGACACCGCGTCGCCCGCCCGGAAGGTGCGCCGGTAGGCGGTCGGGGTCACCCCCAGCACCCCCTGGAGGTGCTGCCGCATCGACTGGGCGGTGCCGAAGCCGGCGTCGCGGGCCACCCGGTCCACGGAGAGGCCGGTCGACTCCAGCAGGTGCCGGGCCCGTTCCACGCGCTGCTGGGTGAGCCACTGCCCGGGGCTGAGGCCGGACTCCTCGCGGAAGCGGCGCGTGAAGGTCCGTACCGACATGGCCTCCTGCGCGGCCATGTCCCGCAGCTGGATGGGCTCGTGGAGGCGGGCCAGGGCCCAGGCGCGGGCCCGCGTGGTGGACGACTGGCGCGGGTCGGGCACCGGCCGCTCGATGTACTGCGCCTGCCCGCCGTCCCGGTGCGGCGGCACGACGGTGCGGCGGGCCACGTCGTTGGCGACGCCGGTGCCGTGGTCGCGGCGCACGATGTGCACGCACAGGTCGACGCCGGCCGCGACGCCGGCCGAGGTGAGCACGTCGCCGTCGTCCACGAACAGCACGTCGGCGTCGACCCGCACGGCGGGGAAGAGCTGCTGGAAGTGCTCGGCGTAGGCCCAGTGCGTGGTGGCCGGGCGGCCGTCGAGGAGCCCCGCGGCGGCCAGCACGTAGCCGCCGGTGCAGACGGCCACGAGCCGGGTGCCGGGCCTGATCCGGGCCAGCGCGGCGGTCAGCTCGTCGGTCAGGCGGCCCTCCCCCAGGGCCGGGCCCAGTTCGTCGGAGGCGGGCACGACCACGGTGTCGGCGGTGGCCAGGGCCTCGGGGCCGTGGCCGACCAGGACCGCGAAGTCGGCGTCGGTGCGGACGGGGCCCGGCGGGCGGACCGAGCAGGTGACGACCTCGTACAGCGGGCGGCCCCGCTCGTCCCGGGCCATGCCGAAGATGCGCTGGGGAATGGCGAGTTCGAAGGGCAGGACGCCGTCCAGGGCGAGGACGACGACGCGGTGCGGGCGGGAGTCCATGGCCCGATCCTAGCGAAGGGTGTCCACCGGGCCACTCGTTCGGGGCCCCGGAATTCGCGAAGCTCCTCTCGTGACCCAGACGACCGAGACGGCGCCCGCCGCCGCACCGCAGCCCGCAGACACGCCGCCCGCCCGCCGCACCCGGGTGCACCGCGCCTGGTTCGTCGCCGCCGTCGCCTTCGTGACGATCATCGGCGCGGCGGCCTTCCGGTCCGTGCCCGGCCTGCTCATCGACCCGCTGCACGAGGAGTTCGACTGGTCGCGCGGCACGATCGGCGCCGCCGTCTCCGTCAACCTCGCCCTGTACGGGCTCACGGCGCCCTTCGCGGCGGCGCTGATGGACCGCTTCGGCATCCGGCGGGTGGTCGCGGTCGCGCTCACCGTCATCGCGCTCGGCTCGGGCCTGACGGTGTGGATGGACTCCGCCTGGCAGCTGATCCTCTGCTGGGGCCTGCTGGTCGGCCTCGGCTCGGGGTCCATGGCGCTGGCCTTCGCCGCGACGGTGACGAACCGGTGGTTCACCGAGCGGCGCGGCCTGGTCAGCGGCATCCTCACCGCGGCCTCCGCCTCCGGCCAGCTGATCTTCCTCCCCCTCCTCTCCTGGATCGTGGAGAAGCACGACTGGCGCCCCGCGGCCGTGACGGTCTCGCTGGCCGCCCTCGCCGTCGTCCCCTTCGTCTGGCTGCTGCTGCGCGACCACCCGGCGGACGTGGGCGTCGAGCCGTACGGCGCCACGGAGTTCGTGCCCAAGCCGGCGCCGGTCACCGGCGCCGCCCGGCGCACGCTCGGGGTGCTGTCCCGGGCGGTGCGCACCGGCCCGTTCTGGCTCCTGGCCGGCGCCTTCGCGATCTGCGGCGCCTCCACCAACGGGCTGATCCAGACCCACTTCGTGCCGGCCGCGCACGACCACGGCATGCCGATCCAGGCCGCCGCGTCGCTGCTGGCGGTGATCGGGGTGTTCGACGTGGTCGGCACGGTCGCCTCCGGCTGGTTCACCGACCGCTTCGAGGCCCGCCGCCTGCTGGCCGTCTACTACGCCCTGCGCGGCGTCTCCCTGCTCTTCCTGCCCATGCTGCTCGCCCCGAACGTGCACGTCCCGATGGTCTTCTTCATCGTCTTCTACGGCCTGGACTGGGTGGCCACCGTCCCGCCCACCCTCGCCCTGTGCCGCGAGCACTACGGCGACGACAGCGCGATCGTCTTCGGCTGGGTGCTCGCCTCCCACCAGGTCGGCGCGGCCGTCGTCGCCTTCGCCGGCGGCGTCGCCCGCGACGTCTTCGGCTCCTACGACGTCGTCTGGTACGCCTCCGGCGCCCTGTGCGCGGCGGCGGCCCTGATGTCCCTGGTCATCCGCCGCCGGGCGACGCCGGAGGCGGTGGCGGTGGCGGTCTGAGGGGTTGCGCGGAAGCCGGAAGCCGCAGCGACATACCCGCGTACGCTCTGGCGTATGAGCGCACGTACGCGGATCACGGTCAGTCTGCCGGCTGACCTCGTCGCCCACGCTCGCGCCGCCTCCGGCGGCAACCCGTCGGCTTACGTCGAGCACGCGCTGCGGGCCCAGCAACTGCGCGATGCCGCGCCCGCGGTGCGGGCCTGGCGGGAGCGGGCGGCTGACGACAGCGAGGAACTCGCCGACATCTTCGGTGAGGACGTCGCGTGACGGCGTTGGCCCGTGGGTAGGTCTGGCGGTTGCAACTGGCCACCAGGGCCCGGCCGGCTGTCGACCCCACCGCCCTGACGGGCAAGCGCCTGAAGCGGGGCCCATCCCTGGTCACCCGCGCCGGGCGGTGGCGGCGGTGATTTGAGGGCCTCGTAGGATCCCCGTTCATGGGCGGGGACGGGGACAGGGTGTGGAGCCGGGCGGCTGCGCTCTGTGGGTGGCAGTTGCCGTTGGTGTGGCCGGTGGTGGAGTTCCGGTCGGCGGGCGGGGACGACTACGGGCAGAGCGGCATCGTCGGTGCCGGCTTCTTCTGCCTGCTCCTCTTCGCGCCGCCGTTCCTCTTCGCCCTGGGGGCCGTGCAGGCCCTGGCGCAGATCGTGCCCGCCGCGGCGCTGATCGGCACGGCCGGGGCCGCGCTCGCGTCGGCGGTCGGGGGCCTGCCCCTGGCGGCCACCGTCCCCTGGGGTGCGGGCTCCGGAGTGCTCCCCGTCCTCGGTCTGGCGCTCGCGCGGCGGCGCGGGTGGGGGCCGTGGGGGCTGTACCTGCGCGCGGCGGGCGCCTCCGCGGTCCTGCTCGTCGCGGGGCCTGGTCCTCGGCGCCGCCCTGGCCGACGACTACCACCCGCCCGCCCTCACGGCCGCCCAGCTCACCGGCGACTGGCAGGGCGACCACGGCGCGGTGCTCCACCTCGGCCCGGGCGGTCGCGCCACGGCGACGAGCCTGCCGACCGAGGCCGACCGCTTCGAGACGGACAGCGACTCCGTCGTCTGCGCCGGCCCCGGCACCTGGTCCGCCGGCAGGACGGAGTGGCACGGAGGACACCGCGCCGACATCGTCGTACGCCTGGCCGGCGACTGCGGCCTGGACACCCACTGGACGATAGGCGGCACCGCCGACTCCCCGGAGCTGTTCGTCCTCTTCGGCGACCCGGACGCCGGGGACCTGTGGATCCTCACCCCGGGTGAACCGCGCCGGTCAGCTCGGGAGGCGGGAGATGTTCGGGGCGTTCCTGCGGGCGAGGGACCTGGCTATGCGGTCGGCGTCCCGCGACAGTTCGCGGAGCATGCCGCTGATGGGGTTCGTGTAGCCGGTGAAGTAGAGGCCGGGGGCGTTCGGCGAGGTGCGGGGGCCGCGTACGCGGGGGTGGCCCCGGTCGTCCAGGACGTCCAGGTGGGAGACGAGGGCGTCCAGGCCGCGTCGGTAGCCGGTGGCCGCCAGGACCGCGTCGGGGGCGACGGCCGTGCCGTCGGCCAGGAGGACCTTGTCCGCCTCGAAGGCCGCCACCGCGGCCACGACCTCCACCCGCCCGGCGCGCACCGCGTCGATCAGGCCGACGTCCTGCACCGGGATCGCGCCCTCGGCGACCCTGCTGTACAGGCCGGTCGCGGGGCGGGGCAGGCCCTGGGCGGAGAGGTCGGGGACGCTCAGGCGGGCCAGCGGGCGGGCCAGCCGGTCGACCAGGCGGACCGGCAGCCGGCGCACCAGGACGCCGGTCCACTGGGCGGCCCACCCGGCGGTGGAGCGGCGTACCAGGTGCGGCGGGGTGCGCACGGACAGCCGTACCCGCGCCGCGCCGCCCTCCACCAGGTCCACCGCGATCTCCGCGCCGGTGTTGCCGGCCCCGACGACCAGGACGTCCCGGCCCGCGTAGGGCGCCGCGTTCCGGTACTCGGCGGCGTGCCGCAGCTCGCCGGTCCAGGTCTCGCGGCCGGGCCAGTCCGGCAGCCGCGGGGTGTGGTTGTAGCCGGTGGCCACGACCACCGCGGCGCCGGTCAGCTCCCGCCCGCCGGAGGCGCGCAGCAGCCAGCCGGCGCCGTCGGGGGCGCGCTCGACGCGGAAGACCTCGACGCCGGTGACCACCTCGAGGCGGTGGTGCTCGGCGTACTTCTCCAGGTAGCGCACCACGTCGGCCCGGGCCGGCCACCGCCCGAAGCGGCGCGGCATCGGCAGGCCGGGCAGCGCGGAGAGCCGGCGGGTGGTGTGCAGGCGCAGCCGGTCGTAGTGGCCCCGCCAGGACGCCCCGACCCGGTCCGAGCGCTCCAGGACGACCGCCCGCAGGCCCCGGGCGCGCAGCGCGTGGGCGACGGCGAGGCCGCCGGGGCCGCCGCCGACGACGTAGACGGGACGCTGCGTGCTGGACGGTGCGGGGTCGCTCATGCGGCGAGCGTAATCACGCCTGCGCTTGATGGGTCTCGGTCAAGAGGGGAATCGGTTGCGGATCGGTCACGAGGACCTCGCGGGCCCGGAGATCTTCCGGTTCGCGGCCCTTCAGGCCGCCGCGAACGGTCGTATTGAATGGCCGGATGTCTCTCACGCGCACACGCACCCTCGACCCGTCCCTCCCCGAACCTCGCGGCCTCGGTCTGCACCTGCGCCCCTGGGACGCCGCGGACGAGGGCGACCAGGAGACCTGGCTGCGCGGCTACCTCGACCCCGACTTCCAGCGCTGGAACACCCCGCTCACCGTCTGGACGGACCTCAAGGGCGCCCGTGAGTCGCTGCGCGGCCGGGCCAAGGACGCCGCCGCCGGCACCTCCGCGTCCTTCCGTATCTCGGACGAGGAGACCGGCGCCCCGTTCGGCCACATCGGCGTCAACGAGATCAACCTGCCGCTCAAGCTGGCCCGGGTCGGCTACTGGGTGCTCCCCGAGGCCCGCGGCCGGGGCGTGGCCACCCGCGCCCTGCTGCTCGCCTCCCGCTGGGCCTTCGCCGAACTCGGCCTGCACCGCCTCGAACTGGGCCACGCCACCGGCCACGACGCCTCCTGCAAGGTGGCCGAGCGGTGCGGCTACGCCTATGAGGGCACCATGCGCGAGGCGATGTTCGCGGAGGGCACCCAGGACGCCTTCCGCGACGCCCACCTGCACGCCCGCCTGGCGGCGGACGAGGAGCCGGCGGGCGTCTGAACCCCGCTCAGGGCCACAGCAGCAGCCGGTCCCACTGCCCGCCGCCCTCCCGCCGGTAGGCGAGCCGCACGTGCCGGCGCCGCTCGTCGCCCTGGAAGAACTCCACCTCCTCGGCGCGCAGCCGGTACAGCGTCCAGGACGGCGCCGGCGCCTCCGGCTCGCGCGACGCGCGCTCCCAGGCGGCCTCGGAGGCGGCGGCCAGCTCCTCGGTGGAGCCCAGCGGCGCGCTCTGCCGGCCGGTGAGCGCGGCGGCGAGGGCGCCGGTGGAACGGGCGTGCAGGTCGGCCTGCGCGTCCTCGGCCGGCGCGGTCTCCACCGGGCCGCGCACCCGCACCTGACGGCCGAGCACCGGCCAGTAGAAGCAGAGCGCCGCGTACGGCCGCGCGGCGAGCTGGCGGCCCTTGCGGCTGTCGTCGTGGGTACCGAAGGACCAGCCCCCGGCGTCGGCGCCGTGCAGCGTGACGACGCGCTGGTCGGGGCGGCCCGCCGCGTCGGCGGTCGCCAGGGTGACGACATGCGGCTCGCGCTGCCCGGCGCCGGCCGCCTCGGCGAACCAGCGGGTGAACAGGGTGAGCGGGTCGGCGGGGGCGGCACCGGTGTCGAAGGGGCGCAGGTCGGTGCCGGCGGGGTCCCAGACGCGTTGCGCCCTCAGCAGCTGGTCGAGGTCGGGTTCCATCTCCCGATTGTCCGCTCAGAACCGCTCAGACCGAGCCGAGGTCCGAGGACACCCACCGCTCGGGCCGCATCCGGATCACGACCTGCTCGCCGTGGCTCTTCGAGGCCATCTCGACGTAGCCGTCCACCTTGTCGGCCGGCAGGTAGCGCGCGGACATCTCCCGCAGCAGCTCGACCGTGCCCGGCGCGGTCTCCACGACCGGGCCCTCCACGGAGACGTACCGGATGCTCGGCTCGACCCGCTCGACCATCAGGGAGAACCGGCCCGCCCGCTGGATCAGCTGGTTCTTGCGGCTGTCCAGGCCGGTGAGGATCCAGGCGTCGCCGCCCGGCTCGTACTGGTACCAGATCGGCACGGTGAGCGGCGCGCGGCCGTCCTCCGCGGTGATCGCGATGGCGGCGATGTGCGGTTCGGCCAGGAACTTCTCACGCTCTTCGCGGCTCAGGGCCATTGCGGTCGCTCCTGCGGTGTCGTGGTGGCGAGGGGAGTCCGGCGAGGGGCGGGCGCGGCAGAGCTGACAGGCTGCGTACGCGGGCGCCGGCCCCGGCCGGTTGCTACTTGGTGGGCTTCTTCCCCGTGATCCCGAGATACATCAGAAGAGCGAGATTCGGCTTCAGCTCATTCTGCTTTACGCCCCACGAGGAGACGCTCTTCTGGTGCGAGGCGACCGCCGCGAGCATCGCGACCAGTGAACCGGCGATGGCGGCCGGATTCACGTCCTTGTCGACCCGGCCCTTCGCCTGGAGTTCCGCGACGGATTCCGCGAGCGGGCCGTTCACGGAGTTGAGGATCTTCGTCCGCAACTTGTTGAAGCGTTTGTCGCCCTCGGCCGCCCCGAGATCCACCACGCGCAGAATGGCGTCGTTCTGCCGCCAGAACTCCAGGAATCCGTCGACCAGTTCCTGCGCCGTCCGCCAGCCCGCCTTGCCCGCCCAGGAGCGGCCCGCGGTCAGCTCGGCCAACGCGGAACTCTCGGCGGCCATTTCCTCCGCGATCTCCAGTACGGCGCCTTCGACGTCCGGGAAGTACTGGTAGAAGGTCGCCGGAGAGGTGCCCGCCTTTCGCGCCACATCGATGACTTTGACATCGCGATAGGGGGAGGAGCTGAGCATGTCGCTGAGGCAGTCGAGGAGTTTCTGCCGGGTCGCCTGCCCACGTCGTCCGGCCACCCGGCCGTCGACGGTACGCACTTGTCCTGTCATGCCGTCAGCCTACCGACGGGGGCTCGGCGCGCTATTCGGCCGACTGCAAATGGGGTGGTTATGCGAGAAGCCGCTTCGTCGGCGGCCGGGACGCGGACACCGATGCGGGCGGTTCGCCCGGGATTACAGGGAGACACCCCGATTGTCCCGGGGTTCGCCACCGGCGCGCCGGACAGGAAGAATCGGGGTGCGTGCCGCCCGGGCGGCGCGGTGGTGAGACGCTGCACCTCGGTCGCGCACGGAAGGTCGCGCACGGACGTGGACGGCGCGGCGCGTACGGGGAGGTGGCAGGCAGGTGGTGGATCAGCTGACGCAGCACGATCCGCGGCGGATCGGGCCGTTCGAGGTGCTGGGCCGGCTGGGTGCCGGCGGCATGGGGCTGGTCTACCTCGCGCGCTCGGCGTCGGGCAGGCGCGTGGCGATCAAGACGGTGCGCACCGAGCTGGCCGAGGACCAGCTCTTCCGGGTCCGTTTCACCCGCGAGGTCGAGGCCGCCCGCGCGGTGTCCGGCTTCTACACGGCCGCCGTGGTCGACGCCGACCCCCGGGCCGCCGTGCCCTGGCTGGCCACCGCCTATGTGCCCGCGCCCTCCCTGGAGGAGATCGTCAACGAGTGCGGGCCGATGCCCGCGCAGGCGGTGCGCTGGCTGGCGGCGGGCGTCGCCGAGGCCCTCCAGTCGATCCACGGCGCCGGCCTGGTCCACCGCGACCTGAAGCCCTCCAACGTCCTGGTGGTGGAGGACGGCCCCCGGGTGATCGACTTCGGCATCGCCTCCGGCGTCTCCAACACCCGCCTGACCATGACCAACGTCGCGGTCGGCACCCCCGCCTACATGTCCCCGGAGCAGGCGAAGGACTCCCGCAGCGTGACCGGCGCCAGCGATGTCTTCTCGCTCGGCTCGATGCTGGTCTTCGCCGCCACCGGGCACCCGCCCTTCCACGGGGCCAACCCGGTCGAGACCGTCTTCATGCTGCTGCGCGAGGGCCCCGACCTGGCCGGGCTGCCCGACGAGCTGCGCCCGCTGATCGAGTCCTGCATGCAGATGGAGGCCACCGCCCGCCCCGGGCCCGCCGACCTCCAGGCGCAGCTCGCCCCGCACCTCTTCGGCTCCGGCTCGGACGACAGCGGTACGGCCTCAGCGTGGCTGCCCGAGCGGGCGGTGGGCCTGATCGAGTCCCGCCGCGGCGGCCGCCCGGCGATCAGACCCGCCGCGGTGCCGGCCGGCGGCCGGGGCCACTCCGGCGCCGCACGCTCGCACGCCGCCCCGGCGCCCGTGCTGCCCCCGCCGCCCTCGCACGCCCCGGCCGTACCCGCCCCGACCGGTCCGGCCGGCGCCCCCGACACCGGCCCGGTCCTGCTGGCCGGCGCCAAGGTGCCGATCGGCCCGGGCCCCCGGGTCGCCGACATGCGCGCCGCCGTCGTCAAGCCCCCGCCGCCCGAGGCCGCCCTCTCCGCCTCCTGGTCCCGGCCGCGCCCCGGCGTCGCCGGCGCCGACACCGCCGTACCGCCCGCGCCCGCCGCGCCGCCCGAGACGGCGGCCGGGTGGCGGCCCTGGCGGTTCCGGATGTCCAACGACGTCTGGGGCACCCCGGCCGTCGCCGAGGACCTCGTCTACGTCACCTCCTTCGAGGTGCACGCCCTGGACGTCGCCACCGGCCGGCGCCGCTTCAAGACCCGGGACGTCGCCTGGTCGATGGCGGTCTCCGACGGCCGCGTGCACGCCTCCGACGGCCCCACCCTCTACGCCCTGGACGCCCGCGAGGGCGGTGACCTGTGGCGGCTGCCGACGGATGCCTGGGTGTACGCGCTCCACGCCGACCGGGGCACCGTCGTCACCGGCACCCGGGGCGGCGGCGTACAGGCGTGGGAGGCGTCCGACGGGCGCAAGCTGTGGGAGGTCACCGGCGCGCAGACCGACTTCGAGTCCCCGGAGGCCGGCCCGGTCCTGCACGACGGCACGGCCTACGTCTGGCAGGACGCCCGGCTGCGCGCCCTGGACGCCCGCACCGGCGAGGAGCGCTGGTCGTACCCGATCGGCGACGCCGCCTCCTGCGGCGGGGTGCCGGTCCGCCTCACCCAGGCCCCCGACGGCTACGTCTACGTCGCGGCCGGCACCCGGGTCCTGGCCATCGAGGTGGCCGGCGGGCACGTGCGCTGGCACTTCGAGGCGCCGGCGGTCTTCCTCTCGCCGCCCGCCTTCGTGCCGGGCCCGGCGGTGACCGGCGGCGGGGTGTACCTCGCCGACTACCTCGGCACGGTCTACGCCCTGGACGCCACCGACGGCCGCGACCGCTGGCGCATCGCCACCGAGGCCCGGTCGGCCACCGAGCCGGTCCTGGTGGCCGCCGGGCACGTGCACGTCGGCAGCGGCAAGGGCCTCTACACCCTGGACGCGGTCACCGGCACGCCCAAGTGGCGCTTCCAGGCCGGCGGCGACATCGTGGGCGCCCCGGCGGTGGCCGAGGGGCGCATCCACTTCGGCTCCACCGACCACCTCCTCTACACCCTGAAGGCCGATGACGGCCGGCTCCGCTGGAAGCTGGCCACCGGCGGCGAGATCACCGGCTCCCCGGTGGTCCGGGACGGCATCGTGTACGCGTGCAGCAAGGACCGCTGCGTGTACGCGCTCGACGCGGAGAAGGGCACCGGGACGGCCCGTACGGCGTGACGCCCTGAAAGGGGTCAGCCCTCGGCCGCCGCCCGCTCCGCGTCCGTGAGCGGCGGGCCCGCCAGGTGCGGCTTGCGCGGCCCGAACAGCATCGGTATCAGCATGTCGGCGGAGAACAGCCGGGTCGGCGGCCGTTCCATGCTCATCACGTCGAGCAGGGCGCCCATCGCGCGCGGGTTGCGGGCCCCGGTGGCGACGGCCCGGTCCACGAAGCGGGCGAGCAGCCGCTCGGCGGCGGTCGGCGGGCTGTCGGCGGCGCCCGGGTAGAAGGCGTCCTGCCCGACGGCCAGATCCCACGCCCCGCCGATCGGCACGGCCGTCGCCCGCTGGAGGGCGCGGGCCGTGCCGGGCGCGCCGAGCGGGAGGCGGCGCAGCGCCTCGCGCAGCAGGAGGGCGCTCTGCGCGGCGACGGTCAGGCCGTGCCCGTAGACCGGGTTGTAGCCGGCGGCGGCGTCGCCGAGGACGAGGAAGCCGTCCGGCCACCGCTTCAGCTTCTCGAAGTAGCGGCGGCGGTTGGCGGTGGCCCGGGTGACGGCGACCTCGCCGAGCGGTTCGGCGTCGCGCAGCAGCTCGCCGATGACCGGGTCGGCCAGGCCGAGCGCGAACGGCACGAAGGCGTCCGGGTCGGCGGTGGGTTCGCCGCCGCGGGTGCCGGCCAGGGTGACCATCCAGCGACCGCCCTCCACGGGCAGCACGATCCCGGCCCGCCCCGGCGGCCTGGCCGGGTTGGCCTGCACGTTGACCAGCGGGAAGTCGCCGTCGGCGGCGCGTCCTGGGGCGCGGAAGACGCGGGTGGCGTAGGTGAGCCCGGAGTCGACCTTCCGCTCGGCGACCCGGTCGAGGCCGAGGCCGGTGAGCCACTCGGGGGCGCGGGAGCCGCGTCCGGTGGCGTCCACGACGAGGTCGGCGGCGAGGACCCGCTCCGCCTCCTCCCCGGTGCGCACGCGGACGCCGGTGACGCGGCCGGCGTCGCCCTCCGGTCCCGCGGCGGTGGTGTCCTGGAGCAGGGTGACCCGCTCGTCCTTGAGGACGTGGTCGCGGATGACCGAGTCGAGCAGGTCGCGGGAGCAGATCAGGTTGCGGTGGTGGGTGGCGAGGAAGCGGCGGAACCAGATCTCGTTCGGCGCCCGGGAGACCATGTCGGCCATGATGCGCGCCAGCCGGCCGCCCCGGCTGACGACGTCGGCCGACAGGCCGGGCAGCAGCGCGTCCATGGCGCGGACGCCGCCGCTCCACACCAGGTGCGCGTGGCGGGCCTGCGGGACGCCGCGGCGCGGCTCGGGGCCCTCGGGCAGCACGTCCCGCTCGACGAGGGTGACGTCGGCGGACTCGGCGAGCGCGGCGGCGGCGAAGAGGCCGGCGGCGCCGGCGCCGAGGACGACCGCGCGGGGGCGGGTGGAGCGGGGAACTGGGCTGTCAGGCATGGGTGTCGAGGCTGCTTTCTGTGCGGCTCGCCCGCCGGCGGACGTCGGCGGTGGCCCGCCGGCGGTACAGGGCGGAGGAGACGGCGCCGACGTGCTCGGTGAGGTCGGTGCCGATGTACGGGCGTGCTCCGGATGTGGGGGCTTGGGGGGCCGGCGTGCCGGCGGTGTAGGCGTCGATGGCGGCGCGGACGGCGACGGCACCGGCCAGGGCGCGGGCGCGCGGCTCGGGGTGCGCGGCGCGGGCGGCGGTGAGCGCGCGGGCGTACACCTCGTGGCGGTAGTACGGCGCGAGCAGGCGCAGGGCGTCGTGGACGCGCTGCTGGCGCTGGACGACGCGCAGGCCCAGCGGCACCCACAGCCCGAAGCGGGCCCGCGCCGCGGTGGGCGCGAGGACGCGCACGGCGCGGGCCAGCGGCCACAGGCGCAGGTACTCCCGCTGGTCGCGCACCGTGTTGCGCAGCGCGGGTCCGGCCTGCGGGACGATGAAGCCGAGGGCGACGAAGGTGGCCTGGAGCAGCGCGAAGGGCGGCGCGGCGCCGGTGCTGAGCCCGTCCCAGTCGGTGCCGGTCCAGCGGGCCCCGACGGCGAGCAGCTTGCACGCGTCGAAGACCAGGCCCGCGGCGAAGCCCAGTTGGAGGCAGACCACGCCCGCCTTCACCCACGGCTCGGCCACGGTCGGCGCCCACTGGCGCAGCATGCGGGTGGCGACGAGGCCGGTGGCGGCGTGGGCGCCGATGTAGAGCAGGATGTGCTCGCGCATCCAGGGGGTGCCGGCGTAGTAGGTGTCCAGGTCGTAGACGCGCGGCTCGGGGACGTGGGCGAGCAGGAAGGTGGTCCAGAGCCCGACGACGATCCCGGTGTACAGCGCGTAGATGCGCCGGATGCGGCGGCGGCGCCCCGCGGACGGCGCCTCCCGCCAGCGCATGATCATCGTCAGCCCGGTGGCGCCGAACGCCGTGAGGAACGAGTACGCCCACGGCGACGCGAAGTTGGGGACGCCCGTCCACCGGTTGAGGCGGACGATGTTGACCGGCGTGACGGCGACCAGGACCAGGGTCGCGCAGACCAGCAGCACGGTGGTCGCCCGCACCTCGGGGTTGCGCCAGGCGCGCAGGAAGGTCGGCAGCTTGAGCAGCACCGCGAGGGCGAGCAGGGCGGTGGGCAGCGCGTACGGGATGTGGAGGGCGCCCATCAGAGCAGACGGCCGCCGAGGTCGGTCAGGGACAGCCGCATGCGCCCCTCGACGGTGGCCGGGGTGACGGGGCCCTCGGCCCAGCGGCCGTGCACCCAGGTGCGGACCTCGCGGCCGAAGAGCAGCCCGAAGGTCTCGGCGTCCACCTCGCAGGCGTCGGCGGACTCGGCGCGGGCGGCGACGCTGAGCAGGGCGTCGCGCGGGATGACGCCCTGGGCGGCGAGGATCTCCAGGGCGGCGGTCCGCCCGTCCGGCCCGAGCCCACCGCGCGCCGCCGCACCCCGCGCGCCGGCCGGGCCGTGGCCTCCATCCCCGCACTCCTCGTGCCACAACTCATGTCCGAGAATGACCAGTTGCGCCTCGGGCGCGGTGCGCTCCTCGACCACGACGACCGACCGGTCCCCGAGGTCGAGGCGCAGCCCGGAGATCGGCAGGTCGGCGGGGAAGGCGCGGATCAGCAGCTCGACGGGGCGTCCGGTGCGGGCGCTCATCGCCCGGCAGAAGGCCCGCATGACGTCCCGGACCGCGGCGGGCCGCTCCACCGAGCCGGCCGCCTCCCTGCCGAGCGCGGCGAGCAGGGACTTCATCGCGCGGGAACCCATGGGCCGGGCCTCTCGGTCGACCGGTACGCAACAGGTCATGAGGATAGGGCCAATTCGTTCACCGTTCGACCGTTCCGCGCGTCCTCGGCCGCACATTGACCGGAAACCACGCCGCCCGCGCCGGCTCCCCCTGAGCCGGCGCGGGCGGTTCCCCCGTGCTGTGTGGCCTACTTGCCGTCGCGGCCCAGGGCGGGCGGCGCGGGCATCTGGTTGTCCAGGGTGACGATCTCGTCCTTCGGCTTCGCCGGAGGCGTGGGCATCTGGTTGTCCTGGGTGGTGGCGGACTCGTCCTTGGCCGGCGGGGCGGGCATCTGGTTGTCCTGCGGCTTGGCCGGCGTGGCCTTCTGCTCGCTCATCGTTGGTGCTCCTCAGCGGTCAAGGGTGGGTGACGAGTCACCCGTCCGGAGGCTCCCCCGTGGACCTCCGGACGGGCGGGCGGATCCGAACGATAACCCGGTCGGCTCCCCGCGAGACCGCCTGCCCCCCGACGCGACGGTCTGGCACGACGAAGCATCCGGGAGCGGGATAAACGAACGCTGAACGTCCCCCGGGCGGCGCCTCAGGCCGCCTCGGCGGGCGCGAGCAGCAGCGCCCGCACCTGTTCGGCCTGGCCGTCGCCGGACGCCTCGTACAGCCGGAGCGCCTCCCGCCAGCAGGCGCGGCCCCGGTCCACCTCCCGCAGGGCCGACAGCGCCCTGCCGAGCAGGGTGAGGACGTTGCCCCGCATCCGGTCGCCGCCGATGCACCCGATGGCGAGGGCCTGCTCGGCGTGCTGGGCGGCCTGCGCGGGGCGGTGGGCGGCGAGGTGCGTCTCGGCGATCCGGAAGTGCGTGGTCCCCTCCCACAGGCGCTGGCGGTGCAGGACGAAGACGGTCAGCGCCTCGGCGAACTGCCCCAGCGCCTCCGCGTGCCGGTCCGCCTGGGTCAGCGCCACGCCGAGGGCGTAGTGGCCGTTGGCGAGCCGCATCGTCGTGCCCAGCTCGGCGAGCAGGCCGAGGCCGTCGCGGGCGATGTCGACCGCTCTCGTGACGTTGCCCATGGCCAGGTGCGCGCGGGACAGGTTGAACGTCGTGGTCGCCTCGCCGGCCCGGTTGCCGGCCGCGCTGAAGCCCCGGATGGCCTGCTCGAAGAAGCCCTTGCCGTCCGCGTAACGGAGCTGGTGCAGCGCGATCAGGCCCCGGTCGTTGGCGGCCCAGCTGCCCGCGGCGACGTCCTGCGCGTCGGCCGCCCGGTCCATGGCGAGCAGCGCCTCCCGCTCGGCCTGCTGGATCCGTCCGGAGACCAGCAGGACGTTGGTGAGCGTCGTGCGGGCCCGGCCCTCCGTGCGGTGGTCCCCGGCGGCCTGCGCCGCGTCGCACACCGCGACCGCCGTCGCCTCGTACCTCCGCGCGTCGGCGCCCGACTCCGCCAGGTCCTTCGCCGCCCACAGCAGGTCCACCCCGCGCCGCAGCCGGTCGGTGCCCACGGACTGCCGCACGCAGGCGAGCAGGCACTCGCCCTCGCCGTACAGCCAGTCCAGCGCCCGGGAGCCCTGCGCGAAGCGCAACCCCTCGTGCCGGGTCGGCTCCAGGTGGTCCACCAGCCGGTCCCCGGGGCGTTCGATCGCGTAGACCGCCGCGGCCGTCGCCAGGTAGAAGTCCAGCAGCCGGGAGAGCGCCGCGCCCCGCTCGCTCGGCGGGTGCTCGTCCCGGTCGGCGCAGACGCGGGCGTACAGGCGGACCAGGTCGTGGAAGCGGTAGCGGCCCGGTGCCGCCGACTCCAGCAGGGAGGTGTCGACCAGGGACTCCAGCAGGTCCTCCGTCTCCTCCGCCGGCAGGTCGAGCACCGCTGCCGCCGCCGCGAGGGAGATGTCGGGGCCGTCGGCCAGGCCGAGGAGGCGGAAGGCGCGGGCCTGGGCCGGCTCCAGCTGGCCGTAGCCCAGCTCGAAGGTGGCCGCCACCGCGAGGTCGCCCGCCTGGAGCTCGTCGAGGCGGCGCCGCTCGTCCGCGAGCTTCGCGGCCAGTACGGACACCGTCCAGGTCCGCCGCGCGGCGAGCCGGGACGCGGCGATGCGCAGGGCGAGCGGCAGGAAGCCGCACGCCCCCACCACGTCGAGCGCCGCCTGCCGCTCCGCGGCCACCCGCTCCTCGCCGACGATCCGGGTGAAGAGGGCCAGCGCCTCCTCGGGGGACATCACGTCCAGGTCGACCAGGTGCGCCCCGGCGAGCCCCGTCATCCGCACCCGGGACGTCACCAGCGCCGCGCACCCCGCCGTGCCGGGCAGCAGCGGGCGCACCTGCGCCGCGTCCCGGGCGTTGTCCAGCAGGACCAGCACGCGCCGCCCGTCCAGCACCGACCGGTACAGCGCGGCGCGCTCCGCGAGGGAGTCGGGGATGTCGGACTCCGCCGTGCCGAGGGCGCGCAGGAAGGACCCGAGCACCGTCTCCGGCTCGGCGGCCCGCGCGCCCGCGCCCTGGAGGTCGACGTAGAGCTGCCCGTCGGGGAAGGCGGGGCGGGCCCGGTGGGCGACGTGCACGGCGAGCGTCGTCTTGCCGACCCCGCCGATCCCCGCGAGCGCGGAGACGGCCATGACGCGCCCCTCGGCGCCGGAGGTCCCGGACGACCCCGTCCCCGTCCCCGACGCCGAGGCCAGCACGTCGCTCAGCTCCGCGACGAAGGCGGCGCGTCCGGTGAAGTCGGGCACGGTGGCGGGCAGTTGCGCCGGACGCCTCGACGCGGCGGCCGGCGGGTCCGCCCCGTCACCCGGCGGCGGGGGCTCGACCAGGCCCGGGTCGGCCCGCAGGATGCGCCCCTGGAGGTCCTGGAGCCCGGGGCGCGGGTCGACGCCCAGTTCGTCGGCGAGCAGGCGGCGGGTGTCGGCGTACACCGCGAGGGCCTCCGCCTGCCGCCCGCTGCGGTACAGCGCCAGCATCAGCAACTCGCGCAGCCGCTCCCGCAGCGGGTGCGCCGCGGTGAGCGCGGTCAGCTCGGAGACGGCCTCCGCGTGGCAGCCCAGCTCCAGGTCGAGGTCGAGCCGCGTCTCCAGAAGCTGGAGCCGCCACTCCTCCAAGCGCACCCGCTGCGCCTCGGCGTACGGCCCCGGCAGCCCCGCCAGCGCCTCCCCGTCCCACAGCGCCAGCGCCCGCCGCAGCCCCTCGCGGGCCTCGCCCGTCTCCCCGGCCGCCCGCGCCTTCTCCGCCCGCGCGGCGAGGTCCTGCGCCGCGTGCAGATCCAGGGCGCCGTCCGCGAGCCCGGCGACCGCGTACCCGCCCGCCTCGCTGACCAGCACACCCGGGCCGAGCACCTTGCGCAGCCGCGAGGCGTACGTCCGCAGCGCCGCGAGCGCCTGCGAGGGCGGGTCCTCGCCCCACAGCGCGTCGATCAGCTCACCGGCGGTGGCGGTACGCCCCTCGCGCAGCAACAGCGCGGCCAGCAACGCCCGCTGCTGCGGCGACCCGGCGCCCACCGCGTCCCCGCCCCACCAGACCCGCACGGGCCCGAGCACCCCGTAGCGCAGCCCCGCCGCAGCGGCCCCGGCTGATCCGAGGGGCTGCGCCGATAGCGCCGCCTCGGGGGGGTTGGCCGGCTGTGTGTGGCCTGGCGGGTCGGAGGGGCTGGTCGGCTGTGTGTGGCCTGCCGGGTTGGAGGGGCTGGTCGGCTCTGCCTGCCCTGCCGTCTTCAGGGGCCTGTCCGCTTCCGCGGTGCCCGCCACTGCCACGGGTGGCTCCGCCGCCCTCGCGGTGCCGGGCGCCTCTGCGGGCGACGCGGAGGCCACGCCCACTACAGCCCCGCCGGACGCCACCGAGCCCCCCGCCGCCACTGGCCTCGCGGGCGTCGCCGGGCCGGCCGGATCTGCCGTGGTGGTTGCGTTCGAGGCGTTCGCCGGGTCGGCCGGGTCTGCTGCGGTGGTTGCGTTCGAGGCGTTCGCCGGGCCGGCAGCCGGATCTGCCGCAGCCGTCGTGCCCGAGGCGCTCGCCAAGTCCCGCGGCCCTGCTTCCACCGCCCGCGCGGGCCCCGCCGGCTCCACGGCCTCGGCCGGCCCGGCGGCACCCGTCGCCGCCCCCACGGCCCCGGCCGGCACCGTCGGCTCCGCCGGGCACGTCGGCTGCGCCGGGCGTCGCTGCCCCGGTACCCGCGTCGCGTCCGGCTCGCCCGGTGCGTGCGCTCCGCCGCCCATGCAAGTCCCCCTCGACATCCTGACCGATCCCGTCAGTCTGCCTTGTACACGCCGACCCCGTCAGCCGTGGGAGACGGCGATCACAGGTCCCTCACTCACCGTTTGTTCAACTCCCGTTCCCCCGGCGCCCGGTGTACCGGCGGCCACGAGGGCATCCGTCACCCGTGCGCATCGTGACCTGGAACCTGTGGTGGCGGTTCGGCCCCTGGGCCGACCGGCAGAAGGCGATCTGCTCCGTCCTGCGCGGTCTGCGCCCCGACGTCGTCGGCCTCCAGGAGGTCTGGTCCGCCGACGGCACCGACCTCGCCGAGTGGCTCGCCGGCGAACTGGGCCTGCACCACGCCTACGCCCCCTCCCCGAACCCCACCCGCTGGCAGCGCCGCCTCGGCGACGACCGGGTCGGCATCGGCACCGCGGTGCTCAGCCGCTGGCCGGTCCTGGAGCGGGCCGCGCTGCCGCTGCCCGTGCCCCCCGCGCTGGACGACGGCCGGCTCGCGCTCTACGCCCGCCTGGACGCCCCCGGCCACCAGGTCCCGTTCTTCACCACCCACCTCACCTCGGCCCACGACGCCGCCGGCGTCCGCCGCGAACAGGTCGAGGCCCTCCAGGACCTCGTCGCGGCCCACCGGCACGGCACCGCCTTCCCGCCCGTCGTCACCGGCGACTTCAACGCCGGCCCCGACTCCGCCGAGGTCCGCCTCCTCGGCACCGGCGACCCGCCCCTGCGGGACGCGTGGGACCAGGCCGACCCAGGCGCCCCGGCGGCCACCTGGGACCCGGCCAACCCCTACCTCTCCTCGATGGAGCCGGCCCGCATCGACCACATCCGCGTCGGCCCGCCAGGACCCGGCGGCCTCGGCCGCGTCCGCGCCGCCCACCGGGCCGGCGACGGCCCCGTGGACGGCGTCTGGCCCTCCGACCATCTGGCCGTGGTCGCCGACCTGGGGGACTGACAGCTCACCGCCCCAGGAACACCGGATTGGTGAACGCCGCCAGCGCCCCCGGCACCGGCCCCGCCGCCGCCTCGTGCCGCAGCTCCGCCCGCACGTACGCCGCGTACGCCGCCGTCGTCCGCCACTCCACGACGCCGGCCCCGGACACCGGCAGCGGCGCGCTGGTGAAGAGCACCCCCTGGTCGGTGACGAACCGCACCGTGCAGCGCGGGGCACCGGACACCTCGAGGCGCACGGTGACCGGCGTCTCCCGGTCCACCCGCAGCCGCTCCCCGATCCCGGCGTGCTCGCCCCGCCCGCCGGACGCGGTGAAGGCCAGCGAGACCCGGGCGGACTCGGCGACGTACGACCGCCCGGCCCGGATCCCGTCCTGGATGGCCTCCCGCGTCAGCTCCTCGGCCAGCACGACGGTCTGCGGCGACCCGACGGCGTCCGGATCGCGATGGGCGTCGCTGTTCCCCATGGCCGGCAGCCACCCCCGCCCCTCCTCCCGCACCGAGGCGACGAGCATCGCGTCCCAGTCGGCCAGCGCCACCTCGTCGTCCGGGGTGTACGGCCCGTTCCACACCTCGACCGCGTCGGCGTCCCCGAAGCCGAACTTCCAGCCGCACCCGACGCAGGTGGCGTGCGGATGGGCGGGCACGACCAGACCCCCGGCCCGCCGGATCTGCCGGGCGAAACGGCCGAAGCGGTTGTCGCGGGCCCGGTAGCGCCAGTCGACGAAGGTCCCGGGGTCGGTGCCGAGCGCGAGGACGTGCCCGTTGCGGGTGGTGACCTCCTCGCCGACCAGGACCAGCAGGTCGTCCCCGGCCTCGGCGGCCCAGTGCGGGTGCGCGGAGGAGGTGTTGTGCTCGGAGGAGTTGATGAAGTCGAGCCCGGCGGCGCGGGCGAGCGCGGCGATCTCGGCGGGGGTGCGGCGCCCGTCGGAGTGCCAGGAGTGCAGGTGGCAGTCCCCGCGGTACCAGGCCCGGCCGCGCCCCTTGGCCCGCTCGGGCGGGTAGACCGGCCGGGGCGTCGCGCCCCGCTCCCCGTAGGTCAGCGTGACGGTGATCTCGTACGCGAGCCCCTGCGGCGCCACGGTGTACGGCCCCAGCGCGATGTGCCAGGTCCCCTCCCGCACCGGCCCCGGCAGATACCCCGGGGTGGCGTCGTCGGCCCGCACGAAGAACTCCGTACGCGCCCCGCCCGACCACCCCCGGAACCCCCGGCCGCCCAGCTCGGTCCCGCGCTCGTCGAAGAGCCCGATGTCGAGCGCGTTCCCGGCCGTGCCCGCAGGCACGGAGGGCCGGTCGTAGCTGTAGGCGACCCGTATCTCCCGCACCCCGTCCGGCACCTCCACCGGCACGTACACGAAGTCCGGGGACCCGGTGGGCAGGGTCCCTCTGACGGTCCTGGTCTCCCGCTCACCCGCCGCTGCGAAGCTCACACTCCCCAACGTAAGCGCGGCGGCGGCTCCCGTCACGATGAGCGCGCGCCGTCCGGGCTGGTTCCTGTCGTCGTCGCACATGCGGCCGACTCTGCCGGGGCACGGTGAACTCCGGTGCACGGCGGGGGAGTCGGCGGATGGACACTTCTCTGCCCGACCAGGAGGGACCCACCCCCCCCGGCTTCTCTGTCCGACCGTAAACGGGCGGCGGGTGGGCATAGGCCGGGGTCCAGGGGCGGAGCCCCGTGCGCCCACCACCACCCCCGCCACCTCCTCGTATGCTCGACTGATGACGATTTCCGCGACGCACTCCGGAACCGGCCCCACCGAGAACGCCCTGCGCCGCGCCCTCAAACGCGCGAGGGACGGCGTGGCCCTGGACGTGACGGAGGCAGCGGTACTGCTCCAGGCAAGGGGCCCCCACCTGGAAGACCTCACCGCGTCCGCCGCCCACGTACGCGACGCGGGTCTCGACGCCGCCGGCCGCCCCGGCGTCATCACGTACTCCAAGAGCGTCTTCATCCCCCTGACCCGCCTCTGCCGGGACAAGTGCCACTACTGCACCTTCGTCACCGTCCCCGGCAAGCTCCGCCGCGCCGGCCACGGCATGTTCATGTCCCCCGACGAGGTCCTCGACGTGGCCCGCAAGGGCGCCGCCCTCGGCTGCAAGGAAGCCCTCATCACCCTCGGCGACAAGCCGGAGGACCGCTGGCCGGAGGCGCGCGAGTGGCTGGACGCGCACGGCTACGACGACACCATCGCCTACGTCCGCGCCATCTCCATCCGCATCCTGGAGGAGACGGGCCTCCTCCCGCACCTCAACCCGGGCGTGCTGTCCTGGACGGACTTCCAGCGCCTCAAGCCCGTCGCCCCCTCCATGGGCATGATGCTGGAGACCACCGCCACCCGCCTGTGGTCCGAGCCCGGCGGCCCCCACCACGGCTCCCCGGACAAGGAACCCGCCGTCCGCCTGCGCGTCCTGGAGGACGCCGGCCGCTCCTCCGTCCCCTTCACCTCGGGCCTGCTGATCGGCATCGGCGAGACGTACGAGGAGCGCGCGGAGTCCCTCTTCGCCCTGCGCAAGGTCTCCCGCGCCTACCACGGCATCCAGGAACTGATCATCCAGAACTTCCGCGCCAAGCCGGACACCGCGATGCGCGGCATGCCGGACGCGGAGCTGGACGAGCTGATCGCCACCGTCGCCGTCGCCCGGCACATCATGGGCCCCGCCGCCTGCCTCCAGGCTCCGCCGAACCTGGTCGACGCGGAGTACGAGCGCCTCATCGCCGCCGGCATCGACGACTGGGGCGGCGTCTCCCCGCTCACCATCGACCACGTCAACCCCGAACGCCCCTGGCCGCAGATCGAGGAACTGGAGACGAGGTCGGCGGCGGCCGGCTTCACGCTCCGCGAACGCCTCTGCGTCTACCCGGAGTTCGTGCGGCGCGGCGAGCCCTGGCTCGACCCCCGCCTGCGCCCGCACGTGGCGGCGCTCGCCGACCCGGCCACCGGCCTGGCCCGCCCGGACGCGAAGGTCGAGGGCCACCTCTGGCAGGAGCCGGACGAGACCTTCACCGCGACGTCGACCGGCCGCACCGACCTCCACACCGCCATCGACACCGAGGGCCGCACCACCGACCGCCGCGAGGACTTCGACGAGGTCTACGGCGACTGGTCCGCCCTGCGCGAGGCCGCGGCCCCCGGCATGGCCCCCGAGCGCATCGACACCGACGTCCGCCAGGCCCTGGCCACGGCCGCCGACGACCCGACCAGGCTCACCGACGACGAGGCCCTCGCCCTCCTGCACGCCGACGGCCCCGCCCTGGACGCTCTCTGCCGGGTCGCGGACGACGTACGCAAGACGGCCGTCGGCGACGAGGTGACGTACATCGTCACCCGGAACATCAACTTCACCAACGTCTGCTACACCGGCTGCCGCTTCTGCGCCTTCGCCCAGCGCCGCACCGACGCCGACGCCTACACGCTCTCCCTCGACCAGGTCGCCGACCGCGCCCAGCAGGCGTGGGAGGTGGGCGCGGTGGAGGTGTGCATGCAGGGCGGCATCCACCCGGACCTGCCGGGCACGGCGTACTTCGACATCGCGCGGGCGGTCAAGGCCCGCGTCCCCGGCATGCACGTGCACGCCTTCTCGCCGATGGAGGTCGTCAACGGCGCGACCCGCACCGGCATGTCGATCCGCGAGTGGCTGACGGCGGCGAAGGAGGCCGGCCTCGACTCGATCCCCGGCACGGCGGCGGAGATCCTGGACGACGAGGTCCGCTGGATCCTCACCAAGGGCAAGCTGCCGGCGGCGACCTGGATCGAGGTGATCGAGACGGCCCACTCCCTCGGCCTGCGCTCCTCCTCCACCATGATGTACGGCCACGTCGACCAGCCCCGCCACTGGCTCGGCCACCTGCGCACGCTCGTCGGCATCCAGCAGCGCACCGGCGGCTTCACGGAGTTCGTGACGCTCCCGTTCATCCACACCAACGCCCCGGTCTACCTGGCCGGCATCGCCCGCCCCGGCCCGACGACCCGCGACAACCGCGCGGTCACGGCGATGGCCCGCCTCCTCCTGCACCCGTGGATCCCCAACATCCAGACCAGTTGGGTCAAGCTCGGCACCGAGGGCGCGGCGGAGATGCTGCGCTCCGGCGCGAACGACCTCGGCGGGACGCTGATGGAGGAGACGATCTCGCGCATGGCCGGCTCGTCGTACGGCTCGTACAAGTCGGTGAAGGACCTGGTCGCGGTCGCGGACGCGGCCGGCCGCCCGTCCCGCCCCCGCACCACCCTCTACGGCGAGGTCCCCGAGGAGCGGCAGCGCACGGCGACGGCGTCGGACGGCCACCTGCCTCAGCTCCTGCCGCTACTGGACTGACAGTACGATGAACCCGCCCTCGGCCTCTTCTTCCGCCGGGGGCGGCCCCCTGCCCTGACCGAGGAGCTGCGTGCCCGTGCCTGCCCGATTCCCCTCCTGGGCCTGGGTCTCCGGACTGACCGTGGGAGCGGTGGCGGCGGTGACCTTCCTCGCCGTGCAGGCGGACCAGGGCCCGCACCCGACCGTCTCCGCGACCGCCCGGACCCCCTCGGCGCACCCGTCGTCCCCCAAGCCGTCGGCCCCCGCCGCCGTGCCCTCCGGCTCGGGCACGGGCCGCCGGGTCGTCTACTCCCTCTCCCAGAAGCGCGTATGGCTGGTCGACGCGAGCGACGCGGCCCGCCGCACCTTCGTCGTCTGGCCGGGCACGGTGAGCCCGGACCCGGGGACGTACGAGGTCGGCACGCGCGCGGAGGACCCGATCCGGGGCTCGGACGGCGTCCAGATCGAGCGCGTCGTGTACTTCACCCGCGAGGACGGCGTCTCGGTCGCCTTCTCCAACGCGGTGGACGGCTCCTCACCCCCACCGCCCGCCCCCGGCGCGAAGACCGGCGGCATCCGCCTGCCGAAGGCCGACGGCGCCGCGATGTGGGCCTTCGCGACGGCGGGGACGACCGTCGCCGTGGTCGGCTGACCGGGGGCCGATGAGTTTCCGCGGGCGGCGAGGTCGTACAGGATGATCGACCCGACCACGACTCCACGGAGACCCACCATGCGCACCCTGATCAGCTCGGCCTTCGTCTCCCTCGACGGCGTCATGGAGGCCCCCGGCGGCGAGCCCGGCTACCGGAACTCGGGCTGGACCTTCAAGCACACGGAGTTCCTGCCGGAGGCGTTCGAGATCAAGGGCCGGGAGCAGGAGGAGGCCACGGCGATGCTCCTCGGCCGCACGAGCTACGAGGCGTTCAGCCCGGTGTGGCCGGACATGGCGGACTTCGCCCGCTACAAGACCCTCCCGAAGTACGTGGTCTCCTCGACCCTGGCGGAAACCGACCTCGTCCCGAACTGGGGCGACACGACCATCCTCCGCACCCTGGACGAGGTCGCCGCCCTCAAGGCGACGGACGGCGGCCCGATCATCGTGCAGGGCAGCGCGTCGCTCACCCACGCCCTCGCGGACGCGGACCTGATCGACCGCTACCACCTCCTGGTCTTCCCGCTCCTCCTCGGCGCGGGCAAGCGCCTCTTCAGCTCCGGCGACAAGGACGCCCAGAAGCTGACGCTGACCGAGCACGAGGCGTACCCGAACGGCATCCAGAAGATGGTCTACGACGTGACCCGCTGATCACCGAGGCGGCGCGTGTACGTGAGTCCCGGCCGCCCGGACAGCAGGGTCTCGCCGCTTACGGTGAACCCGGTACGGGCGAGCACGGCCCGGGAGGCCGCGTTGTCGAGGGTGGTGGCCGCGCGCAGCGTGCCGAGCCCGTACCGGCCGGCCGCCAGGACGCAGACCTCTCGTACGGCGGCGGTGGCGAGCCCCCGGCCCGCGGCGCGCTCGGCGATCCGGTACCCGAGATCTGCGCCGCCGTCCGCCAGGTCGACCAGATTGACCCGCCCCAGCACCTCGCCGGAGCCGTCGACCAGCACGTGGAAGCGGCAGATCCCCGTCTCCTGCTCGGCCAGCCGCTCGCTCAGCATCTCCGCGAACCGGGTGAAGAACTCCTCGCCCCGGTCGGGCACCGAGGCCGCGAAGTAGGCCCGGTTCTCCCGCTCGAAGGCGAGCAGCGCCGCTCCGTGCTCCGCCCGGAGCGGCTGCATCTCGGGCACGCCTACTGCCCGACCCGCCCGTCCACGCACTCCCGCAGCAGGTCGGCGTGGCCGCAGTGCCGGGCGTACTCCTCGACGCTGTGCACCAGCATCTCCCGCACCGTGATCCCGTCCCTCGCCAGCCTCTCGCCCAGATCCGGGTGCTTGGCCAGCGCGGCGTCGGTGGCGGCCTGCTCCCGCGCGAGATCGGCGTAGGCGGCGTCCACGACGGCCTGGTCGGCGACGGCGCCGTGGAAATCGGCGTCCTTCTCCCCGTACAGCCGGGGCAGCGGGTCGGCGTCCCCGATCCAGTTCCGCCAGTCCCGCTCCACCTCGGCGAGGTGCCGCAGCAGGCCGAGCAGGGACATGGTGGAGGGCGGCACGGACCGCCGCGCGAGCTGCTCGGCATCGAGGCCGTCACACTTCATGAGCAACGTGGTCCGATACCCGGCCAGGAAGTCCCGCAGCGTGTCCAACTCCCCTTCCACCGGGTCCCCCTGACCCTCCCGGGGGTCGTCGTCGGGGTCCACCCACATGTCGGGGTGGTCGGTGGCCATGGTCCAGCGATCGAGTTGCTCAGTCATGGGGGTCAAGGTGCCGCCGAACGCCCCGGCACCGCAACCGACTTACGCTCCTCAGCCCCGCTCGGAAAACGCCGTGAAGGCACGCCAGGCGTCGCCGCCGAAGGTGAGTTGAGCGTCGGTGGGCTGTTTTGAATCGCGGACGTGGACCGTGGTGGCCATGGCGACCTCGACGCAATCCGGGCCGTCGTTGCTGCTGTAGCTGCTTTTGAACCACTTCAGCGTGCTCATGGTTGCTCCCTACTCGGCGGCGAATCCGGTGAAGGTGCTCCAGACTTCGTTGCTGACGGACAGTTGGCCGCCCTCGGGGCGCTTGGAGTCGCGGACGTGGATGGTGGCGGCGACGGCGACCTCGACGCAGTCGGGCCCCTCGTTGCTGCTGTAGCTGCTCCTGAACCACTTCAGCGCGGTCATGGTTCCTCCCTATTCGCCGGCGAAAGCCGTGAAGGCGCTCCAAGCGTCGTTGCTGACGGAGAGTTGGGCATCGTCGGGGCGCTTGGAGTCGCGGACGTGGACGGTGGCGGTGATGGCGACCTCGACGCATTCGGGGCCGTCGTTGCCGCTGTAGCTGCTCTTGAACCAGTTGAGCGCGGAGGTCATGTCTCCCGTTCCAGTACCTTCTCGATGAAGCTCAGTGAGTCATGGGGGCTGAGCGCCTGTGCCCGGAGCAATCCGTAGCGCATCTCCATGATCTGGGCTTCCTTGGGGTCGCTGATCACCCGACTGTACTGCTGACCTTCGGAGTGCCCCAAGGTCTTGCCGTTCCGCAGCTTGAGCATCTGGATCGACCCCATCATGCCCGCGTGGTCCTCGCAGTCGGTGGGCATCACCTGGATCTGCACGTGTCGCAACCGGCTCATCTCCAGCAGGTGCAGCAACTGCCCCCGCAGGACCGCCCGGCCACCGATCGGGCGCCTCAAAGTGGCCTCTTCCTGGACGAACGAGATCGCGATCAGGGGTACCCGTTCGAAGACGGATTTCCGCGCCATGCGAGCCGAGACGAGACGGTCGATCTCCTCCTCGGAGTAGGTGGGCCGACGCATCGCGTACAACGCCTGCGCGTACTCCACTGTTTGTAGAAGACCGTGGACGTGGAGGGCGGCGTAAGCCCCCAACTCGGCGCACTCACTCTCCAGCTTGGCCAGGGCGCGGACGTTCTTCGGGTACCGAGCGCTCTCCACGTCCTCCTTCATACTGGCGATCTTGCCCCCCGCCCCCACCGCCTCATCCGTCGCGTCGAGGAAGTCCGGCTTGGGGGTCCGCCGTCCCCTCTCCACCGAGGACACCATTTCCGCCCCGTACCCGATCCGCTCGCCCAACTGCGGCTGCGTGAGCCCCGCGGACTCCCGCCAGACCTTGATCTGCCGCCCCACCGCCCGCAGGACGGCCGCGGCCTCCTCGTCCTCCACCCTCATCCCTCCCGACGTACGACCCGTACGGCCCCGGCGGACACCCGGACAGTGACCCTGCGTACCGAGGTCATCACTGTTCACTGTAGGGACGTACAGCCACGCTGGGTGACGTGAATGAGAAACCGGGCCTCGCCCTCCAACTCTCCGCCACCCGCAGAGGCGCCCGCCTGGCCCGCCTCCTCACCGAACGCCAACTGGACGACTGGGGCCTCCCGTCGGCCGAGGCGGCGCACATCGTGGCGGAGCTGGCGTCGAACGCCGTACTGCACGGCCGCGTCCCCGGCCGGGACTTCCGCCTGACCCTCCGCCGGACGGCACCCGGCACGGTCCGTATCGAGGTCACCGACGCCCGGGGCGACCGCGTCCCGGAACTCCCCGACCCGGCGACCCCCGACGCGGAGCACGGCCGGGGCCTGCTGATCGTCGCGGCGTACGCGGACCGCTGGGGCGTGGAGCAGGGGCCGAGCCCGGGGAAGACGGTCTGGGCCGAACTGGCACCGGGTCGCGGCGGGACGTGACCCGGTGGCACGCGACGCCAAAGACCAAAGAACCGGGGAAAGAACCAAACCCACCCCTACCGTCCCCGTCGATCACTCTCCGGAGTGAATATCGGGAACTCGGCTGGCGTGGCGGCGGGTTGATGGTGCAGCGTCTGCCTCGACCACACCAGACATGATTCGGCCCCCGCCGGGACTGCCATCCCATATGACGAGGGCCTGATCACCGAGGAAGATAACGGCTTCCAGATGACTGAGCGCCAGCCTAACGCCCGCACCCGCCCCACCGCCGGTGTCGTACACGAAAATCACCCGCACCACGACAACTTCACCGTCGTGGGCAACCACTTGCTCCAGCACCCAGAGCTGTCGCTGACGGCGATCGGCCTGGCCGTGCACATCCAGTCGCTGCCCGCCGGGACACCGGTCGGCATCAAGACGCTGGCGGGCAAGTTCCCCGAGGGCGAGATCCGCATCGCGGCGGCCCTGCGGGAGCTGGAGGAGCACGGGTACCTCGCACGCACCAAGGAGCGTCTTCAATCGGGCCGAGTCGTGACCCGGACGATCTCCTTCAACCGCCCCGGCATCGTGATCGCCGAGGCCGCCGAACCCAGCCCGCCGGCCACCGCCCCACCCCACACGGGCCCCCGCACCAAGGCGACCGACCTGCTCGCGACCCTCCGCACCCTCGACACCCGCCTGCTCCTCACCGAACGCGAGATCCAACGCCTGGCCCCGGCGGTGAACACCTGGCTGGACCGCGGCGTCCCACCGACAGCCGTCCAACGCGTCCTGACGTCCGGCCTCCCCGACGAGCCCCTCCGCCACCCGGCAGCCTTCCTGAACCACCGCCTGACCACAGACCTCCCCCCACTCCTCCCCGCTCCCCTCCTCCCCACCCAGGCCGCCGCACCCCGTCCCACCCCCCTCCAGACCTGCGACGGCTGCGAACGAGCCTTCCGCTCCCCAACCCCGGGCCACTGCCGCGACTGCCGCCCAGCCCGGCACAGGGCGGCCTGAAGCGGGTTGGCGGATACGCCAGTTCGACACCCTGTGGCAAGCTTGCGCCGCTCGTCGGCGTCTCGTCCGCGACGGTATGCCGGGTGATCCAGCGGCTGCGACCTGCTCGCGGTCGAGCCGACCGTTCGTCCGACGCGGTCGAGCGGCTGTGGATCGTGGACGGCACCCTCGTCCCGGTCCGCGACCGGAAGTTCGGTGCGTCCTCACACAACTACCGGTTCTCTCAACTCCTGATGGGTTCACTTAATTTAGTTCACTGGGGCAGGTTGCAGATCCGGGGTGACGATGTTTTGAAACATTCATCACCACCCCGGAATGATGTAATGGCGCCTTACCCTCACCCATAACTGATGATGTCCGCGTTGCTGTAGCCGAGGAATCCGTCTACTGCGCATGATCCGACCACTGCGCCGGCGGTACCAACGGGGCCGACGACCAGACCGGCTGCTACTGCTCGAACTCAAGGTGCTCGATGTCCGTGAACCGGACTTCCTCGAGGGAGCCGGAGCGGCGGCCGCCGTCCTGGAAGTAGACGTCCTTGAGCGCCTCGGCCGCGATCTCCTGGAGGCGATCGTCGGTGGCGCCCTGCTCCTGGGCGTCGAAGAGCCGGGCCGCGGAGAGGGGCGGCAGGGCGATAGTCAAGTGCCGGATGCGGTCCTGGTCCGTCGACCCGATCGGGGCGGTGTAGCCCATGCGGGCGCGGGCGTCGATGACGATGCCGCCCGTGGACGCCGTGGAGCACTTGCCGCTGTCCAGCGTCATGTCGGTCCACGCTGAGATCTGGCCGTCGTGGCCGGACTCGATCTGCAGCTTGCCAAATCCGTCCACGCCCCCAGCGTCCTCCTGCCCCTTGCGGAGCGGCATTTCTTCAGCGTCGGGCAGTTGTGTAGACGGACCCGTAAATCGGATTGGGTTTGGTTATCGCCCGGGAGGGCGAAGCCGCACCCCCACGGCAAGGACCGTCAAAATCTGCTCTTGAAGTGCGAGACAAGCAAGCCGCATGTGCTGACGCAGGCGACCCCGAGGGCGATCCACCAGACGGTCATGACATCCAGTGCATTGGGCGAGAACAGGATCAGAAAGGGTACAGCGGCCACGAGGCACCCTAGTGAAATGCCTTTGAGGTTATTGGGCAATGTGTTCACCTTTCTACGGGTCCAGCCTGGCCTCCGCTTCAGGAGGCCAGGCCGAGCATCACAGAACTAGCACTCGTTCTCGTCGGATACGCCGCACGCGATGGCGCCGACGAAGCCTGCCTGGGATACCGCCAGTCCGATGCCGCCGGCGACCGTAAGCGAAGCACCGCCTGTTGGGATAGCAGTGATCAACGCAGCCGTCGCGAAGGCAGTGGCCACCGTGTCCCATCCCGTCCACAAGCCCGTGGGGTCGATGCGGTTGATGGGGTCGCCTTCGGCGTAGAGGTAGGGGTTCTTCTCTTGGCCGGAGGGGTCGGGCTGGGTGAAGCGGCCGATGTTGGCGTCGTAGTAGCGGGCGCCGAGGTGGTAGAGGCCGGTGCGGTCCTGGTAGTTGCCGGCGAAGCGGTAGGGCTGGTCGACGGGCTCGTCGGACTGGTCCATGATGCGGACCCCGCGGGGGCTGTAGGTGTAGCTGTCGACCTTGTTGCCGTCGGTGTCGGCGGTGGCGACGACGCTGCCGATGGCGTCGGTCAGGTAGACGTAGGTCTTGCCTCCGGTGGTCATGGAGTTGAGCGTGCCCCCGGGTTCCCGGTTGAAGCTCATGTCCGTTCCGGCCCTGGTCTCGGCGGACAGGCCGAGGGGGCCGTTGTGGAAGAGGGTGGTGCCGAGCTTGATCCGTTCGCTCTGGTCGGTGGAGGCGTACTGTCCGTCGAAGGTGGTGTCGCGGGCGGTGATGGAGGAGAGCTGGGAGTGGTCGGTCCAGGTCTCGGCGGTGCGGGTGGAGTCGGGGTTGGAGTCGGCTGCCGTCTCGTTGCCGGCCTTGTCGTAGGACCAGGCGCCCGTGGAGGACTTGCCGGTCACCTGCTGGGCGTCGTTGTAGGTGTAGGTGGTGCCGCGGGGGCAGCCGGCTCCGTCGGTGCCCTGGGAGGTGAGGTTGCCGGCGAGGTCCCAGCAGTACTGGAAGGAGGCGGCCAGGCTGCCTGCCTTGTCCTCCTTGGTATAGGAGACGCGGCCTGCGCTGTCGTAGGAGTAGGTGCGCTTGAGGCCGGTGACATTGTCGGTGGAGGTGCGGATCTTGCTGCCGTCGCTCTTGCCGTCGCTGCCGTAGTTGTAGGTGTAGTCGAGGCTGACGAGGGTGCCCTTGGAGGAGGTGGCCTTGATGCTCTTGGGGCGGCTGGAGTTGTCGACGTCGACCTTCTGCTGGGTGCCGCCGGGGTAGGCGGTGGAGGTGCGGACGTCGTTGTTGTTGTAGCCGTACGTCGTCACCTTGCCCTGGGGGTCTTTGAGCTGCGTGAGCTTGTTGACCTCGTTCCAGGTGTAGTCGACCTTGCCCGCCGGGTCCTGGTAGTAGTCGACGTTGCCGGCCGGGGTGTAGGCCAGCAGGGTCTGCGAGCCGTCCTGCAAGGTGCGGACCGTCTCGCGCTGCAGCGGGTCGAACTGGTAGGTGACCGTGCCCGAGCCGTCCGTGCGCCTGGTCAGGTTGCCGTCGCCGTCGTAGGTGTACTCGACCTTCACGGTGTTCGGTGAGGTGACGGTGCGGATGCGGTCGCGGTTGTCGTAGGTGTAGGAGACGGTGACACCGCGGCCGTCGGTGACGGTCTTGGTGCGGCCGAGGTCGTCGTAGGTGTAGGCCGTCTTCTCCAGCGGCGCCGGGGGCGTGACCGTGTCCAGGTTGCCCTTGGCGTCGTAGTGGAAGTCGGTGGTGACCGTCTTGGAAGAGGTCATCTTCGTCTTCGCCTTGCAGCGCTGGCCCTCGAAGCCGCCGCAGGTCGCGTTGGCGGGGTTGTAGGTGTAGGAGAGGTTGCCGCCGCCGGTGCCCGTCTGCGCGACGGAGGTGGTGTTGCCGACCGAGTCGTAGGTGAACGCGGTCTTCTCGCCGTCGGGGTTGGTGCTGTCCGAGGGGACGTCACCGCCGGCGACGGTCTGCCAGTGGTTCACGGTGGTGCCACCGGTGGGGGCCTTCACGCTCTCCAGGTTGTTGCGGCTGTTGAAGCCGTAGTCGGTGGCGTTGCCGGGTGTGGTGCCCGAGCCCATCGCGTCGGTGGCGGTGTCGATGTTGTGGTTCGCGTCGAACTTCGTCGACCGGTTGTGGCCGAGGGCGTCGGTGACCTTGGTGACCTGGCCGTCGCCGTCGTGCTCGTACTTGGTGGCGTGCAGCTCGGGGTCCTTCGCCGTGGTGGTGCCGGCCGCGGTCGCCGAGGAGGCGGTGTAGGCGTAGGTCCATGTAGGGCCGGTGCTGCCGGAGGCGTTGAAGCCGGTGGCGCGGAGCAGGGAGGTGATCCGGCTGGCGCCGTCGTAGGTGAAGACGGTCACCCGACCTTCTGCGGTGGTGATCTTGTTGACACGGCCGGAGGTGTCGTAGCCGAAGGTGGTCGTCTTGCCGTCGGTGTCGGTGGTCGAGACCAGGTTGCCAGCCGTGTCGAGGGTGTAGGCGGCGGTGCGGCCGGTGTTGTCCTTTGCCTGCCACCCGGTGGCGCTGGTCTTGGTGAGGTCGATGAAGCGGCCGGAGCGGGACTCGGTTAGCTTGAAGCCGCCACCGGTGTGCCGGGTGAGCGTGATCTGGCCGTGGTTGCGGTCGGTGATCTTCGTCAGCTGGCCGTCCGCGTCGTAGGTCTCCTTCGCGCCCGACTTCCACTTGGACAGGGTGTAGGTGCCGTCGGAGTTCTTCTTCAGATCCTGCGAGTAGCCCTTCGGAGTGGTGAAAGAGCCGTCGCTGTTCTCCGTGAAACGGACCGTCGCGCCCGAGTCGTCGTAGAGGACCGCCTCGGAGGACGAGAGCGAGAGGTAGCGCTCGTACTCCTGCCACCAGCGCTGAGTCACCTGCCCGTGCGGGGCGTTGAGGGAGTTGTAGGTCCGCGCCAGGCGCAGGCTCTGGCCGACGCCGGCGATGTCGAAGTCGGTCGCCGTCAGCATCAGGTTGCCGGTCGAGTAGTCGATCTTCGCGGTCAATGCGTCGGTGACCGCGAAAGTGGTGGAGCGGTGCCAGGGCACGTCACCCTGGCCCTCCGGCGGCGACCCCTCAGCCGCTGCCACGGCCCGCCCGTCCCCGGCCGACGACGCCTTCGCGCCCTTCATGTTCTTGACGCGGGCCTGCTGCTCGCGCAGCCACGGCGCATAGGCCGAGTCGTTCGGCGCCTTTGCCGGTTCGGACTTCACCGGGCGGTTCGCACCGACCTTCACCGCCGGCATCGTGAAGTGCGGCGCGCTCCTGCCCCAGACCGAGGCGTCACCCGGATCGGGAGCGGCCGGAGCGGCTAGGGCCGGTATCACCGAACCGGCCAGTGACAGAGCCGCGACAGCGGCGACGAGCCCCAGACCGGCCGGTCTGCGGACACGCCGAACAGACGTGCCCGTAGCACGTGAATGCATTACTTCCCCCCTGCTGGTCCCTGGTGCCGCGATTGGTCACCAGGCGCCCACATACTCACGCAAGGTCTTCACGAAATCCACGCTTTTCCCACAGATTGATGATCCATTGCGACCAGATTCGGTCATTTCACATGCCGGTCACGGGTCGTCAACAGGATTGCGACAAGCAGTAGTTCGACCACCGACACCACCACGAGTCCCGTACGGGGCCCTTCATCGTGACCTGATCTCGCGCGCATCAATAGTGGTCAGAGGTTGCGCGTGAGGTAGATGACGCCCGCCGTTCGGGCGGAACAGCGACTGACCTGGGGCAGAGGGGCAACCGCACGCCGATCAAACTTCGCACCATCGATCCCAGCGCCTTATCGCCCACCCTCACCAGGTGTTCCCGCGCGGGGAGGATCGGCGCTCCGGAGTGGGCGAGCACCGTCGCTGTGCGGCAGGCACGGCGTTGGCGCCCTCGCGGCGACTGACGGCCGCACCGGCCGTGGTCGGGGTTTAGCCCGAGCCGTAGATACGGCCTCCCTAGTACTCGGGACCGCTGTCCGCGCTCGTGGCCACCCCCATCTCCCCACGCCACCGGCACCCGACGCGACGGACGTCCGTCCGCCAACGTGCCGGGACAGCACACCCAGCCGCCCATCGGAGTGTCCGTCGGTACCGTACGAGGAGCGAGTCACCAGCCTCGGAGGTCACCATGAGCGCTCAGAGCGACGGCCCTTACGGACCGCTGATCCCCATGCCCGAACTGACTCCGGACGCGCTGCGGAACGCCGTCGCCCGGATCGCTCCGAGCCGGTTGCCCGCTCTCACCCAGCACCTGTTCGAGGCCACGACCAACGCGCAGCAGACCCAGAGCCTGGCGCCGGTCCGCGCCTTCCTGCATTCGTGGGCCGTCTTCGTGGCCATCGAGCGCCACCCCGCCCGCGCCGAACGTCTGCGGCAGCTGGAGCGTGTCGTGGACGCCGGTGAACAGGACCCGGCCGAGGCCATCGCCGGTATCCGCGAGATCCGGGAGGCGGCGGAGGCGGAGGTCGGGGCCGACCCGGACTGGTACGGCTGACACCTCCTCGGCCCCCGGGCCCGGCCCCCCGCACGACCTCTCCCCGCTGGGGCACCCCACCCCGTTCGATTACAGTGCGGGGCACGTACATACGCACGGTCCCGTGGGAGGTCCAGGTGGGCGGGTCGGCCGGGGCCGTCTGGGGGCGGGGCGAGCAGCAGGACTTCCGGAGCCGGGTGCGCGGGACGCTGCTCGGCGCGGCCGTCGGGGACGCGCAGGGGGTGGGGGAGGGCGGGAGCGTCAGCCATCTGACCCAGCTCACCCTCTTCTCCGTCGACGGCCTGATCCGCGCCCAGGTCCGCCGGGACACCGGCGCCTGGCACCCGCCGACCGACCTGCACCGGGCCTACCGGCGCTGGTACGCGACCCAGACGGACTGGGGACCGGACGAGCGGCGCGCGGACGACGGCTGGCTGGCCCGCGAGGAGTGGCTGTACGCCCGCCGGGGCGCCCCCCGCTCCCTGCTGCTCGGCCTCGGCGACGACACGGTGGGCACGCCCGAGGCGCCGAAGAACCCCGGTGAGCGGGGGGCGGAGGCGACCGCGCGGTCGGCGCCGTTCGGGCTGCTGGTCGGCTGGGAGCCGCAGCTGGTCGTGCAGCTCGCCGTGGAGTGCGCGGCGCAGACACACGGCCACCCCGCGGCGGGCCTCGCGGCGGGCGCGTACGCCGCCGTCGTGCACGGGCTCGCCCGGGGTGAGGGGCTGGACGGGGCGGTGCAGCGGACGCTGGGGCTGCTCGGCGCCCGGCCCGGGCACCAGCCCGTGACGGACGGTCTCCAGCACGCCCTGGGCGCCGTGCGGCAGGGGATGCCGAGTCCTGAGCGGGTGGCCGAGCTGGCGGGGGAGGGGCACGCGGAGGGCGTGCTCGCAGCCGCCATCTACTGCGCCCTCGTCGGCGAGGACGTCCGGCACGGGCTGCGGCTCGCCGTCGACCACGACGGCCCCCGCACCGCCACCGCCACCGCCACCGGCGCCCTCGCGGGCGCCCTGCTCGGCGCCCTGCACGGCGAGACGGCCCTGCCCCCGTCCTGGCTCGCCGAGCTGGAGGGCCGCCCGACCCTGCTCGAACTGGCCGACGACTTCGCCATGGAGATGACCCAGGGCCCCGCGCTGCACGGCCCGGGGGAGTCATCGGCGGCCTGGCTCGCCCGCTATCCGCGGGGCTGACCGGGGACGGACGGGTCCAGGCCCGCCACCAGCGCGTCTCGCAGCCCGCTCAGGCGCGCGATCTCCGCCTCCAGCGCCGCCACCCGGCGCCGTACCACCGCCGTGCCGACCACCGTCGTCTCGCCCGAACCCGACGACGGGTCGCAGGCGCGGGGCGTCTCGACGGCTAGCAGGGGGAGGCGGTCGGCGATGGCGGCCAGGTCCGCGACGGTGAGGCCGAGGCCGAGGAGGTGGCGGACGACCCGCAGGACGGCCAGGTCCGCGGGCGTGTAGTCGCGCTGCCCGGCGGGGGAGCGGTGCGGCGGCGGCAGCAGCCCGCGCTGCTCGTACAGCCGCAGGGCCCGGGGTGTGGTGCCCACGGCCGCCGCCGCGTCGCCGATCCGCATGTCAGGTGCCTCCCGCTCGGGCCCTCGGGCCTCAGTCGTGCGCCGGGTCCGGCAGGTCGACGACGACCGTGCCGAAGACGTCCCCCCGGGTCAACTCCCGCAACGCGCGCGGCGCCTGATCGATGCCCGGGTACCGGGTCAGCGGCAGCCGGATCGCGCCGGCGCGCAGCCAGTCGGCGAGCCGGTCGGTCCACTCGGCCTCCACGTCCGGGTGCGCCACCCCGGTGTACCCGCGCAGCGACACGCCCTTGACGATCAGCCGGAAGGCGTCGACCGTGGCCGGCCCCGTCGCACCCGCGGTGTCCGCGGCGAACTGCCCCGACAACGCGCCGACCAGCGCGAACCGGGCGCCCGGCCGGGCCGCGTCCACGGCCGCGGTGAGCTGGTGGCCGCCGACGTTGTCCAGCAGCACGTCGACGCCGTCGGGGGCGGCCTCGGCCAGCTCCTTCGCGAAGGCGGCCTCGGCGGACGCGCCGTCGCGCCACGAACCGCCGGTCAGGACGGCGTCGTAGCCCAGCTCGGCGGTGAGCCGCTCCGCCTTCCCCGGCGAACCGGTCGTGCCGATGACCCGCCCCGCGCCGAGCAGCCGCGCGATCTGCCCGGCCAGCGAGCCGACCCCGCCCGCCGCGCCGGTGACCAGCACGACGTCGCCCTCCCGGAGCTCCGCCAGGCGGGTCAGCGCGCCGTAGGCGGCCGAGCCCGAGGTGAGGTGGGCGACCGGGTCGGGCAGGGCCGGATCGACGGGGGCGCACTGCGCGGCCGGTACGAGCGTGTACTCGCGCCAGCCGAGCAGGTGCGTCACCAGGTCCCCGGGGCGCAGCGGACCGCCGTCCGGCGCGGCCACCACCTCGCCGACCGCGGGCCCGAACAACGTGTCGCCGGGACGCAGACCCGGTACCGGCGTCCCCTCGACCCCGCCCCCGAGCAGGGTCCGCAGCCCGCCGAACACCTGGAAGTGCCGGTTGCGGACGAGTACTTCGCCGGGCGCGGGGGCGGGCAGGGGTGCCGCCTCGGTGAGTTCGAGGTCCGCCGGTACGGGCAGACCCCGGGGCACGGCGGCGAGCCGGACCTCTCTGCTGACGACGGACATGGCGAGCCTCCAGGGGGCGCGGACGGAAAGCCGCCGGGATCCCCGCCCCGCCGGCGCGCGCCGACGCTAAACCCTGCCCCACGGGTCAGGGGCAACCCCCGACACCGCCTCGGACGGTCCTACCGCAGCTCGTCCGGGCACGGCGTGCCCCGCGGGAGGTCGTACGGCGCCGCCAGCCGGTACGTGCCCGCCTTCGGCGCGACCAGCAGCGTCCACTTGTCGCCCTCGGCGGTCTCCTCGGTCTCCGTGACGCAGCCGTCGACGTTGTCGTACGTCTTCGGCGTCCCCTCGGGCGCGTCCTTCGACTGCTGCGTCTCCCGCGGCGGCTCCAGCTTCTTGCCGTCCGGGTCCACCAGGCTCAGCCACGGCGAGTACGGCATCCGCACCTGCACCCGGCCCGGCTTGTCGACCTCGATGATCCACTCGCCCTGCTCGGCGCGGAGCACGGTCGCGTCCGGCGCGGCCAGCGGCGCGGGGTCGGTGACCTGGAAGAGCTGCCAGTTGGCGTCGCCCCACACCTGCCGCAGGTAGGGCAGGCCGCGCTGCACCAGGGCCCGCTCGCGCTCGCCGCCGTCGCCGTCGGGCTCGTCCTTGGGCAGCACCACGTAGTGCACGGCCCAGCGCTGGAGCCAGTCGTGGTAGTTCGCGGAGTTGAGGGTGTCGTCGTAGAAGAGGGGGTTGCGCTCCATGTCGGCCTGGCGGTTCCAGCCGCGGGCCAGGTTCACGTACGGGGCGAGGGCGGAGGCCTCGCGGTGCGAGCGGGCCGGGATCACCTCGACGCGGCCCTTCTCGGCGCCGACCTCCTGCAACTCGTTGACCAGCGGGGCCAGCTCGCGGGCCCAGGAGGCGGCGGGGGTGGTGTGGATGATGTCGTCCACCGTCTTGACGCCGAGCCACACGCCGAAGCCGACCAGCGCCGTCACCAGCGCGTACCACTTGCGCGAACGCGGCACCTGGAACGGCAGCACGGCCACCAGAGCCGCCCCGGCGAAGATCATCGTCAGCCGGGTGATGTTCGACCCGATCTGCGAGCTGATCACCCACACCAGGAGCACGGCCAGCGCGTACACGGCGGCGGTGATCCGCACCGTCTTCCACTCGCGCGGCACGAAGAAGCACACCAGCGCCGAGAAGACGAGCGGCAGCGAGGCCGAGCCGAAGGACATCGGCTGGGTGCCGGAGAAGGGGAACAGCCAGGCCGACAGGCCGACCACCACGGCCGGCGCGATGCCCAGCGCCCAGGCGCCGGGGCGGCGCTTCTGCAGGAACAGGGCGACCGCGACCAGGCCGACGAACAGGCCCGCCACCGGCGAGCCCATCGTCGCCAGCGCGGCCAGCGGCGCCGCGCACAGCGCCTTCGCCCACCGCTTGTACCGCCAGCGGTGGGGCCAGCAGAAGACGACGGCCACCGCGCCGAGCGCGAACATGTTGCCGAGCCCGAAGGTGACCCGCCCGGAGATGGTGTTGCAGAGCAGCCCGAAGAGCCCCGCGAGGGATGCCCAGAGCGGATTGCGCACCGCCCTGCTGCGGATCAGGATCAGGGTGAGCAGCCCGGCGGAGATCGTGCCGGCGATCATCATCGTCGTCCGCACGCCGAGCAGCGACATCAGGTACGGCGAGACGACGCTGTACGACACCGGGTGCATGCCGCCGTACCACGCGAGGTTGTACGCCGAGGCCGGGTGCCGGCCGACGAACTCCGCCCAGGCGTCCTGCGCGGCCAGGTCGCCGCCGCTGTTCGCGAAGGTGAAGAACCAGCCGATGTGCAGGAGCCCGGAGAGGACGGTCATGGAGAGCACGGGGTGGCGCAGCATGCGGGCGCGCAGCGCGAGGGCGGCGGCCCGCGCGGCGGTGGGCTCGGTGGGGGAGGCCGTGCCCTTGCCGCTGACGGCGTTCGCGCCGCTCACGCCCTGCTCACCGTCGCCCCGGGCTTCGGCGCGCGGTGCGGGTACGCGGGGCCGCGACCCGGCTCCCGGACCCTCGTCCGAGCCCCGGCCGGCGTCGTCGGCGTGTGTCGGCTCCGCAGTGGCCACCTGAAGGCACTCCCCGTGTCCCGTCTTCCGCTGTACGGCCGCGTCCCGCTCCCCGCGACCGGCGACGTGCCCGGTTCGTGACGCTAGCACGCACGTCGGCGGGGAGCGGTCCTGGCCGGGGTCAGCCGATCCGGGTCAACTTGTCGCCGAGGCCCGGCTCGGCCAGGTCCCGCTGCAGGGCCACCGGCACCTTCACCGCGCCGGCCGCGTGGCCGTCGCCCACGGTGAGGGTGCCGACCCTCGTGCCGGCCTTCGCGGTGTGCGGCACGTCGTCGGCGGTGAAGGTCACCTTGACCGTCAGGCCTGGCCAGCCGACCGCCTTCACGTCCTCGGTGGCGACGACCGGCGTCCGGCCGCCGAGCCCGTCGTCGACGTAGCCGACCACGGTGCCCTTCTTGAGGATCGTGGACGACGCGAGGGCGCCCTGCGCGCCGCGGATCAGCTTGTCGCCGGCCGAGAGGGCGCCGCCGATGATGGTGTTGTCGGCCCCGCCCTCCGGCTGCCGGACGACCGCGCCGATGATGCTCTTCGTCTCCCCGCCGACCTTCTTCTTCGCGGCGAAGACGAGGTTGCCGAGGGCGGAGGTGGTGGTGCCGGTCTTGATGCCGACGACGTCGTTGTAGCCGACCAGGCCGTTCCAGTTGTTGTGCTTGACGCCCTTGTAGTCGACGTACGACATCATCGCGGCGACCTCGCGGAACACCGGCTGCTGCATCGCGGCCTTGGCCAGCTTCACCTGGTCCACGGCCGTGGAGACGGTGGTGTTGTTCAGGCCCGAGGGGTCGGTGTACGTCGTGTTCGTCATCCCCAGGCTCTTGGCGGCGGCGTTCATCTTCTCGACGAACGCCTTCTCGTTCCCGGCGTCCCAGCGGGCGAGGAGCCGCGCCACGTTGTTCGCGGACGCGATGAGGATGGACTCCAGGGCCTCGCGCTGGCTGATCTTGTCGCCCGCGAAGACGTCGACGGTCGACTCCTGGCCGGCCTTCGACTGGCTCTCGGCCGTCTGGTCGATCTGGATCGACGCCCCGTCGTCCCCGCTCTTGACGGGGTGGTCGCGCAGCACGAGGTAGGCGGTCATGATCTTGGCGACACTGGCGATCGGCACGGGCTTCTGCGCGCCGGACGAGCCGAAGGTGCCGATGCCCTGCACGTCGAGGGCGGCCTGCCCCTTGGCCGGCCAGGGGATGTCGGGCTTGCCGCCCTGGAAGGTGAAGCTGTCCTTCGCGGTGAGGTCGAGGGTGGGGTCGGGCAGCGGCCGCACGGCCTGCGCGATCCCGACGAGCACGGCGAGCAGCAGCACCAGCGGCGTCCAGATCTTCACCCGGCGCACGGTGGTGCGCAGCGGGGTCTCCGGGGGCGGCGGGGTGTTCGTCAGCTCCGCGAGCAGGTCGAGCGGCGGCTTGGGCGGCATCGGCTGCTGCGTGGTCCGCTCGGCGGCGGCGGCGGCGGGGGCGGTCGCGGACAGGGCGGTGGCCCCGACGGGCGCGGTCCGGCTCCGCGCCTCCTCGGCGTCCCTGAGCCGGACGAACTTGCTCGTCCGCTCGCCTTCCCGCTCGGGCAGCTTCAACATCGTCGTCGGCTGGTCGACGGGGGGTCCGGCGGCGAGGCGGGGGGCCTTGAGGGCGGTGGTGGGGTGGTCGACGGGGGCGGCGGGGCTGGTGGACGCGGAGGGCTTGGCGTCGCCGCCGTCGCCTTCTGCGACGGGGGTGCCGGGCTCGGGGGTGTCGGCGTCGTCTGCGTCGCCTGTGTCGTCTGCGTCGCCGGGCTCGGCGACCGCGGTGGTGCCCGCGGCGGCCGTACGGGCGGGGATGCGGGGCTCGGGTCGGCCGTCGGCCTTGGACTGGCCGGCCTCGGACTGGTCGACGTCCTCGGGTCGGGCGTCCGTGCCCGTGCCGGTGCCGCGGTCAGGGCCGGCGGGCTCGGGTCGGGCGTCCGTGCCGGTGCCGGTGCCGGTGCCGTGGTCAGGGTCGGCGAGGGCAGCAGCCGCGGTGCCCGCGGCGGGCTCGGCCTTCCCGTCGGACTCGGGCATGGCGGAGACACCGAGCCTGCTGTCGCCCTTGGCCCCGACGCGAGGCTTGGCCGGCTCTTCGCCCTCGGGCCCGGCGCCGGTGCTCTGGTCGGCATCGGTGGGGGCAGCGGCGGCCTCGCCCTCGGGCTTGGTGTCCGTCCTGGCCGAGGGGGCGGCCTTGGACTCGGCGCCGAGATGGATCGTGGCGTCGGCCCCGGCCTTCGGGCCCGCACCGGCCCCGGCTTCGGGCCGGCCGTCGGTCCGGGACGGCGCGGCGGACGTGGCTCCCGACCCGGTCTCCGAGCCGGCGCCACCCACGGACCCGGCATCGGCCTTGGCCTCGGCCACCGTCGCGGCTCGGGCCTCGGCGGCACTCTCGGGCGTGCCGTTGCCCTCCCGCCCGGGCCCGGCCTGCGCACCCGCACCGGTCGGGAGCCCGGCGTCGGTTCGGGCGCGGGTGTCGTCCTCCGCCCCGGCACCGGCCTCCGCGTCGACCTGCGGTGCGGTGTCGACCTCGGGGCCGCTCTCGGCGCCCGCGTCGGCCTCGGCGCCCGCGTCGCCCTTCGTCCCGGCGGCGGCCTCCGCCTCGCGGCCGGCGTCGATGCCAACCTTGCGGCCCGGTCGGGCGCCCGCGTCGGCCTCGGCGCCCGCGTCGCCCTTCGTCCCGGCGGCGGTCTCCGCCTCGCGGCCGGCGTCGGTGCCGGCCTTCCGGCCAGGTCCGGCGTCCGCGTCGGTCTCGGCATCCGCGCCCGCCCGGGAACCCGCGTCGGTGTCGGCGTCCGCGTCGGCCCGGGAACCCGCGCCCACCCGGGAACCCGCGTCGGCGTCGGCACCCGCGTCGGCCGGGGAACCCCCGCCCGCCCCGGAACCCACCCTGTCCTCGCGCCCGGCGCCGGCCCCCGCCTCGGCGACGTTCCCGCGCCCGGCGTCGGCCCGCGGGCCGGTCTCCGTACCCGCGTCACCCGTAGCCCCGGCAGCAGCCCGACCCTTGCCCCCGGCCGAGGGGGCGTCGTCGACGCCGGCCGCGGCACCCTCGGGAACCCCGGAACCCTCGCCCTCCTCTGACGAGCCGTCGGCACCGGAGGCCGCCCCCGCGCCCCCGGCACCCCGCCCGGCGCTCACCGCGGCCCGCTCGTCCGCCGTGGCGACCCACGCCGCGACGACGTCCCGCAGCCGCCCGTCACCTCCGGCGTCACCCGAGCCGGCGCCCGCCGTACCCCCGGCGTCACCGGAACCCCCCGCCGAACCGCCGGAGGCACTCGTACTCGCCGCGTTCCTGGCCTCCGGAACCGGACCCGCGCTCCCCGACGTCGGTTCATCCGACGACTCGCGCTGCTTCGACCTGTCGGGGGACTCGCCCGCCACCGATGCCTCCTCCATGCGCCTACCGAACCATGTACCAGTGTCCTGTGTACGGGGAGAACCCCTGCGGTAGACGAGAACGACATACCTACCGGTTCCACTACGAACCGGTCACGCACCCTCGACAGATGAATGTGAGAGGGGTCACCCTGTCTGTCATCCACGCGGGGAGGCATGGATGGGCAGGAGCCGCAGAACAATTCCGGAGGAGCTTCTGCTGCTGGCGCTGGACCCGACCACGGGTACCACCGCACAGCCGCAGTCGCTCGACCTGGGTCTGGCCGGAGCGCAGCTCGTCGAGCTGGCGCTGGCCGGAAGGATAGCCCCGGACGGGGATCGTATCGCCGTGGTGGCGCCACGGCCGACCGGAGATCCGACACTCGACTGCGCACTGGAGCTGCTGCGAAGGCGCGGCGCCCCGGTACGCGCGGTCAACTGGATAGGCGGGCCCCGCCTGGGCCTGCGCCAGACCTACCTCTCGCATCTGGAGCGCTGCGGCATGGTGCATGCCGTGGAGGGCCAGATGTGCGGGGTGCTGCCGACCACTCGCTACCAGGCGACGGACACGGCGATCAGCCGGGAGATCAGGTCCCGGCTGGACTCGGCGATCCGCACCGGCGTACCGCCGGACACGCGGACCGCGGCGCTCGCCGCGCTGGCCCACGCGGTCGGTCTCGGCAAGCACCTCTACCCGGGCAACGAAGGACGCTCGTCGCGGTCCCGCCTGCGGGACCTCATCCGGCACGACCCCATGGGCGGCCTGGTGGCGCACGCGGTGATGGACGTCCAGAACGGCGTGGCGGCCCAGCCGCGTCGCGGCCCGGCCCCGGCCGGCCGCCAGCCCACCGGACCGGGCGCCGTCCCGGCCCAGCCCCGCCACGGCGCGATGGCGCGCGTGGCGGCGCACTGAACGACCCACCGCACCACGCTCGACCGCACCACACGCACAAGCGCACGCGCACCCACACGCATAAGCGCACGCGCACGCATACACACGCCGCACCGACCGTCCCCAGACCCGGTAACGGGAGCCGCAGGACCGCGCGGGGCGGCGGAACCGAAGTCACCGGTTCCGCCGCCCCGCGCGGTCGCATATCCGGGGCCCCTACCACAAACGTGCCCCAACTGATGCGCTCCCGGCGCATATCGACCGTTTGCCAGCGGTAGCAATCCCGTTGGTGGCAGTGTGCTCAACAGCAGATACGTAAAGTGGCCGGAGGTGCACGTCCCGTGGCGTCCAATGTCAATCCCACCGTCAGGCGGCGTCGGCTGGGTCAGGAGCTGCGCCGGCTCCGCGAGGTCAAGGGCATGACGGCCGAGGAGGTGGCGGAGCGGCTGCTGGTCTCCCAGTCGAAGATCAGCCGGCTGGAGAACGGCCGGCGCAGCATCAGCCAGCGCGACGTGCGCGACCTGTGCGGCGTCTACGAGGTCGAGGACCAGCGCATCGTCGACTCGCTGATGCAGATGGCCAAGGACTCCCGCCAGCAGGGCTGGTGGCACGCCTTCGGCGACATCCCGTACAGCGTCTACATCGGCCTGGAGACCGACGCCGAGTCGCTGCGCACGTACGAACCCCAGATCATCACCGGCCTGTTGCAGACCCCCACGTACGCCGAGGCCCTCATCCAGGGCGCCCTGCCGGAGACGTCGGTCGCGGACATCGAGAAGCGGGTGCGGGTCCGCATAAGGCGCCAGGAGCGCGTCAACGCCGAAACCGACCCGCTGCGCCTGTGGGTCGTCCTGGACGAGGCGGCGCTGCACCGCGTGGTCGGCGGCCGGCAGGTGATGCGCGAGCAGTTGGAGTACGTCGCCGAGATGTCGCAGCACCCCCACATCACCGTGCAGGTGCTGCCGTTCGACGTCGGTGCCCACCCGGGCATCAACGGGCAGTACTCCATCCTGGAGTTCACCGACACCGCCGACTCCAGCGTGGTCTACCTGGAGGGTGTCACCAGCGACCTGTACCTGGAGAAGGCGCAGGACGTGCAGAAGTACACGGTGATGTACGAGCACCTGCGCGCCCAGGCGCTGAACGTGGAGCAGTCGCGGCAGCGCATCGAGGACGTGGCGAAGGACTACGCACGCTGACGCGCGGGGCGCTGGAGGCGCTGGAGGTGCGGGAGGCGAGAGGGGTGGGGGATGCTACACCCCTCCCACCCCCACTGGAAGGGTCCTCTGGAATATGCCATCCGGACGGGTGAATGCCCCCTCCGCTGGCGGGGGCCAGCGAGTAGCGTCGATCACGCCAAAGATCACAGCTCATTGGCGCAATCCGGCAGGACTCAGCAACCCCCCAACGGAGCAGACATGGCAATTCTTCAGGGCGCGACCGAGTCATGGACCAAGTCCTCCTACTCCGGAGGAAACGGCGCGTGCGTCGAGGTCAAGTCCCCCGTCGTGGCGGCGCTGTCCGTCCGCGACTCCAAGGTCACCGAGGGCCCGGTCCTGGCCTTCCCGGCCGACGCGTGGAACGCCTTCGTGACCTCGGTCAAGGGGTAACCACCCGAGTAGTTCCCGGTAGTTCCTGGTACGACCCCGCCCGGAGCCCTCTCGACCGGTTCGCCGACCTTGCCGAGAGGGCTCTGCGCATGCCCTGGGGCCACCGGCGCTCAGCCGGCGGCCACCGCCCCCTCCACGGCCGCGACCAGCTCCGCCGCCTCCGGCTCGGTCTGCGGCGCGAACCGGGCGAGCACCCGCCCGTCCCGCCCGACGAGGAACTTCTCGAAGTTCCAGCGGACGTCCCCGCTGTGCCCCTCGGCATCGGCGAAGCCCACGAGCCGCTGGTAGAGCGGGTGCCGGTCCTCCCCGTTCACGTCCACCTTCTCGGTCATCGGGAAGGTCACGCCGTACGTCGCCGAGCAGAACTCCGCGATCTCGCCGGCGCTGCCCGGCTCCTGCCCCATGAACTGGTTGCACGGCACTCCGAGCACGGTGAACCCGCGCTCCGCGTACCGCTCGTGCAGCTTCTCCAGGCCGGCGTACTGCGGAGTGAGCCCGCACTTGGAGGCCACGTTCACCACCAGCACGACCTGACCGGCGTACTGGGACAACCGGGCGTCGCCGCCCTGGAGGGCGCCGATCTCGACGTCGAGGGGCGCGGCGGCGTTCTGGGCGTTCTCGGAAATCGTCATGGAACGGATGCTAACGCCGCCCTGTGACACCCCCACGACGCCCCCGCGGGCCCCGTCAGGGCGCCGCCCGCACCAGCACCTCCCCGGCGCCGGTCCACTCGTACAGCACCGACCGCCCCGCCCGCCGCCGCTCCACCAGGCCCGCGTCCCGCAGCACCCGCAGATGCCGCCCGACCGACCCGAGCCCCTGCCCGGTCACCCCGACCAGCTGGCTGGTGCTCATCGGCGAGCCGAGCAGCACCAGGACCGCCGCCCGCCCCGGCCCGAGCAGCGCGGCCAGCGCGGAGGGCACGGCCCGCGCGCCGGCGTCCGCGAGGGCCCCGGCGCACGGGTAGACCAGGGCGTACCGCTCCGTCCCCTCCCACGACACCCACCCGTGCCGCTGCGGCGTGACCGGCACGAAGGCCAGCTCCACGCCGGACAGCTCGCGCGGCGGATACGCCTGCCGGTTCACCTGGAACCCGCTCTCGCCGAGCCACCGCGTCCCCGGCCGCAGCGCGTCCAGGACGGCGGCCCAGCCGCCCCGGCTCACCTGCGCGGTCCGCGCCCCGACATCGGCCTCCAGCACCTGCCGGCGCCGCCGCCAGTACGGCCGTACGGCCTCCTCCCACACGTACTCGATCAGTACGGCGGCCCGCTCGGGCAGGTCGTCGCGGTCCAGGGCGGCGGGCAGCGGCGCTCCGTCGAGGGCGAGCCGCAGGTGGTCAAGGGCCGCGCCGGGCCGGGTGGCCCGGACCCACGCCACACCGTCCTCGAAGGACTCGCCAGAGCGCGGCGTCGGCGTCAGGAAGTCCGCGATCCACCCCCGCCCGAGCCCGGCCCGCACCAGCAGCGCGGTCACCGGATCACCGGCCAGCCGACGCCGGTAACCGGGCAAGTGGGCGTCGAGCCAGGCCCGTTCACCGGGATGTGCGGCGCGGGCGGCGTGCAGCAGCTTCAGGCAGGCGAAGGTCTCGGCGTAGGGCGAGACGACGAAGCGACTACGAGCGAGCGTGTCGGCACTGACCCGCCACAGCCCCACCCCCACCGCCCCCCGACCCTGCCACCCTGCTCACCTTTCGCACAGGCGCGAAACACTGACGCGCCCGCGCGGCACCCCCCGAGACTCCACCCATGCCCGACGACACGGACACCGGCAAGAAGGCGGCCGCCCCCCTCTCCGGCGCAGCACGACCACCGGTGACGACGACGTACCGCGACCTCCTCCTCCGCACCCCCGAGTTCACCCCGCTCTTCCTCTCCTCCGCCGCGGGCGTCGCCGCCCAGACGGTGAGCGGTCTGGCCCTCGGCACGCTGGTCTTCCGGGCGACGGACTCGCCGCTGCTGTCCGCGCTGAGCATGTTCGGCCAGGCGCTCACCCAGGTACTGGGCGCGACCCTGTTCCTCTCCGGCGCCGACCGCCTCCCCCCGCGCCGCACCCTGACGTCCCTGTCCCTGGCCTTCGCCACCGCGACGGCCCTCCTGGCCCTCCCCGGCCTCCCCCTACCGGCCCTCTTCACCGTGCTCCTCCTCCAGGGCCTGGTCGCCTCCCTCGGCGGCGGCGTCCGCTGGGGCCTGCTGAACGAGATCCTCACCCCCGCCCGCTACCTCGCCGGCCGCTCCGTCTTCAACGCGATGAACGGCATCATGCAGATCACCGGCTACGCCGTCGGCGGCGCCCTCCTGACCCTGCTCTCCCCGCACCTGTGCCTGCTCCTGGCAGCCGCCCTGCACGCCACCGCCGCCGCCCTGACCGGCCGCCTGACCACCCGCCCCCCACGCGCCACCGGCCGCCCCTCCGTCACCGCCACCTGGCGCACCAACGCCCAGCTCTGGTCCTCGGCCCCCCGCCGCCACGTCTACCTGGCCCTGTGGCTCCCCAACGGCCTGATCGTCGGCTGCGAGTCGCTGTACGTCTCCTACGCCCCCGACGCGGCCGGCACCCTCTTCGCCTGCGCGGCCCTCGGCATGCTCGCCGGCGATGTGACGGTCGGCCGCCTGCTCCCACCCCGCCGCCACCCGAGGGCGGGCATCCCGCTCCTCCTCCTGCTGGCCACCCCGTACCTGACCTTCGCCCTGCACCCACCCCTCCCCGTGGCCGCGGCCCTGGTCGCCGTCTCCTCCTTCGGCTTCGGCGCGAGCCTGATCCAGCAGGCCCGCCTGATGACCCTGACCCCACCCCAACTCTCCGGCCACGCCCTGGGCCTGCACTCGGCGGGCATGCTCACGCTCCAGGGCGTATCGGCGGCACTGGCGGGCACGCTGGCCCAACTCGCCACTCCCGCACTGGCGATGACGGCGATGGCTCTGATGTCGCTGGTGTTCACGGCGACCCTGACGGCGGTCAGCCGACGGGGAGACGAGGACGGGGGCCTGCTGCCGAGACGCGCGGCATGACCTCAGGATCCCGGCGCGGCTCCGGAGACGGGGGGCTCGACCCGCGCGAGCGCCCCGCTCTCCAGGGCCACCCATAGGGCACCACCGTGCGAGGCGATGCCGTGCGGCTCACTGTCCGCGCGGGCAAGGGGGTACGCCCGGTACTCCCCATCGACGGTCATCCGCCCGACCCGCCCGCCACCCCACTCGGTGAACCACAGCGCCCCGTCGGGCCCGGCGGTAATCGCATGAGGCCGAGCACCGGGATCCGGCAGCGGGAACTCACTCACCTCACCCTCCACCGTGATCCGCCCGATCCTCCCCGCCCCGATCTCGGTGAACCAGAGCGCCCCGTCGGGCCCGGCGGCGATCCCGACGGGCGCCGCACCCTCGGTGGGCAGCCCGTATCGGCGACTGCTCCCGTCGAGCCCGATCCGCCCGATGGCGTTGCCCTGATTGAGGGTGCACCACAGTGCCCCGTCGCTCCCCGCGACGATGGCCGAGGGAAACGCCCCAGGCGCCGGAAACTCGCTCACCTCCCCCTCCACGCTGACGCGCCCGATCCGATCGACCCCGGTCAGCGTGAACCACATGGCCCCGTCCGCCCCGGCGGCGATCCCGAACGGCCCGCCCTGCTCGGAGAGGGGCGCGTAGGAGGAGTACCGCCCGTCACCGCCGATCCGCCCGATCCGATGGGCCCGGTACTCGGTGAACCAGACACCCCCGTCGGGCCCGGCCGCGACGACGGTGGGCCCGTCCCCGACGCCGTACCGGGACATCCGCCCGTCCCTGGGGTCCCGGCGCCCCACGGCCCCCTGATGCACGAGCGTGAACCACAGCCCGCCGTCCCCGCCCTCAGCGAGGGCATACGGCCCCTGCCCTTCCCCCTCGGCCCCGCCGACGGGAAACTCCCGCACCGAGCCGCGAACCCACCGCCCGACGTCCTCGAACACCTGCCGCCCGGCCTCGGCGTCGAACAGATGAAAGACATGCTGCTTGCCCTCGAACACCCGCAGCTCGACACTCACCCCGGCCTCCGCCGCGCCCCGCGCCAGCCGCCGCGCGTCATCGAGCAGCGTCTCGTCCCCACCGACGGCGACGTACAGCGGCGGAAGCCCGCCCAACTCCCCGTACAGCGGCGACTGCGGCACACCGGTCGCCTCGGCCCCGCCGAGATACTGCGCACAGAGCTGTTCCAGCGCACCCCGGCCGATCAGATCCCTCCCCCCGTTGCCGTCGACGCTCTCGCCGGTCACGGCCAGGTCGGTGAGCGGCGACACGAGCACCGCACCCCCCGCCCGGGGCCCACCCTGCCGGGCGATCTCCAGCAACGCGGACAGTACGAGCGTCCCCCCGGCCGACTCCCCGAAGAACACGACCCGCTCGGCAGGCACCCCCCGCTCCAGCACCGCCCGCCAGGCCCCCAGCACGTCCTCCAGGGCAGCCGGGTACGGATCGGCAGGCGCGAGCCGATAACCGACCCGCACCACATCCCGCCCACACACCGAGGCCAGCCGCCGCGCGACCTCCCGCTCGGCCTCCGGCTGGGACTGGGAGAACCCGCCCCCATGCACGTAGACGACGACTCCCCGGTCGCCCCCGCCACTCCCGGCAACCCACTCCACCACTACGCCACTACTCACATCACGTCGATTCATCCCACCGGACGCTACGCGCGCTGGTGCGGCGGCCTCAACGGATTACTGGAGTCCGCGATCGACGCCGCCACCACGTAGGCGGAGTAAGCATCGAGTCGCTCCTGCCGGAGCGTCTCACGCCGAGTGAACGCGTGACCCCTGTCGCTGACGCGCTGTTGGAACGCCAGGGTGATTCCGGAGCCGAGGAGTGTGCCCAGGACCGCTATGGCGCTGGCGATGATGGTTTCCACACCGCCACGTTGTCCGACCGCACGCCGGGATGCCAGGGCTGCTCGTCGTGGACCGAGCGCTAGCGAAGGGTTCTCCGGCGTCCCGGGGGTAGGCCGTCCGCTCGCGCACCTCGCCGGACAGCACCAGTGACTGGGCTACCCGTTCGGCATCGTCGGGATGCAGGTAGATCTCCTGGGTCCACAGCACGGACAGCCGCACGGTGCCGTTCAGCAGGTTCGTTGCCACGTCCACCTCGACCCAGCGGGAGGCCATCAGCCACATGGACCGGCTACTGAAGCGCCGACGTCCGGCCGCCTGAGGGCGACTGCCGTCAACGGCTGCCGTCAAAGGCCCCGGACCATGATCGGTTCGGGGCCTTTTGGCTGGTGCCCCCGGCAGGATTCGAACCTGCGACACCCGCTTTAGGAGTTTTCTCCGGGCGAGGCTGTGAGCTGCGCAAACTACCGACCAACCGCGGTTGACCTGCGGAAACGCTTCTCGCTAGTTTTCAGGCGTTCGCAACGCTGCTCGGCCTCATGTGTGCTGTGTGTGTTCTGGAAGGTCCGCGCCCCGAACCACACTCGGCAGGAGCCGACATTGCTGGCTCGGGCTTGCCCAACCGATCGGTCAGTGCCGCCTATAAGGCGCTTACGCCCTAGCCTCCGGTTTCGCCGGCGCCATCTCGGTAATCAGGTCGCATCATCGCAGACCAATCATGACGCTCACGTCAGAATCCTCCACTCGGGGCGGTAAGGATCATGGTTGGTGAACTCTGCGCGACCGCCCGCTCCATTTCCGGCGGTGGTTGCCTCCGGCCGGTGCGTCGCGCGTGGTGTTCCTGCTGACTCAGTCCTCAGGCCGAGGGCGCACACCCTCGTCACACCCTGGGCATTCCTCGGCGTCGAGGGCCTGGACCGTCCGGCAGTTGTCGCAACTCCAGTGAGTTGGGGCGGGCGTGGCCTGATGTGCGTCCTCAGGACGGACCGATAGGTCGGCGTCCCGACGGAGAGCCTCAATGATCGAACCGTTGGGGTCGAGGCTAGGTACGACAGAGATCAACATTCTGGCGGCCAATCGGTGGTCCGCCGACTTCGAGGAAGCGGCCCATGCCAGGAGCGAAGGGCGCCGATCACCTGCGGTCATGACGGCGATGGAGTAGAAGAGGGCTGCCCGGTGGCGAGGCCAGTGGCTCATGTCCCTGTTGAACAGTTCCTGGCCGTCCCACGGAACGTGATCCCCTGCCAGGTTGACCAACACGTTCGCCGCTGACCAAGCCATCCACGAGGAGTCCGCTTCCAGGCAAGCCAGCAACGCCATCTGCTGGGCGTCCGTGAGGACCTGCCCGACGCCGGGGATGGGCGAGGGCTTGGCCAGAGGCGGTGTGCCCACGACGAGCCATTCGTCGAGCAGGGCTTCGGATGTGGTGTTCTGCTGAAGGTGATGAGCCTGCGCGGCCACTGCTGCCTTGTCGATGCCGTACGCGTCAGCCATCGCGTCGAGCCACGCCCGGCGCTCCGCCGCACTGCCGTGGGCGAAGGCGAAGTCGATCTCGGTCACCGAGGAATCGGCGTATCCGGTCGCCGCGAGAAGGTTGCCGAGGGCGGTGAGCGACCAGAGGTCCCTGCCCATGGACTCCGGCAAGGGGTCGTGGAGCGACACAAGGTCGGATAGCAAAGCCGTCCTGTCGTCCCGGGCGCTGGATGCCCAGTCTCGCAGCTGGGCTGACATGTTCCCCCAGCGGCGACTCGTGTCGAATCCCGCGTGTGCGAGTGCGGCATAGATCTTTTCGGCGACGTACACAGGCGTGTAGTTCGCGAGGGCGAACACACGCTCACCCGCGTCGCCGGGAAGCTCATCCAGGCGGTCGGCCACGCCTAGGGCGACCTGCACTAGCCCTGGTACAAGGCGGCCACCACGTACCAGCTTCCAACGGCGGCGCCCCGTCTGCACCATTTCGGATTCCTGCGGCAGGGGAAGCGCCAGCACAGCGCGGAGCGCGTTGATCTCCGCTCCGCTCAGGGGGGACGCGTCCGTGCGAGCGTCTGTCAGCGCGCACAATGTCCGGGCAATCGACTCGGCGGTGTCATCAAGCTCGGACAGGTCCACAAGGTCCGCTCGTCGACGCCGCAATGTCGCTGGCAGGGCCAGCAGACAGGCGGCCTCCACAAAGGGCCAGGGCCCCGCGTCGCGCGTCTTCTCCCATAGGGCCGGAAAGAACTCCGAGGGTTTGCCAGGGCCGCGCGGGGATACCGGCTCGCCCGCGAGCGCCCCGAGAGCACCGTCCATGAGCTGGCCCAGGGTCCGTTCCAGTTCGCCGTCGGAAAGAGTCACGACACCGCGCGCCGCGAGGTCAGCCGCCATGAGCGTGGCCTCCCGCTGTGTCTCGCCGACATCGAGCAGAGCCTCAGCCGTACGGGAATCTAGTCCGGCGGCCAGTGCGATTGCCCCGTCGGAGTCCGTGTGGACGAGGGCGCGACGCAGCCAGTCCCGCAGTTCCTCGGCCCGGCATGACCGTGCCCACATGGCCGTTGCGATCTCAGCGAAGACCTTGCTGCGGGCGATGAGTTCGCCCGCACCGTTCACCACGAACACGGCGACGTGCTCGTCCCAGAACCGGAGCACGTGCTCCGCCACCTCGCCGGCGGCTGAGGGCGGCATGGCCCATCGCAGCGAGTCCCTCAACATCCCGGTCAGTGATTCGAGGGCGCGTCCCGCTGGAGGGGTCGGCTCGCCGTCGAGGAGCCGCCCGAGCGTGACGAACCCGTCGAGGAGCATGCCCGTCGTCAGGGTGGGTGCCCAGGGCCGGGCCGGGTCGAGCGTCCCCCGTAGCCGCTCCCATCGGTGCACGGACTGTTCTACCGCGCGGTGCAACAACGCCGCACGTCCTTTGGGAAGGTCGACGTCCGGCGTGTTCGCGCAGACGAGGGCAAGCAGAGCGGCGAGCAGCGGCACCGCGAGCAGGTGTGCGTGCTCCTTCTTCGCATCCTTGATCCAGGCACGTCGCGTTGTCAGGAAGGCCGCTCGGTCCGGCCCGGGAATCCGTGCCTCGGCACACGTGACAAGGACGCTGTCCACCGTCGCGCCGAGATCCTTTGGAGGCGCGAGCTCGACGTGCGGCAGGCTGAGTCGGGCCGCGGCCCCTTGTGCGTTCGCCCGTGTCGTCACCACAAAGCCGCAGGAGGGGTGCAGAGACGTGAGGATCTCTGCGAGTTCCTGCGCGACCCACGGCGCGCGCGCTCCGCATTCGTCCAGCCCGTCGCAGAGGACGAGCGCACGCCCCTCGCCGATCTCCTCCTGGAGGTGGGCGGCGAGCGGTGCCCGGTCCGCGCCCGGCACGGTGTCCGCTACGGCGTCATCGACCAGGCTGTCGAGAGTCAGGCGTCCCGGCTGTCTCTTCAGCAGACGCGGCAGTGACACGGGGATCGGGGCGGGGGCGTCGGCATGGCTGGCGCAGTGGGCCGCGATCTCGCGTACCGCCACAGACTTTCCTGAGCCGGGTTGCCCGACGACGAGCATGCGGCGCCAGCGCCTCAGGTATTGGAGGAGGAAAGAGGAGGTACGCTCGCCCTCCACGTCGATCCGGAGGCCACCGACGAGGTCATTGACTACGAGGGGCGGGAGGTCATCGGCGAGCAGGCTGAGGTCGATCCGTCCGGCTTGCGCTGTGAGTCGAGTGCGGTACGCCTCGACGGCGTTCCGACGGGAGGCCAGACGCATCGCCACCGGACCCCCCTGGTCCGGGAGCACGGTCACCCCCGAGGCGGTCAGGGCGGTGACCCAGTCCTCGACGGAACTCCCGAGCGCTGCGCCCGCTTGCCGGTGGAAGAGGTCGGTTAGGGCACTCACGGCACGGTGTCCCTGTGTGTCTGCGACGACGAAGTCCATCAGGGCCGCTAGGAGGTCCCGGTGCGGTGCCGGTCCGGTCGAGCCGGGCAGATGGAGGACACGCGCCCGGTCAAGGACAAGCCTGCGGACCTGCGACGGAAGCCGGTCGATGAGGAGGGCGAGGGCCCTGGACTCGTCGCCAGTCTCCATGGGCAGGCCCGCACGGTGGCGGCGCAGAGCTCGGTCGAGGTACTTTACCGGCCCGATGAGTTCCTCGCCGGCGATAACCAGAAGATCGTCGCGACCGAGCGTCGGAACTTGTTCCACCCACCCTGTCAGCGTCTCTTCTATCGGACGGCCTCGGTCGATCTTCCGCTTCGCGGATACGTAGGCGTGGCGTCCGTCGGAGAAGGTGACACGGATGTCGTCGGTTGGGTCGCTGGTTTCGAAATCCAGCCGGACGGGCCACACTCCTGCGGGCACATCCAGCCCCGACACCGCGCGGCCACGGAGCCCGTGCACTGCCAAGTGCGCGGCCAGCTCGCACCGGAAGACACTGCCGACTTCCCCAGCCTGCCCCGCCCTGCTCACACCGACCGCACTCCGCCCGACCGACCCACACCGCTTGCTCCTGACCTCCGGCGGAGCACCGCCCCATGGTAAGACGTCACACCGAGAGGCGGGGCAAGACAAGGGCGGTTCGGGTGCGGGCGCCTGAACCCTCGTGGTCTCTGTCCTGGAAAAGTCCGGGCGCGAGCAGCGTCCGCCCGGATCCATACCGCGGCGCACGAGCCATGGCCAGCGTCCCGTAGCTGGGGCTCCCGCCCGCCGCCTACCGGGCCTGGCCGGGCACCAGCACAAGCACATCAGAGCCTCTATCCGAACGGGGGCGGTTTACCCTGCTGGTGGCGGAGAGCTGTCTTGCCACTTATGCGGCGAATGGGCGGGGCGGGATGCTGACCCGAGGTTCTCGGTGAAATGTGCGTTGACCTGGGAAAGCTCATCTCCATAGTTCGCACGGGTCAACGCCGTTTCCCAGGCTCATGTGCCCTGGTTGTGCCCTGGGGCGCTCGCTCGTGGGCTGGAGGCGAAGCCGGAACGCTTGAGCTGACTCCGCGGCCCGGCGGCCCCGAAGCCTCCTGCGCTGGCCTACGTCGGGCACCTCGGCGGGGGTTCCGCGTGCGACACTTGCTCTAACTTGGCGGTGTCGACGGCTACGAGTAGGCCGCGTACAGGACAGATATCAAGAGGCCGAGTAGAACGCCGGCGCCGAACCACCGCAATCGTCACTCCCAGTCGGGGAGAACCACCGGTGGAGGTGGGGTCACCCTTGCCTCGACTCGTTTCGCGATGTCGGCGAGCGATCTCGTCACCTGCTCTAGCCTGCCCGCCTGGGTGCTGTCACCCTTCAGGTTGCCGACGCGGTGCGTCGCCGTACTGAGATCCTCCAGGCTGCTCTCCAGCCGGGTGGCGAGCCCGTTGAGATCACTGCCGTTGTGGTGGCCGAGAACCCCCTCCAACCGTCTGACGAGTCGGTCAAGCGCGTCAAAGTCGAGCTTCGCGGAGGCTTTGGATAGTCGGTCTGCGGCGTGGGTCAGCTGGCCAGCGACGTCCTCGTTGATGCTGTGGCTTGCGTGGGTGAGAAGGCCGGCTACGTCCTCGTTGATCCGGTGGGAGGCACGCGAGATCTGGCCAGCGACATCTTCGTTGATGCTCCGAGCGGCCATGGAGAGCTGACTGACCGTGTCAGGCGAGACAACACCGTCCCGCAGCCCGTCTTCGAGCATCTGCGACAGTGCGGGCGCGGACTTCCCCAGCTTCGCGAGTGTGGCCCTGGTTTGTGGGTCGATCTCGTGATGGACGTTGATGTCGCCGATGTGGTCACGGCCGACGAAGGCGCCGTCGCCGTAGTTGTTCTGGACGGTGCGCTGCTCCGGAGGTGCCGGGTCGTTGGTGGTCACCGGTCGTCTCGGGTGTTGATGTTGATGTCGCCGTGGTGGTCGTTGCCGATGAAGGCCCCGGAGCCGTGGTTGTGCTGGGAGCCGATGTTGACCGTCTTCGTCGGCGCCGTTGTCTTGAGTTCCTCGATGTCCGCTCGGGCGCTGGGGTGAGCGTCGAGAAAGGCGGCGAGCAGCTCCGTCCAGGTGTCCGTTACGGTGCGCTCAGTGATTCCACGCCGAGCCAGGGCTGCCGCGTGCTCGTCCAGTACCTGCAGGGCGGCGGCTTCCTCCTGAGGGTTGCCGCCAAGCCGGAAGATTGCCGAGATCTGTGAGCGCAAAGCGTCGGCCTGGCCCTGAAGCAGGTAGGAGAGGACCCCGCTGGCAGCTCCTGTGCTCACGGCCATCACTGCTTCTTCGTACATGGGATGGGTTCCCCCTTCGGGCCGTTTCGCACGCCGGAACTTATCGACCGTACCGGCCATGGCACAGCAGGGGTCGGGCGATACGGGGCGCTGACCGAAATCCGCTGCTGGAGGCGCGTTCGCTGTGCCCGCCGAGCCCGTACAGGGGGCAGTTGTGCAGGAGTGGCGGGGCGCCAGCCGGATAACGACGGCTCTGGCCGGGCGACGATAGTGATCATCGCCGCTTCGTGGCCCACCTCGAGGTGGCATCCTCAACTGCATGTTCCGACGCATCCGTTCTCAACTCGCCTTGCGACAGCGAGAGAAGGCGAACGCGGCGATACGCAAGTTGTGCGAGGACGCCGAATACTTGGGCATCGGTCCGGTTCCAGGACCAGTTCGGGTCGCACTGCGTGCCCACCACGAGACCCGTTGGCAAACATGGGCGGTTCTGATCCCCATGGGCTACTGCGTGGTGGCGTTTGTGGGCCGAGCACTGCGGGTCCTGGTTCTGACGTACACGCCGACCTGGGTTCAAGAGGCCATATACGGGGACCCGCCCGAAGCATCTCTGTCCAGCCGGGAAGCTTGGGTGTCGTTCGGGCATGGTGTGCTGCTGGTCGGAGCCAGCTTTCTGGCTGCACGACGTCTCGCTGTGTGGGCGGCAGACGCGTTCGAACTTCGGAGCATGACCTTCGAACGGGTTCAGCGGTGGGCCGACCTCATCGGCGAATGCGCTGAGACTGCCCGCGCCCCGCACATGCGCGCGGATCTGCAGAGTGTGTCTTTGCGGTTCGCAGTAATGCGGGTCAGGGGTGCGCGGTCGATGCGTGGAACGGTGCCGGGGGTGTCATGGCGCCGTCCCGGGCTGCGGGCTCACGCGAGCGGGGTTGTTGCCGCCCTGCGCGCTGCTCACGCTGGGTTCGACCTCGACAGGAAGGAAGCCGCTCGGAAGCTTGCCGCACTTTCACTCAAGATCAGCGACCGTTATGCCCAAGGGCACGTGGGAGCTCTTCTTGACAGTGCGGAGTTGGTCGAACCTGCGCGTCGGCGTGAGGCATTCAACCTAGTGATGATGGCTGGTGTGATGGTGGCAGTGGCCTTCGGCGTCCGTGTGTGGCACGTGCCCATGCCGCTTGCTATGGGAGCTGTTGTCATGGTTGGTGCGTGGTTGTACCGGAGCACAGTCAGCGCTGGCCTGGCGGTGTTGACGACGTTGCTGCCGGTGATATTCCCAGGCAAATAGGCATCTACGATGTGAGGCAGGTGTGGCGCCGAGCACTGATCCCCGTGGGGATCAGGGGAAGGCTAGACCGCGGAAGGCGTTGCGGACGTCGGTCAAGGGCTGGCGTTCGCGGGTGTAGTAGAGCTTGTTGGTCAGCAGTACTGCCCACCGTCCTTGCTCGGGTGAGATCCACATTCCGGTGCCGGTGAAGCCGTAGTGGACCCAGATGTCCTCAGCGGGGTGCGTGCCAGGCGCGGGGTGCCAGAACAGGCCGCGCACTGGCTCCAGGGCGCCGGTCTGGACGGTCAGCGACTGCCTGGTCCAGTCGGGGCCGAATCCGGCCTGCCCGTGGCTGGTTGAGGTGTCCAGCATGTAGCGCAAGAAGACGGCGAGGTCGTCGAGGACGGTGAAGGCACCGGCGATCCCGCACACTCCGCCCAGGAGGCGGGCGGAAAAGTCGTGGGCGACGCCCTTGAGGTGGGCGCCGGTGTCCTGGTCGAGTTCGGTCGGTGCGCACCGCGTGGTGATCTCGGTGGTCAGGGGGCCGAAGCGGGTGGAGTGCATGCCCAGCGGCTGCCAGGTCCGTTCCGTGGCGAGCTGGTCAAGGCGTCGCCCGGCGAGGTATTCGGCGAGGTATCCGAGGATGAGGGCGGCTCGGTCGGTGTACTCGACGGCCTCGCCGGGCGGGCGGTGCAGGGCCTCGTGGAGGACTCCGTCGCGGATGTCCTGGGGGTTGGTGCCGTAGAGGTTCTTGAGTTGGGCGCGGAGCGGTGCGCCGGCCGTGTGGGTCAGCAGGTGGCGGGCGGTCACGGCGCCGAGCGGGTGGCCGTCGACTTCGGACCAGAAGGCACCAAGCGGGGTGTCGAGGTCGAGCTTGCCTTCCTCCCACAGGGCTCCGATCGAGGCCCACACGGCGAGGATCTTGGTGAGGCTGGCGGCGTCGAAGACGGTGTCGGGCTGCATCGGCACGTCCGGCTCGTTGGGGTCGAGGACCCCGGTGGCGCCCTGGGCGCGGGTGCCGGTGGCGTCACCGACTGCCCATACGGCGCCGGGGTAGACCTTGTCGCGGACGCCTTCGTTCAGGAGGGCTTCGATGCGGTCGGTGCTGTACGTCATGGTCTCCCTGTTCGCCGTGGGCAACCCGCCGGATCAGCGTAGTGACGCGGGCAGGGCCGGTGGGGGAATGGCGTGTCGGACGTCGGATGCGGGGGCTGATCGGTGGCTTTCTCAGGTGAGCTGGCGGCCGAGGTCAGCCAGGGCCTGGGCGGTAGTGGTGAGGGGGTAACGGGCGGCATTCGCGTGGCCCGCCTGTCGCAGCGCGGGCAGCAGGCCGGGGGCGGTTCGTAGGCGGTCGAGGTCGCGGGCGAGTGCGGCGGAATGGGTGAAGTCGGTGGCCACTCCGGACGCGGCGACGACTTCGTTGAGGCCGGGCACAGGTTGGTACAGGACAGGCAGACCGCATGCTTGGGCCTCCAGTGCGACCAGGCCCATGGCTTCCAGGGTGGTGGACGGCATGACCAGGACGTCGTGCTCGGCGAAGGCTTTCCACAGTTGTGGACGGCGGAGCCAGCCGAGGTACCGGGCCCGCACTCCGGTCCGCTGGAGGAGCGGGGCCAAGGCGTGGAACTGGGCTCTGGGTGCGGCGATGCTCAGTTCGACTCCTGGAATGGGCGCCAGGCTGGTGATCAGGTGCTCTGCGCCCTTCTCGGCGGTCAGCCTGCCTGCGTACAGCAGCCGTAGGTGGCTGGTGGAAGTGCGGCCGGGCCGGGAAGGCGGATCGGTGAGCAGATGGTCGGGGACACCCCACGGAATGCGGACGACCTTGCGGCGGTCGATCTGCGGGGCGAGCTTGAGAAGGCGGTCGGCCATCGCGCCGGTGGGGACGACGATCGCGTCGGCGGCCCTCGCCGTCTCGCGCAGGACTTGGAGCTGGTCGCGGTGTGCATCGGCGAAGATCAGGTCGGTGCCGTGGACCAAGGCGATCCTGGGGTGGGCCGGCAGAGCCCGGAGCAGGGCGGGCGTGGCGCCGAAGGTGAGGTGCTGCAGGTGGAGTACCCGGATCTGGGCTGGATCGATCGCGGTCACCAGCGCCTGGCGCAGGGCTGCGACGTAGCGGCTGAAGGCGGCGCCCTCCAGGCACTTGCCGGCGACCGTCAGCAGGTCGAGCCCGGCGGGGAGGTGGGGTTTGGGGCGGGTGGGGGCCAGCATGAAGGCCCGTGCGGGGATGAGGGGCTTGTCGCCGGTGTACAGGTCGAGGAAGAGTTCGACGCTGCCGCCGGGGCTTCCGGCTGGGAGGTCGAGGAAGGTGGCGGCCAGCGGCCCCGCGGCCGGGCGGACGAGGGGGCTCACAGCGCTCCTTGGGGGATCTCTTCGTACAGGCGGGAGATGTCGATGCCGTGCGTGGCGGCGTACTTGGCGCGCTGTTGCTGGTAGCTGGCCGGGGGGCCGAGGGTGGTGAGGAAGACGAGCTTGCCGAAGGTCATTCCCGGATAGACGCGGGCGGGCTTGGCAGCGCGGATCTCCAAGGTCCAGCGGATCGCGTGGCCCTGGTGGCCGAGTGGTGCGGAGACGTGGACCCAGATGCCGAGGGCGCCGATGGTGCGGTTGCCGTTGAGGAGTTGGGCATACGTTTCCGAGCCGGTCCTTTCCAGCGTGACGCCGAGGTAGAGCACACCGGGCTGCAAGACCAATCCGGAGGTCGGGATGGCCAGTTCGGTGAAGGCGGTGGGGGCGGCGGCGTCCAGGTCGCCGTCGCAGATGCGGATCGTGTCGCCCAGCCGCCAGTCGTAGGCATTGGGGGACAGACGTGCCGGGTCGTAGGGCGCGATGGTGATCTCGCCTGCGCTGACGGCGGCGGCAATGGCGGGGCCGGTGAGGATCACGAGGCGCCCGCCTGGGCGGGTGCCTCGTCCAGCCAGTAGCGGGAGGGCTGGGGGCCGGCGGCGCCCTGGTACTTGCCTCGGTACAGGTCGACGTCCCCGGTGGAGACGAAGAACATGATCTGCCCGATCTTCATGCCTGCGTACACCCGCAGAGGGCGGATGGGGGACAGCATCAAAGTCCACTGGCCGTGGAAGCCGATGTCACCGATAGGGGCGGTGATCTCGACGAATAACCCCAGTCGTCCGACCGAGGAGCGGCCGAAGAGCAGTGGGATGAAGAGGTCCGAGCCGACCTCCTCGACGGTGTGGCCGAGGTACAGCTCGCCGGGCTGGAGGACGTATCCGTCCGTGTCGATTCGGATCGCGTGCGTGGGGTTGGCGTGGTGGGCGTCGATGACCTTGGTGGCGTACGTCAGCAGGGTGGCGCCCAGGCGGACGTTGTAGCTGTTGGGGTTCGTCTGCTTCGGGTCGAACGGGGTGATGCGAAGGCGTCCGTCGGCAACGGCCGTGTTGATCTCGGGACCGGTGAGGATCATTGAGCGCTCCCTGGAAGAGCGTCGGCAGAGTCAGCGAACGGGGCCGCCAGGACGCTGCGCACCGCCTGGCCCAGACGCAGTCCGGCTTGATGAGTGCGGCCGCCGAGATAGGTATCGGCGATGTAGTCGGTGGTCAGCACGATGCGCGCTGTCAGTGGCAGGGGTGTGGGCGTGACGGCCAAGGGGCCGACGCGTTCGACGAGATGAGCGAGCGGCTTGGCGTGGTCCTCGGACTGATCGTCGGAGAGGAAGGCGTGGACGAGCTGGTTGCCGAAGGGCTCGATGGCGAGCAGGTCGCCGAGGGTGAGGACATCGCCGAGTGGTACGGGGCGCAGAGCGGTCTCGTTGAGGATGACCGCGTCCGCTCCGAGGCCGGTGTGCAGGCGGGTGGCGATCTCGCCCAAGAGGAGGCGCCGGTTCAACAGGGTATTGAGATATGGCTCGTTCACGATGCCGAGCTGGCTCCCCAGGGTGCTGCCGACGAGGGCGATCTTCTCCTGCAGTACGGCGAGGGCCTCGGGGATCAGGGACGTGTCGGGGAAGATGCCTACGCGGACGGCCCAGCCGGCCCCGACCGGCTCGGCGGTGGCGTACCCGACGCCGAGTTCGTGACCCTTGACGACGAGGGTGTCACCGACGGGCACGGGGCCGTAGCTGCCGCTGTGGCAGTGCCCGGCGAAGATGACGTCCGCGAACGGGCAGGCGGCGGCCATTTTCAAGTCCTCGTCGAAGCCCGAGTGGGACAGCACCATCCAGGCGTCCGCACGGTGGTGGTGCTCCAGCATCACCTCGCGTAGGGCCTGGGCAGGGTCGGTGACGTGGTGGCCCGTGCGCTGGTTGGCAGGGATCGCGTTGAAGGCTTGCAGGCCGATTACCCCGGTGACGGCAACTCGCCGGCCACCGATGTTCTCGATGCGCACGCGGTCGAAGAGTGGCCTGCCGCTGCTGTCGGCTGCGTTCGCGCACACGGTCATCGCGTGCAGCTGCGGTTCGAAGTAGTGCGGCCAGCCGTGGTTTCCAGGGGCGAGCAGGTCGTACAGGCTCGTGAGAGCCTCGCACTCGATCTGCCCCTGGCCGAAGCGGTAGAAGCCGGTGCCTTCGAAGAAGTCGCCGCAGTCCACGATCAGGCTCTCGGCCCTGGCGGCGTGGAGGTAGGCGAGCATCGGTGTGGCCTGGGCGAAGGAGGAGTGGACGTCGGTCGTGGCGGTGATCCGCTGAAGCTGCCGGGTCATGGCGTGACCTCGCAAATGTCGGCGCCCAGGGCGTGCAGTTTGGTGGGCAGGTCGGCGTGGCCGCGCCGGAGCTGTTCGAGGCCGCCGAGGGTGGTGACGCCGCGCGCGGTGAGACCGGCGATGAGCAGGGCCGAGCCCGTGCGGATGTCGGTGGCCTCCACGCCGGCTCCGGTCAGCTGCTGCGGTCCGGTGAGGCGGCATTCGGTGGGCGAGAGTTCGTGGATCTCGGCGCCGAGGCGGGCGAGCTGGGGGAGCAGGTTGCCGTGACGGCCGGGGTTGATGGCGTCGGCGAACAGATGAGTGCCGGGCAGTCCGAGGGCCAGAGCCATCAGCGGTGGTTCGAAGTCGGCGTCCAGACCGCCGGGGGAGAGGGAGGCGATGGCGCGCAGCGATCGCCCGGTCGGCTCGGCGTCGTGGGCCCGGACGGTGAAGGCATCGCCCTCGACGTCGGCTGGGACTCCCAGCCAGTTCAAGGCTGAGACCAGGGGAGCGACGTCGTCGGCGCGTACGCCCCGGATGTGTGCACCCCCGCCGGTCGCCGCGACCGCACAGGCCAGCGTCCCGGCTTCGACCTTGTCGCCAGGCACCGCCCAGACGGTGGTGTTCGTCGAGACGGAAGTGGGTGGTGACAGCGTCAGGACCGACTCACTGACCCGGCACGTCCATCCCGCCGCCTGCAACGCCTCTACGATGCTGATGACTTCAGGCGAGAGATTGGGGTGGCCAAGGCGCAGTGACCGGCCGGCTACGACGGCGCGCAGGAGGGCGGCGATGCTCGCCCCGCGAGAACGGAAAGGCAGCACCACGGACACCGTCTTGGTCCCACCAGTGGCTGCTTCCACGACGTACCCGTGGCCGTCTACGGTCGTGCGGTCACCGAAGCGCTCGTAGACCTTGAAGTGCTGCTCCATCCCCCGTTCCCCGATCCGGCAGCCTCCCGGCCAGGGCAGCCGGGCTCGCCCGTACGCGCCGAGCAGGGCCGGTACGAGGTAGTACGAGGCCCGGATACGGGCGGCGACCTCAGGATCGGGGCCTGGCTGGGGCTTGTCGCTCGGCAGGATCACGGTGGTGTGCGGATCGCTGACCGGACGGGCCGTGTGCCAGCCGGCCTGTTGGAGCAGGGTGAGCATGGTCTCGACATCCGTGTTCGACGGGACGTTGCTCAGATGCACCGGGCGGTGCAGGGCCGCGGCGGCGGCCAGCAGGGGCAGGGCCGCGTTCTTGGAGCCGTCGACGGTGATGGAGCCGGCGAGTGGGCTGCCGGGTCGCACGGCGACCACTTCTGCGGCGACGGGGGGAGTGCGTACGGCTGTCAACGGTCAACTCCTCTGCAGGGGATAGTGAGATGCGGTGCGTAGTGGGGTGCTGACCTTGAACTCGGCCCAGCAGCGTTTGCCGGGCGGCAGCGGATCGAAGCCGTGGCGGTCCGCGAGTGCCGCGACGAGGAACAGCCCTCGTCCGCCTTCGTCGTCGACATCCGACAAGCTGACCTGTGGGACGGCGGGGTTGGCGTCGTTCACCTCGATTCGCAGTCCCTTATCGCTCAGGCAGACGGCGGCCGTGATCGGGCCGCCGTTTGCGTGCCGGACCGCGTTCGCGATGAGCTCTGCGGCCACCAGCTCTGCCGCGTCCAGGAGTTCGGGGCCGAGGAAGGCGCCGAAAGTCCGTATCCCCTTCGCGAGCTGCTGGCGCGCGGACGCTGCGGCAGCTGGCGTGCCAGAGACGGGAATCCGGATGTGATGCGCTTCCATGAGCGGCCTCCTGGTTGGTTTGGCCACTCCACGCAACCGCTCCGCACGTAAGCGGAACCAGTCGGTGTGCCGGGGCTGCATCACTTATGCAGGAGCTGCATCACTGCCAAATGCCACTCGGTTACTCTCGGTTGAGCATGCAGGATCGGCGACGGCAGAAGGGGCCGTGGCACAGATGGCCGAGGCACAGAGTGAAGCGAGACGGATCGGTGAAGTGATCCGTCAGGCACGTGTGTTACAGCGGCGCTCGCAGAGGGACGTTGCCGCCGCGCTTGGGTATCACCAGTCGAAGCTGAGCCGCCTGGAGAGCGGCAGGGGTACCGAGGACGTACGAGTGCTGCGCGAGATCGCGCAGGTGCTGGAGATTCCGCCGCAACGTCTCGGCCTCGCTGCTGCTTCTGATGCCAGCCCCGCCGAGCCCGGAACAGAGGACATGCACCGCCGTACCTTCCTTGCCGCGAGCGTCGCCGCACTCGCGGCTCCGCCGTCGTCGAGCGCGGCACATCACGACCTGATCCAAGTCCTGTTGCCAGGCACGAGCCCCGCGGCCACCGGGCAGGCCCTGGGCCTCGACGAACTGCGGGACCGGGCACGAGCCGTACGCCGGATGTTCTGCACGTGCGACTACGCGGAACTGGAGCAGACCTTGCCGGGTCTGATCGCCGACCTGCGTCAGGTTGCCGGAGGCTCATCCGGCTCGGCGGAGGTGTCCGGGCTGCTTGCGACCGCCTACCAGACGTCGGTGAGCCTGTTGCTGAAGCGGGCCGATCAGGGCAACGCCTGGCTCGCGGCCGGTCGGGCCATGGCCGAGGCGGAACGGTCCGGGGATCCTGTCGTTCTCGCCGCGAGTGTCCGTGTCCACGCTCACGTCCTCGTACGGGAGAAGCACACGGCTCAGGCCGTGAACATGGTCCGTCACACTGCCGACCAGCTCACCGGCTCCTACGACCAGCGCTCGCCCCGGTACCTGGCAGCGGTTGGTCTGCTGTTGCTCCGCGGGGCGACCGCCGCCAGCAGAAACGGCGACCGCGACACCACCCAGGACTTCCTCACCGAAGCCAAGGAAGTCGCTCGCTACGTCTCCTTCGACCGGCCGGACGCCTGGGCGAATTTCAGCCCCACCAACGTCGCACTCCACGAGATCAGCGCAGCCGTCTCCTTCGGTGACGCCGGCATCGCCCTGGAAACCGCACGGCCGCTCATGCGGCGGCACATTCCTGTCCCCGAGCGCAGGGCCGCGCTGTGGGTGGAGACCGCCCGCGCCTACAGTCAGCAGGGCAGGCTCGCCGAGGGCTACCAGGCCCTGCGTATCGCCGAGAGCTGCGCGGCACAGGACATCCGCCGCCCGGCCGTACGCGAACTGGTCGCCGACATGGCTGCCCGCGACCGCCGCCGGGCACTGCCCGAGCTGCACCACTTCAGCCGCCAACTGGGAGTGCCCGCGTGAGTGATCAGCCCGACAAGCCGTTCCTACAGATCGTGGTCTGCGCGGCCGGCGTAGCCGCCGACGTCAGCAAGCTGATCACCGCAGCACAGAAGCGGCACTGGGACGTCGGCGTCATCGCCACCCCACAAGGGCTCTGCTTCCTCGACGCGGAGGCGGTCGAGGCCCAGACCGGACGCCCCATCCGCTCGGCCTGGCGATCACCGGGGGAGCCGCGCCCGACTCGGCCTGCGGACGCGATCGCGGTCGCCCCGGCCACCTTCAACACGGTCAACAAGTGGGCGGCAGGGATCTCCGACAATCTCGCCCTGGGCGTCCTGTGCGAAGCACCCGGCATGGACATCCCGGTCGCCGTGCTGCCGTATCTGAACTCAGCCCAGGCTGCCCACCCCGCGTACCGCCAGAGTCTGGAACGGCTGCGCGAGATGGGCGTCCTGATCGGCTCGTATGAACCGCACCGGCCGAAGGCCGGCGGCGGGGTCGACCGCTACCGCTGGGAGGAAGCCCTGGAGCTCCTGGCGCCCAAGCTGTCCGCCCCGGCCTGATCAGCGCCGTCGTGGCGGTGACCCCTGTGGTGGCCGAGCAATGGCTGCCGCAAGGTGGGTCGGCACGCTGGGCCGTTGCATGGCGCTGTGGGCTCTGGCTGCCTGGGCCCGTGGACCGGGAACGTGGCGCTCGCCGAGGCGGCGGATGCGCCAGGTCAGCGCGCGGGCGGGACTGCGGGCGTCGTCAAGGGCGCGTTGGTGCAGCGCTTGGCCGAGGACAGTGGGTGCGTTGTGTCCTGCTGCCTCTGTCTCGGCGAGCACGGTGGCGAGTGCGTCCCAAGCGGGGTCGTTGAGGATGCGCTCGGCGTGCTCCGGAATCACATCCTGAAGGTGGTGGGCGAAGCGGCGCTTGGTCTGTGGGCCGGGTGCCCGGCTGGCGAGGCCGACCAGGACGGGCTCGGCGGTCTGCGCGTACGCGGTCTGCAGGTGGAGTAGCGCTTGTTCGGCTGCCGCCTCCTGCTGGGCGTGCTGGCGGGTGCGGTGCCAGTGCAGCGCGAAGGCGACCGCGGTGAGTGCGGCGTCCAGGAGCATGGTGAGTCCGGTGCCGTCGCTGTCCTGTGGCCTCTCGCGCCAGATGGTCTGGATGCTGCGGCGCATGGCGCGGGTGCTGTCGAGGTCGGCGGCAATGAGGGAGCGGGTGGCGCGCTCGAAGGCAGCGGCGGCTTGTTCGAGTTCGGCCCGCACCGCGGTCGGTGCCATGACGGGCAGCAGGTCCAGCGTCGCGCCGAGCGCGACGAGTTGGCCCTGAGCCGTCTGAGCGTCGCCTTTCGTGAGGTGGTGGGGGATGCGTTCGGTGGCGGCGGTGGCCTGGTGCCACGGGTTGCCAGGGTGGATGGTGGCCGGCTCGGGGCTGGTGGTGGCGAGGCGTTCGCGGATCTTGGGCAGGGAGAGGCCAGGGGCGAGGGTGGAGCCTGCGAACCACACCGGGTTGCCTTCCTCGTTCACGTTGCCGGGCAGGGCGAAGTTGCAGCCGAGCGCGTCGCCGGAGGGAGCGAGCTTGAGGCGTACGTCCACGCCGGTCGCCTCCAGCAGTGAGAAGAACTCGGCCTCGTCGGCCGCGGCGGCGACCGCGCGGCGCACCCGCATGCGCAGGATCTCGCGGGCGGTGGCGTCCTGGCCCTGGCGGTTGGCCTTGAAGTGTTCCTTGCTGGTGGGGCGTTTGGCGGCGGTGCTGTCGCCCGGCTTCAACCGCCTCAGCCCGTAGTCGACTTCGATCTGGCGGGCTTCGCGCTGGACGGCCCGGATGTCGTAGTCCCGTTTGGGGCGGCGGCCGTCTTGGCGGACGAGGGTGGCGGCGATGTGGATGTGGTCGTCGGCGTGCCGTACGGCCACCCAGCGGCAGGCTTCGGTGTCTCCTGTGGGGGCGATGCCGGCGGCGGCCACGATCCGGCGGGCGATCTCTGCCCACTGGGCGTCGGACAGGATGGGGTCCTCGGGGGCGGCGCGGACCGGGCAGTGCCAGACCGTGGTCTGGGGAGCCCGGCGGCCGAGCATGGCCACTGGCTGGTCGAGCTGGGTGTAGAGCTGTTTCTCCACCTCCTTGGGGTCGCGGTGGGGGCTGCGGCCGGGGTCGGGGGCGAAGTCGTTCCAGGAGGCGACCAGGTGGGGGTCGATGTGTTCGTTGGCGTCGCCCTTGCCGAAGAGGTAGGCGATCAGACGGCGGGTGCTGCCTTTGCCGGTGATGATCTTCGGTATCACCGGTCCTGCCTTCCCTCGGTGACCTGGGCGACGGCGGTGTCCACGTCGGCGATCGATGCTTCGACGTGGGCCAGGAGCCGGTGGACGACGGCGGGCTCGGGCCAGGCGCCGTCCTTGTTGAGGTGCCAGGTGAGCTGGTTGAGGTTGTTGCCGATCATGCCCAGCTGGCGGTTGGCGGCCATCAGTGCCTTCACCATGGCGCGGTAGTCGGCGACCGCGGCGGTGGGGTCCTCGGCGCGGGCGGCGGCGAGCGATGCCTCGGCGACGTAGCCGCCGATCTGCATACGGCTGAGCGCGGCGGCGTGGGCGAGGTCGGTGAACTCGCTGTCGCTGTAACGGGGGTGTACGCGGCGCTCGCGTAGGCGCGGCTGACGCAGGCGGCGCTGCGGCGTCGGCGTCTGCGTGGCATGCGGCGAGGGTCTGGTGTCTCCCGTCTCGGTCGGCTCCCCCGGGCCGACCGACCCCGGCGCCCCCTCGGCGCCGGGTGCCTCCGCCACCCCAGGAGCGGAGGCCGGGTAAGGACTCCTTACCCGACAACTTGCTGCGCTGTCTGGGGCTGAGGCGGTGTGCATCTGCTCCTGAGGTATGGGCAGTTCGTGGTGCTGTTCGTGCATGGTGGTCCTCCGGTGGTGAGGGGCGGGAGATGTGTCACGTGCGTCGCATCCGTCCCATGCCTGGTCAGGACAGGTACGGACACTCGGGCAGGTACGGAGAAGTCCGTCCCGGTGAGGACATCCGTCCCCGCGCTGACCTGCGCGGGGACGGATGCGACGCAGTGATACGGACCCAGCGGGAGGCGGGTCAGCGGGCGCGTTTCGGGCCGGCGGTGCCGCTGGGCGGGCCGATGGGCAGCTGACCCGACGGGGCGGCGGGCGGCTTGCCCTGGGCCGGGGGCGCGGGTGTGGGGGCGGGCGCTGTCTCGGTGAGGTCGGGGCAGTGCCGGGCCCAGCTGTCGAGGAACCGGTTACGGGCGTACCCCTTGGCCTGCCTGCCCTTGTCGAACCGGTAGTTGGCCGGGCGGATGTCGAAGTCCCGGAGCATTCTGCCCAGGTGGTAGGCGTTGAGCCCGTTGGTGCTGTGTTCCGCCCAGGGGGCGTCGGGGTCCTGGAGCAGGGCGGTGACCAGATCCAGGGAGGACAGGGCTTCCGGGTTGCCGTGTGTCTCGAAGACGCGGTGGATGTCGCGCAGCAAGCGCGTCTTGAGGTTGGTTTGCTCGTCTTGGACGGCCTCGAAGCGGGTCATCGCGACACAGGCCGCACGGGCGCTGGCGGGCCAGTGGCCGCCGGCCAGGTCGGCGATGATGACCAGCGGTTCCCAGGTGTCTGCCGCCCGGTCCTCCACCGGCATCGTTGGCGCCATGCGGCCGGCCGTGCCGCGCAGCGGGCCCAGCCAGGCGGCCAGCTTGTCCCGCAGTGCGTTCAGTTCCGGTGTGGCGTGGCGCGAGCGGAAGGGGGTCACCTTCTCGCCCGGCTTGCGCTTTTGCATGCGGAGCACGACCGCCCGGTCGGTGATCGTGTCGGGCAGGTCGCCGATCGAGGCCAGTGCGGCCATGGCGAAGGTCGGATACGGGGTCGGCTTGTGCTCCGGGCCGGAGATGCGCCAGGCGGGCCGGTTGCGCTGGTGTCCGGCGTTCAGCAGGCCGCGAAGTTCCTCGTTGTCGCCCGCCTTGCTGAAGATGGTGTCGGCCTCGTCCACAAGGATCGTGCGCGGGTTCTTGCCGATGACGCGGAAGAGCACCGCCGTGGACATGTTCACCGTCATGATCGGCTGGTGGACGGTCTCGTGGAGCACGTCCAGCACCCGGGACTTGCCGCAGCCCTTCGTCGGGCCGACGACCGCCAGACGCGGCGCGTGCTGCAGCGCGGTCTGGATGTGCGTGGCCGCCACCCATAGGGTGACCGCTGTCAGCGCCTCGTCATTGGGCAGTACGACGTACTTGCCGATGGCCGCCCGCAACTCGTCCAACAATTCCGCACCCTCACCGGAACCCTGTTTCACGGGGTCTGCCGGTTCCCGAGGAGGCCAGGAGACGCTCCCGTGATCCGGTCCCCGTGCGTCGACGGGACCGGTCCCCTCCTGCTGGGCGGTTCCCGCCACGGGGTTGTCGGTCCCCAGTGACTGGCGGGGACCGTGATCACGGTCCCCGTTGCGGTCCCCTGGTGCAACTGCAGCCTGTTGGGGACCAGTCCCCATTTCGGCGCCGTTGACCTGCGGGTTTGCGCCGGATGTCGATACGGGGACTGGGACGTGCGGGGACCGAGTACCGGGCAGGTCGCGGGGACGGTCCCCAACGGCAGCATCTGCAGACTGCTGGGGACGGTCCCCGTGTGCTTCCACATCCGCCGAGTGTTCGACGGTCCCCGACGCGGGGGACCGTGTGTCCGTCGGATCCCGACGGCGCCAGGGGACGCCCTCGCCGGGGACGGCGGGAGTGGGCCAGCCGGTCGGGGAGATGTTCGTGGGGGTGGGGGACGTAGAGTCCTCCATAGGCGTTCCTCTCCGGTGAGGGGCAGGACGGGCAAGGTCCCGCCCCTCACAAGCTCATTCGTTCAGGGATGGGCGATCAGTTGGGAAGTCTTGGGCCCTCGGCGTTGGTGCGCCGGGGGCCGCTTCGTTGCCCGCTCCAGACGCGGGGTCAGGCCGTGAGGTCGTACGACGTCTGGGCATCCAGCCACGCGTCCACCTCCCACCAGCGGTAGCGCAGGTGACGGCCAACCTTGTGGACCCTGGGGCCGATGCCCCGGTACTTCCACTGGTAGAGCGTCTTCACCGGCACCCCGAGATACGCGGCCACGTCGGTGGGAGTGGCGAGCTGGTCACGCTCGGCGTCGGCAAGGCGCGGGGAGTGGTTCGGCAATGAGGTCTCCATATCGGAATCAGGGTTTTGGATGGCAGGCGTGGGCAACACAGTCACACCACCCATGGAAGCGTCCAGAGTGAATTCTGAAACTCCCGGCCACTTCCCTCGGCGTCGCCGGGGAAGACCAAAACAGTAAGGGCGGATCGTCGGTTGCCGAAATCGCTCCCGCGGAAGCCGAAATTTTCTGCGACGAAGCAACCGGCCGGGGTGCCGGAATCCGGTACCTCGGCAGCTCAGAGGTAGCGTGCAGCAGTCAGAAGTGACGCGGCCAGCCCGCCGGACACTGCACCCAATAGGTGCTCAAATCGCCCACTTCTTTGACGCGGAGGGAAGGTAGCACAACCTCCCTGCTGAAACGGCTCGTGATGTATGGGAATTCGACGAGACGAACACCACTTCGCCCCCGAACGACTTTTGGAGAGTTTAAGAACTAACTCTTGCCATAACGGCCGGCTGCAAGTTACAGCTATCTGTCATGCCCAACCGACCTGTCAAAATAGGCCCCGTCAGCCTCCACGCCGCCCGCGCCATCGAGCACCTACGTCTCGTGCGCGGTCTGACCCAGCACCAGCTCGCCGCCCGCTGCACGGCTCTGGGCCGCCCGATGAGCAACACCGTCCTCAGCCGAACCGAACGCGCCCACCCGCGCTGCGACGTAGACGATCTCGTCGCCATCGCCACGGCGCTCGGCGTCCCTCCCACAACCCTGCTCCTGCCGCTCCCGTCGGTGTCGAGCGATGGCCGGAGGGGGTGCTAGTTGGCTCGGGTCTGGATTGAGGACCGCATAGGGCACGCGGCGTATGTACGGGCCGTCGCGGACGCCAAGCGGGCGGGGCGTACGCCACCGGGGCGCTACCGCGTGCGGTGGTACGACCCCGACGGCAAGCCGAAGATGAAGACCTTCGCCCGCAAGGTCGACGCCGAGGCGGAGCGGACAAGGATGGAGTCGCGTCTCAACGACGGCTCCTATCGCGATCCCGCAGCCGCGCGGGTGAAGTTCGCAGAGGTGGCGGAGTCCTGGCTGGCGGCGCAGCTCCACCTCAAGCGCTCAACCCGGGCTCGCTACCGCGGTGTTCTCGACGTCCACGTGATTCCCAAGTGGGGTACCACCCCGCTGGACCGCATCCACTTCGAGGATGTCGCCGAGTGGCTTGCGGATCTGCTGTCCGGCGAGGCGACCGGCGGCAGGAAGCTCAGCCCCCGGTCGGTCCGCAAGGCGTACGTCGTCCTCAGCCGCGTACTCGGCTACGCGGTCAAGGCCCGTCGTCTGGCGGCCAACCCGGCTGTCGGCGTGCCTCTGCCGAAGGCGATGCCCGCTGATCACGTGTACCTCGACGACATGCAGGTCGACGCGCTGGCTACCGCGTCAGGCGCCTACCGGGTGTTCATCCTGCTGCTGGCCTACACCGGACTGCGCTGGGGCGAGGCATCCGCGCTCAAGGTGGGCCGCGTCGACCTGAGCGCCTGTCGAGCCCACATCGTGGAGGCGTACGCCGAGGACAACGGCAAGCTCTACCTCGACACCCCCAAGAACCACGAGCGCCGGTCCGTACCAATCCCGCGGTTCCTGGCCGACGAGCTGAAGCCCCACGTCAAGGGGAGGGGAGATGGCGACTTGCTCTTCACCGCCCCGCAGGGCGGGCCGCTGCGGGCCCGGAACTTCCGTCAGCGGTTCTTCGCGCCGGCGGTCGGGAAGACCGGGCTGGGGCATCTCAAGGTCACCCCGCACAAGCTGCGCCACACGGCGGCCTCGCTCGCCATCGCCAGCGGCGCGGACGTCAATGTCGTACAGACGATGCTGGGCCACAAGTCCGCGACGCTGACCCTGGACACCTACGGGCATCTCTTTCCCGACCGCCTGGACGAGGTCTCGAAGAAGATGCACAAGCGCCGCTCCAAGCAACTGGCCAAGGCGAAGGCCAAGCTGGAGAAAGCGGAGCGGAAGGCCCGTGAGGCCGCCGAGACCGTGGCCGCCCTGGAGGAAGACGCCGCGTGATGTGTGCCTAACCCGTGCCGGGGAGCCGTAACCGAAGGGGGCACCCCACCGCCCTGATGCGGTGGGTGCCCCCTTGCGTCTTCTTCGGATCAGGTCAGTCGCGGCCGACGGCTTTCGTCCCAGAACCGGTCCATCGCAGCAGCGGCCGCATCCCCAGCCAACCGCTCGATCCTCTCGGGCACCTCGCGCTCGTCGAGGACGAAGAGCCTCCCGCCGACGAGGTGGGTGGTCGTCTTCCAGCCGAGACGTCGTCCCGCTTCCCTGGCGGCACGCCGGACGTCCTTGAGCTCGCCCATCTCCGCAAGATCGTCAGCGCCAAGGATCAGCTGCCCGTAGTACCCCTCGTACTCCGGCCTCAGCGCGGCCAGCATCATCGACTCAAGTCGGTCGATCAGCCTCTCGTGCCGACGGCGAGCCAGCTCGTCCTTCGCGGGCATATCGCACAGCTCCCCACCTCTGCCCGCAGCACCCACGTGTGCCATATGTGTGCTGCGAGTACGAAGGCCCTCCCGTCCGATGGACGGAAGGGCCTCTGACCTGGCCTTTCGCTGTGCCCCCGGCAGGATTCGAACCTGCGACACCCGCTTTAGGAGAGCGGTGCTCTATCCCCTGAGCTACGAAGGCGAAGGCTGGTGGTGATCCACCGTCGTCAGTGTAGCGGGTGGGGTCGGGGCGGGGTGGGTCAGCTGCGGGTGACGCGGATGCGGTAGGTGCCGTCCGGGTTGGTGGACGTGACCTTGATCGTCAGGGCCGCGTGCGGGTCCTGGAAGGTCTCGCCCGGGGTGAAGGTCGCGTCGGAGAGTTCGGCGTGGACGTTGGGGCTGCGGGTGCAGCCGCCGCTGTCGCGCTGGGAGTCGTGGACGGTGACCGGGCCCATGCCGGTGTCCACGTCCGCGTCGACGCGGTAGATCAGGATGCCGGGGCGGCACACCGCCTCGTCGTTGCCGGAGCGGGTGCGCAGTTCGACGGCGTAGCCGGACTTGGCGTCGAGGGGGACGACCACCAGTTTGTCGCCGCCCCGGGTGCCCAGCGGCGCCAGGGTGTAGTCCGTCGTGCCGGGGGTGGCCGCGCAGTGGACCTGGGAGGGCGCCAGCCAGCCCAGCTTCCACTTGTGCCAGCCGAGGAGGTCGTTGTCGGCGCCCCAGTCCTCGCTCATGATGTCCCAGTGGCCGACCGCGCCCCCGCCCTCCTGGGTGTAGAGGTCGGGCAGGCCGAAGACGTGGCCGTTCTCGTGGGGCAGGACGCGGAAGCCGGTCTTGTCGTAGGAGCCGGAGCCGTCGTCCTGGCGGGAGTAGACGAAGGACGCGTTGGAGACGGGGACGCCGTCCGCCACCGGGGCCTCCGTGTTGCCGGCGAAGGTGACGGAGAGGACCGTGTCCAGTGCCGAGGGGCCGGCGTTCGGGGTGACCAGGACGTTGACCAGGTCGTAGTCGCGGAAGTCGACCTTCGGGTCGGCCACCGCGACGAGGTCCTGGACGAGCTCCCGGTAGCCGGGCTCGAAGGGCGCGCCGCGTTCTATGCCGTAGTCGGCGAACGACTTCGGCATGCGCAGCCAGTCGGTGACCGGCGTCTCGGGGCGGTAGTCCAGGCGGCCGTAGGAGCTGGTCGCGAACCAGTCCCGGGTCTGCGGGAAGAACTCGGCGTAGCGGTCCATGGCCTTGCCCTCGCCCACCGCGTCCGAGAAGTCGATCATCAGGGTGAGGGCGCGGACCGTGCCGGTGGAGCGGGCGTAGCCGGTGGCGGTGGGGACGCCCTCCGACATCTGGATCTCGGGGCCGCCGCTGATCATGCACGGGCCGTGCGCGGGGGAGAGGGCCAGGGCGGCCGGTCCGGCGCCCGTGCCGCCCGGTGCCAGCCGGCCGGTGCCGGCCGAGGTGCTGACCGCGAGGGTCAGCACGGTGACGGTCGTGAGGGCGGCCAGCCGGCGCGGCCGTATCCGCCCCCGCGGGGGTATCCGGCCCTTCGACGGCGGTGCCTTCGACGGCGGTGCCTTCGGCTGCGGCGGCACGTCGGCACCTCCCGGTCCACGGCAGCCGCCGGTGACCGGCTGCACCCTTGCGTTCACCCTGTGTCGGGCAGGGGGCGGGCGCGCGCTGGAGGGGCCGATCGTGGGTTTCCGGTCAGTAGCCGGTGGTGGGTGGGTTTCGTGCGCGCGGAGGGATGGGTGTGACGCAGGTCACGCCATGTTCTCGGCGGCTCGAGAAATAACCGGGGATCGTTTCCCCGTTTGGAACTGTGTCCGAGCGAAACGGGGAGGCCCTCCCCGGATCGCACGCAAGCAACGTCCACCGACCCAGGAGTACGTCGTGCAGACCGTAGCCCCCGAGCAGCGCAAGGCGCCCCGGCCCCGCGCCGACGCCCTGCGCAACCGGGAGCGGATCGTCGCCGCCGCCCGGGAGATGTTCACCGAGCACGGGCCCGACGTCCCGCTCGACGACATCGCCCGCCGCGCCGGCGTCGGCAACGCCACGGTGTACCGCAACTTCCCCGACCGTGACGCCCTCGTCCGCGAGGTCGTCTGCTCGGTCATGGACCGTACGGCCGGGGCCGCCGAGGTCGCGCTCGCGGAGACCGGCGACGCGTTCGAGGCGCTGGAGCGCTTCGTGCACGTCGCCGCCGACGAGCGGATCAGCGCCCTGTGCCCGATGGTCGCCACGACCTTCGACAAGTTCCACCCCGACCTCGAGGCGGCCCGCGAACGCGTCGAGCGGCTCGTCGCCGAGGTGATGGACCGGGCGAGGACGGCCGGCCAGCTCCGGGACGACGTGGGCGTGGGCGATCTGATGATCGCCGTGGCCCAGCTCAGCCGGCCCCCGGCCGGTACGCAGTGCCCGAACGTCGACCGGTTCGCCCACCGCCATCTCCAGCTCTTCCTGGACGGACTGCGGGCACCCGCCCGCTCCGCCCTGCCGGGGACCGCCGTGACCATGGAGGATCTGCGCCGGCCCTGCCACTGACCGACCGTTCCGCCTCCCAGCCCCGGGTGACCGGCGACAGCCCGCCGGTCGTCCCCTGCGATCGCGCCCCCGCACGTCTTTACACGCTCTCTTTCCGTCACGAAGTACCGAAGTGGGTATCCCCATGTCCGAAACAGCCGCCCCCCGGGCCACGCAGGCAGCCCCGGCCGCCGCCCTGCCCGACCCCGGCCGCTGGAAAGCGCTCGTCTTCATCGCGCTGGCCCAGCTGATGGTCGTCCTCGACGCCACCATCGTGAACATCGCCCTGCCCTCCGCCCAGCAGGACCTCGGCATCTCCGACGGCAACCGGCAGTGGGTCGTCACGGCCTACGCCCTCGCCTTCGGCGGTCTGCTGCTGTTCGGCGGCCGGATCGCCGACCTCTGGGGCCGCCGCCGCGCCTTCGTCACCGGCCTGGCCGGCTTCGCCGTGGCCTCCGCGCTCGGCGGCGCCGCCACCAACGACGTGATGATGTTCGGCGCCCGCGCCCTCCAGGGCGTGTTCGGCGCGCTGCTCGCGCCCGCCGCGCTCTCCCTGCTCGCCGTGATGTTCACGGACGCCAAGGAGCGCGCCAAGGCGTTCGGCATCTACGGCGCCATCGCGGGCGGCGGCGGCGCCGTCGGCCTGATCCTCGGCGGCTTCCTCACCGAGTACCTGAACTGGCGCTGGACCTTCTTCGTCAACATCCCGTTCGCCGTGGTCGCCGCGGCTGGCGCGATCATCGCCATCCGTGAGCCGCGCGGCGAGCGCAACCGCTCCTCGCTCGACATCCCCGGCGTCATCCTGTCGACCCTCGGCCTGGTCTCGCTGGTGTACGGCTTCACCCGCGCCGAGTCCAACGGCTGGAGCGACTCCCTGACGGTCGGCATGTTCGTCGCCGCCGGTGTGCTGCTGGTCTCCTTCGTGCTCGTCGAGTCGAAGGTCAAGGCGCCGCTGCTGCCGCTGCGCGTGGTCACCGAGCGCAACCGCGGCGGTGTCTACCTCTCGCTGGGCCTGGCGATCATCGCGATGTTCGGCCTGTTCCTCTTCCTGACCTACTACCTCCAGGTCGTGAAGGGCTACTCGCCGGTCAAGACCGGCTTCGCCTTCCTGCCGATGATCGCCGGCATGATCACGGGCTCCACGCAGATCGGCGCCCGCCTGATGACCCGTGTCGCGCCCCGGCTGCTGATGGGACCCGGCTTCCTGGTCGCCGCCCTCGGCATGCTGGTCCTGACCCAGCTGGAGATCGACTCCTCCTACGCGGCCCTGCTGCTGCCCGGCATGCTGCTGCTCGGCCTCGGCATGGGTACGGCGTTCATGCCGGCCATGTCCCTGGCCACCCTCGGCGTGCAGGCGCGCGACGCCGGTGTCGCCTCGGCGATGGTCAACACCTCGCAGCAGGTGGGCGGCGCCATCGGCACCGCGCTGCTGAACACCATCGCCGCCTCGGCGACCACGTCCTACATCGCCGACCACATCGGCGGTGCGACGAACCGCTCCCAGCAGCAGCTCGTACTGCTCCAGGGGCAGGTGCAGGGCTACACCAGCGCGATCTGGTTCGCCGTCGGCATCCTGCTCGTCGCCGCCCTGATCGCGCTGACCCTGATCAACGCCGGGCGCCCGGGCGGTACGCCGGTCGCCGGTTCGGACGCCACGTCCGGCGAGGCGGTCGAGGACGAGCTGGCGGTGCCGGTGATCGCGCACTGACCCACCGCGGGGATCGGGGGGACCAGCCCGTGGCTCAGCGAAGCCAGGGCAGGTCCGCCCCCGCCTCGCTCGGCTGAAGTCCCTCGGCGACGATCCGCATGATCTCGCCGAGGGACTTCTGCTGTTCCGGGGTGAGCCGGTCGAAGACGGCCTGGCGCACCGCGTCCACGTGGCCGGGCGCGGTCCGCCGCAGCACCGCGTACCCCTCCTCCGTCAGCACCGCGAACTGGCCCCGCTTGTCGGAGGGGCAGTCCTCGCGCCGCACCCACGCGTTCTTCTCCAGCCGCGCGATCGCGTGCGAGAGGCGGGAGCGGGTGATCTTCGCGGACCTCGCCAGCTCCGTCATGCGCATCCGGCGCCGGGGCGACTCGGCGAGCTTGACCAGCAGGCCGTAGTAGACGTGCGGCATGCCCGCGTCCCGCTGGAGCTGGCGGTCGAGGTGGTCCTCGAGGAGGGTGGCGGCCTCGATGTAGGAGCGCCAGACGCGCTGCTCCTCGGCGGTGAGCCAGCGGGGCGGCCCGGTGGGGGCGGGGACAGGTGCCGTGTTCATGCGTCCACTGTACGGACCTGGTAATTGAATCTTAAACAGCAGCGGCGTACCGTCGTAAGGCAACCGTTTGAGAGTTCAAGTACTGGAGGTGTCCCGCCGTGACCGCCACCGCCGAGGACCGTATGCCCGCGGACCGCATGCCCGCCCTCTACCTCAGCCACGGCGCCCCGCCCCTCGCCGACGACCCGGTGTGGCCCGGCGAGCTGGCCGCCTGGTCCGCCGCGCTGCCCCGCCCCAAGGCGGTCCTCATCGTCTCCGCGCACTGGGAGGAGGCCCCGCTCGCCCTCGGCGCCACCCGCACGGTGCCGCTCGAGTACGACTTCTGGGGCTTCCCCGAGCACTACTACCAGGTGCGCTACGCCGCCCCCGGCGCCCCGGCGCTCGCCGACTCCGTACGCAAGCTGCTGCGCGCCCCCGGCACGCCCGTGCAGGACGTCCCGGACCGGGGGCTCGACCACGGCGCCTACGTGCCGCTGGTCGAGATGTACCCCGGCGCGGACATCCCGGTCCTCCAGGTCTCCATGCCGACCCTGGACCCGGTGCGGCTGATGGAGACCGGGCGCCGGCTCGCGCCGCTGCGCGACGAGGGCGTGCTGATCATCGGCTCCGGCTTCTTCACCCACAACCTGGCCGCGCTGCGCCAGGCCGGCGTGCCCGCCTGGTCGGCGGAGTTCGACGACTGGGGCCGGCGGGCGCTGGAGGCGGGGGACGTGGACGCGCTGCTCGACTTCACCCGCAAGTCGCCGGCCGGCGCGCTGGCCCACCCGCGCACCGAGCACTTCGCCCCGCTCTTCGTGACCATGGGCGCGGCGGACGCGGCCGGTGAGCTGGGCACCCGGAGGTCGGTGATCGACGGCTTCTGGATGGGTCTTGCCAAGCGGTCGGTGCAGTTCGGCTGACGGCGCCGCCCCTGACAACCCCCGGCGGGCGTCGGCCGTCCTTATGGCTGAGGGGGTGAGGAATGGTGGGAGGAACGGTGCGTGACGGGGATCTCATCCACCCGGCCGGGGCGCTCGGCCCGGGCGTCCCGGACACCGCCCTGACCTGGACCTCCGGCCCGGCGGCGCGGCCCGCACCCCCCGTGCGGCTCGGCAGGGTACTGCATGATCACCCGAATCGGGGGCGGCGGGGGGAATTCTGTCCGGTTTCCAGTCGTTGTTTCCCACGGATGCCGGGCACCCGAGGAGAGTCCGCACAACAGACCCAGCCAGGCAACGGTGCCTCAGACATCCGCAGGACCGCCCGCTGAACCACCATCGCAAGGGAGCACGCATGGCAACCCGTGCCGTCGCCCGTCGTAAGTCCGCCACCGGCGAGACCTCCGGCGCGGCAACCAGCGTCCGCGCCAACGGCGGCGAGCTCGCCGACCGCGATCTGGTCGGCATGTACCTCGACGAGATCGCGCGGACCCCGCTGCTCGACGCCGCCAAGGAGGTCGAGCTCTCCCAGACCATCGAGGCGGGCGTGTTCGCCCGGCAGGTCCTCGAAGGCTATGAGGAGACGGGCGCGGACGCCACCCGGGAGGAGCTGGAGGCGCTCGTCGAGGCGAGCGAGCGCGCCAAGGACGTCTTCATCCGCTCCAACCTCCGCCTGGTCGTCGCCGTCGCCCGCCGGTATCCGCGCAGCGGCCTGCCGCTCCTCGACCTGATCCAGGAGGGCAACGCCGGCCTGGTCCGCGCGGTCGAGAAGTTCGACTACCGCAAGGGCTTCAAGTTCTCCACGTACGCCACGTGGTGGATCCGCCAGGCCATCACCCGCTCCATAGCGGACCAGTCGCGCACCATCCGGCTGCCCGTCCACCTGGTGGAGGAGCTGGGCCGCATCCGCCGCGTGCAGCGCGAGTTCAACCGCGAGCACGGCCGCGAGCCGGAGCCCGCCGAGATCGCCGCCGAGCTGGGCTCCACGCCGGAGCGCGTCACCGACGTGCTCGACTGGGCCCGCGACCCGGTCTCGCTGAACATGTCGGTGGACGACGAGGGCGAGACCCAGTTCGGCGACCTCCTCGAGGACACCTCCGCCGTCTCGCCCGAGCAGTCGGTGCTGACGCTGCTGCGCAGCGAGGAGCTGGACGACCTGATCGGCCGCCTCGACCCGCGCACGGCCTCCATCATCAAGATGCGGTACGGCATCGACGACGGCCGCGAGCGCACGCTGACCGAGGTCGGCAAGGAGCACGGGCTCACGCGTGAGCGGATCCGCCAGATAGAGAAGCACGCGCTGCTGGAGCTGAAGAAGCTGGCCCGCGACACCGGCTTCGAGGCGGCGGCCTAGCAGGTGAGGGCCCGGGCATCAGATCCCCCCGGGCCGCCTCACCGCACCACGACCACGTCCCGACGCACTCCCCCCGGTGCCGGGACTTTCCCGAGCCGGGCCGGCGCCTCTCCCCCCGAGGTGCCGTGCCCGGCTCCTCCTGCGTTCGCCGACGTCCGCTGGAAGGCGGGGCACCCCGTACCTGAACCCCGGGGTGCCCCGCCGGATGGCAGATTCTGCCACAGCGGCATAGCCTGCCGACGTGAGCAGCACCACCCCTCCCACCAGCGGCGGCGACCCCGCGCCGGCCCGCACCCCGGGCCCCGCCCCGGCCCCCGTCTCGCTGACCGAGCGGCGCAGGACGGAGACCCGCCACCAGATCGCCCGGTCCGCCGCCCGCCTCTTCGTGGGCCAGGGACTGCGAGCCACCCGGGCCGAGGACATCGCCCGCGCCGCCGGCATCGCCCCGCGCACCTTCTACCGCTACTTCGCCACGAAGGAGGAGGCCGTCGCCCCCCTCTACGCCCTGGGCGCCGACCGCTGGGCGGAGGCGGTGCGCGACGCCCCGGCCGGCCTCGCCCCCACCCCGGCCCTGGAACACGCCGTACGGCACACCCTGACGCCCGGCGCCGGGGTCTCGGCGGCCTCCTGGGAGTGGGCGCGCGTCCTCGTCCGCCTCGCCGAGACGAGCCCCGCGCTGCGCCGGGTGTGGGCCGAGGTCTGCCACACCACGGAGGGCACCCTCGCCGACGTCCTCTCCGCCCGCCTGGCCGACGGCGACGACAACGTTGCCGCCCGCCTCGCCGCCTCACCCCACCTGCGCTTCGGCGCCGCCGTCGCCGGCACGGCGGTCCGCGCGGCCGTGGAGCACTGGGCCACGGCGACGCCCTCGGCCGTCGACCCGAAGAGCCCCCTGGACCAGGCACTGCGCAATCTGGCCGTCCTCCGCGACTTCCGGTGGGAGGACGCCGCCGAGGCGGACGCCCCCGAGGCGTGACCCCGTGCGGGGGGGCCGGCGCGGGCCGCCGGGCTGGACCCTCACGGCGCCGGGCCCGCCGCCCGCCCCAGCCGCGCCCCCATCTCCCGCGCCGCCGCCACCACTTCCGGCGGCCCCTGCACCCGGAACTCCACGCCCAGCGTCGCCAGCCGCAGCACCAGGGACTCAGCCGGTCCCGCGAGTGTCGTGCGGAGGGTGCAGGTGGCGCCGTCCGCGGACGGGGTCGGGGAGCCCAGCCAGTGGGGGAGGCGGGGGGCGACCGTCTCGGCGGGGGCGGCGAAGGCGACCTCCAGGGTGTAGGAGTCGCCCTGCTGCCACATCGAGCGCCGCAGGTACTCCGCCGCGCTGCCGGTCGGCAGGTCGCGCGGGGTGAAGCGGGCGCCGGTCGCGAAGGGGTCGCTCACCCGGTCGACGCGGAAGGTGCGCCAGTCCTGCCGGTCGAGGTCGTAGGCGACCAGGTACCAGCGCTGTCCCGTCGAGACCAGCCGGTACGGCTCCGTCAGGCGCCGTGAGCCGGTGCCGTCCTTGGCGCGGTAGGCGAACCGCAGCTTCTCGTGGCCGGCGACCGTGGAGGCCATGACGGTCAGCGTCTCGGGGGCGATGCTGGAGCCGTCCCCGCTGGTCAGCGGGGTCGTCGCGGCCTGGAGGGTGGCGACGCGGTGGCGCAGCCGGGAGGGCAGGACCTGCTCCAGCTTGGCCAGCGCCCGCACGGACGCCTCGTCCACGCCGGCCACCGCGTGGCCCGCCCCGGCGCGCAGCCCGACCGCGATGGCCACCGCCTCCTCGTCGTCCAGGACCAGCGGCGGCATCGCCTTGCCGGCGGCCAGCCGGTAGCCGCCGTCGGCGCCCATGGACGCCTGCACCGGGTAGCCCAGTTCGCGCAGCCGGTCGACGTCCCGCCGGACCGTGCGGCGGGAGACGCCGAGCCGCTCGGCGAGTTCGCCGCCGGGCCACTCGCGGGGCGTCTGGAGGAGGGACAGCAGCGTCAGGAGTCGTGCCGGGGTGTCCGTCGTCATGGGATCGAGGATGCCGCAGATCTAGGTCATGATCTGACCTACTGGGGCCATAGCGTTGCTCCCATGAGCTTCTCGAAGACCTCGGAGACCCCGGACATCAGGCCTGCGGATCCCGGTGACCGCCGTCGCTGGTTCGCCCTCGCGATCGTGATGACGGCGGCGTTCATGGACCTCGTCGACGTCACGATCGTCAACATCGCCATCCCGTCGATCCAGCACGACGAGGGCGCCACCTTCAGCCAGATCCAGTGGATCACCGCCGGCTACGCGCTCGCCTTCGCCGCCGGCCTGATCACCGGCGGGCGGCTCGGCGACATCCACGGCCGCAAGCGCGTGTTCCTCATCGGCATCGGCGGCTTCACCCTCGCCTCCGCGCTGTGCGGCCTCGCCGCCAACCCCGAGATGCTGGTGGCCTCGCGGGTCCTGCAGGGCGGCATGGCGGCGCTGATGGTGCCGCAGGTGCTGTCCATCGTGCACGCCACCTTCCCCGCGCACGAACGCGGCAAGGTCTTCGGCCTGTTCGGCGCGATCGTCGGCCTCGGCGCGGTGTCCGGACCGCTGCTCGGCGCGCTGCTCACCGAGGGCAACCTGTTCGGACTGGAGTGGCGGCCCATCTTCCTCATCAACCTGCCGGTCGGCATCGCCGGACTCCTCCTCGGCAGCCGCTTCATCACCGAGTCCAAGGCACCGCGCGCCCTGCGCCTCGACCTGGTCGGCGTCGCCCTGGTCACCATCGGCCTGCTGATGCTGGTCTACCCGCTGACCCGGGGCCGCGAGCTGGGCTGGCCGGTGTGGGGGTACGTGTCGATGGCCGGGTCGGTCGTGGTCCTCGCGCTGCTGGTGGCGTACGAGCGGCGCAAGAGCGCGCGGGACGGCTCGCCGCTGGTCGAGCTGTCGCTGTTCAAGGTGAAGAGCTTCGCCGGCGGCATCGCGGTGCAGACGGTCTTCGGCGTCGCCCTCGGCGTGTTCTTCCTGGTCTGGACGCTGTACATGCAGGTCGGCCTCGGGTGGAGCCCGCTGCGGGCCGGGCTGACCGGCGTACCGTTCTCCCTCGCCGTGTCCACGGCGGCCGGCCTCTCGGTGCAGACGCTGGTCCCGCGCTTCGGGCGCAAGGTGCTCCAGGCCGGCGCGCTGACCATGGTGGCCGGGGTGCTGCTCTACGTCTGGGAGGCCGAGCGGTACGGGCTCGGCATCGCCTCCTGGCAGATGGCGCTGCCGCTGGTGGTCATGGGCGCCGGCATGGGCCTGATCGTCGCCCCGCTCACCGACGCGGTGCTCTCCCAAGTGCCGCGCGAGCACGCCGGGGCGGCGTCCGGGCTGATCAACACCGTGCAGCAGATGGGCAACGCGCTGGGGCTCGCCCTGGTGTCGGTGGTCTTCTTCGGGACGATGAGCGACCGCCTCACCCCGGCCTCGATCGGCCCCGCCTACGTGGACGCCTTCCAGCACGCGCTGCTCTGGGTGGCCGGCGTGATGGGCGCCATCTTCCTGCTGATGTTCGCGCTGCCCAAGCGCCCGGCACAGCACCTGGAGGGCGCCGACGGGACCGACGGAGCCGACGGGGCCGGGGGCTCGTCCGCGGCGGGGACGGAGCGGGAGCCCGCGCTGGTCTGACGGTGAGGGCGTGCGGGGGCCGCGGCGGGCCGCTCAGGAGACCTGGGCGGCCCGCCGCTCCATGGCCCGGCGGGCCGCGTCCTCACTGGCGTACACCTCGCACATGTGCCGGCCGTCGGGCGTGGCCGTGTGCTCCACCTCCCACACCGACAGCTCCGCGCCGTCGGCCAGCAGGAAGGCGTGCTCGTACAGCGAGAAGCCGAGGCGGGAGCGGCCCGGGCCGCCGAACGCCTGGGTGATCTCGTGCGCCGACGCCGACGCCAGCCGCGCGGCCAGCTCGGTGCCGGGTCGGTCCGCGTTCTCCGCGCGGCGCAGCAGGCGGCGGGCGTGGTCCGCCGAACCGTCCGGGACGTACACATGGCGCGGTGCGGGGAGGCAGGACAGCTCCACCGGCTCCGCCGGCACCACCAGCTCCAGCTCGGGTCCGTCGGGCTGCGGCCCGAGGCCGGAGCACGGGCCGAGCGCGCGCAGCTCCTCCTCGTCCAGATACACCTCGTGGTGCTGCTCCCCGCCGGGCACGGTGTTGTGGACCAGCTCCCACAGCGTGAGCGCCGAGCCGTCGGCGAGCAGCCACGTGTGCCGGTACACCCTGCGGTGCAGGCCCGCGCTGTGGTGCGCCGAGTGCAGCGCGCTGTCGTGCGCCAGCGCGCAGTCGAGGCGGCGCAGCGTCTCGTCGGGCAGCTCGAACGAGTTCAGGGCGCGGCCGAGCAGCCGCGCGAGATGCTCCTCCGGAGACTCGGGCGACTCGGCCGACTCGTACGCTGCCGTCTCGTACGGAACGCTCAAGGTCTCTCCCGGCGTTGCTGCATGTCACCTGGTGGGTGCATACCGTAGCTCCTCCGCCGGACATCATGTCCGGGAACCGCGAAAACCTCCGCACGAATTACGCGCCGGGCGCGCGAGAAGTTCCCGCACGGCCCGGCTGGGCGGCAAAATCCCCTGATCAAGGGCGTGTTGCGCCGGTGCGGGGGCCGATGCGGGGGTCAGTCGCCGTACAACTCCCCGTACGACGGCCAGGTCCCACCGGGGCCGCGCACCCCGGTGGCCGCCCGCACCGCGCGCACGATCGCCCGGGTGACCAGGTCCGCGCCCGCCGCCAGGACCGGGTTCAGGGCGAGCGGCCCGGGGCCGAGGGCGCGGTCGCCGGTCGCCAGCGCGAAGACCGTGTCGCCGTCGTCCAGTCCGTGCACCGGCCGGACGGCGCGCGCGATGCCGTCGTGCGCCGTGCCGGCCAGCTTCTGCGCCTGCGCCCGGGTCAGGTCCGCGTCGGTGGCGACCACGACGAGCGTGGTGTTGAGCGGGGGCGGCGCGTTCACCGCCGCCGACTCCGCCAGGCGCCGCCGCGCCGCCTCGTGCCGCTCCGGCGCCGGGTACGCCACCCGCCGGCCCGCGAACAGCTCCCCGTACAGCACCCCCGTCTCCGGATCCATCGCCGACCCCGCCGCGTTCGCCACCACCAGCGCCGCCACCGTGACGCCCGACTCCAGCCGCCTGCTCGCCGTGCCGACGCCGCCCTTCAGCTGCCCGGCCACCGCGCCCGTGCCCGCGCCGACGCCGCCCTCGGCCACCGGCGCGCCCGGCGCGCTCGCGTGCGCCGCCTCGACGGCCGCCCGTCCGAGGGCCGCGTCCGGACGGGCCCGGAAGTCGCCGCCGCGCCCCAGGTCGAAGACGCAGGCCGCCGGGACCACCGGCACCACGTGAGCGGCCTCCGGGCCGACCCGCACCCCGCGGCCCCGCTCCTCCAGCCAGCCCATCACCCCGGACGCCGCGTCGAGCCCGTAGGCGCTGCCGCCGGTGAGCACCAGCGCCTCGACCTTCTGCACCAGGTTGCGCGGGTCGAGCGCGTCGGTCTCCTTGGTGCCGGGGCCGCCTCCGCGCACGTCCACCGCGGCCACCGCGCCGCCCTCGGGCGCCAGCACCACGGTGGTGCCGGTGAGCCACCCGCCGCCGGCGCGGGTCGCGTGGCCCACCCGCAGACCGGCGACGTCCGTCAATGCGTCAACTGTCATGCCGCCAGTGTCGGACAGCGGCCAGGGCGGGCGCCGTCACGCGGCGGACGTCAGGCGGCCCACGTCACGCGACCCGCTTCGCGCGCCCGACGTCACGCGGCCGGGGTCCTCGCCTCACCGCCTCTCGCCCCACCGCCTCTCGCCCCGCCGTCCGGCGCCCCGTGGCGGGCGGTCAGCGTCACCCCCGTCGCCACCGCCAGCGCCAGCACGACGCCCGCCGTGAGCACCCCCCAGTCGCCGAGGAACGTGCAGCAGATCACCAGCAGCGCCGCCGTCGGCAGCACCAGCTGCTCGGCGATACCGGCCTTGAAGTGGCGGGCGTGCAGCAGCCACACCGTGACCAGGTACAGCGCCGTCGGCAGGGTCACCGCGGCGGTGGCCGCGAGGCGGGAGACGTGCGCCGCGCCGGCCGCCTGTTCCACCGCCACCTCCAGGCCCGCGCCGATCGCCGCCGCCGAGGCGAAGACCAGGTAGTGCCCGTAACCCCACACGAACGCCTGTCTGCTGGAGCGCAGATGGCCGTGGGCGGGCACCACGAAGTAGATCCACCAGGCGGCGAAGACGATCAGCAGCCCGCCCGCCGCGATCGGCAGCACCTCGCGCAGCGCCTCGTTCTCCTGCACCCCCGACTTCACCGCGACGGTGGCCGCCGCCACGGTCTCGCCCAGCACGATGATGGTGAACAGCCCGTACCGTTCGGCGATGTGATGCGGATGCCAGGACGAGGGATGGTGCCGCTCCGCGAACGCCGGCACGCACATCTCCAGGACCGCCATCCCCAGGAACAGCCAGGGCCGGCCGGCCTCGGGCAGGAACAGCAGCCCCAGCCAGCCGACCTGGCAGAGCAGCACCCCGGCCGCGTACCGCACGGCCATGCCCCGCTCGCGCGGCCCGGCCGAGCGCGCCGCCCGCAGCCACTGTGCGGTCATGGCGAGCCGCATGATGGCGTACCCGAGCCAGACGGCCAGGAAGTCGTGGTCCTCGAAGGCGCGGGAGATCCCGGCCGCGAGCACCAGCACACCGGCGATCTGCACCAGGGTGACGACCCGGTAGAGCACGTCGTCGTTGTCGTACGCCGAGGCGAACCAGGTGAAGTTCATCCAGGCCCACCAGATGGCGAAGAACACCATCGCGTAGTTCAGGATGCCCTCGCCGGCGTGCCCCTCGGCCACGGCGTGCACCAGCTGGGCGCCGGCCTGGGCGACGGCCACCACGAAGCACAGGTCGAAGAGCAGCTCCAGCGGCGAGGCGACGCGGTGCGCCTCGTGTTTGCCGCGTGAGGTGAGCCGGCGCAGCGGGCGGTGGCCGGCGGGCGGCCCGGTCGACGGAGTCGGGGGCGGGGGCGTCGGCGGAGTCGGACTGGACGTCATGCGTACCAGCACACCAGACCGGGCGCGGGGCCGCCCGGCGACTCCGGATTCCGCCGGGCCGTACCCTGGAGGCATGAGTACCGCCCCCGAGCCCGAGCCGCGCGCCCCCAGGCCGGCGCTGGTCTTCGACGACCCGCTGGACCAGCAGTCCTCGGACGACACCGACCGGGGCTGGGGCGAGCGGGCCGAGAGCGCCGCGGACAGCGCGGCCGACCTGAAGCGCTTCCTGGACGAGGTGCCGCCCCACCACGTGTGAGGCGGCCCGTCCCCCGGCGTCAGAAGCGGCCGGGCCCCGCCGGGGGCTCCGCCGGCCCCGAGCCGCGCTGCGCGACCAGCGCGTCGCGGATCTCCTTCAGCACCTCCAGCTCCGTCACCTCGAGGATCTCCTTCGTGCCTTCGCGGGCCTTGCGGCGGGCCTCCATCCGGGCCAGGTACTTCGACATGGGCAGCACCATGAGGAAGTAGACGACGGCCGCGGTGATCACGAACGTCAGGGTGGCGCCGAGCACCGAGCCCCACAGGATCTTGACGCCCTCCGCGTCGTCGCCGGAGCCCCGACACGGGGCCTTCAGGCATGAGCTGTAGCTGTCCAGGCTCTGTGTGCCGATGGCTCCGACCAGCGGGTTGATGACCCCCTTCACCACGGAGTTGACGATGTTGGTGAAGGCGGCGCCGATGACCACCGCCACCGCCAGGTCGATGACGTTCCCGCGCATCAGGAAGGCCTTGAAGCCCTGCCAGACGCTCGGCTCCTTCTTCTCGCTCACCTCGGGTGATCTCCTCGCGTGCACAGGTGGGGGACCGAAATCCTCCGCAACCTACGCCAGCGCGGGCCCGTCCTGTCCAGTCCGGCCCCTCGAGCGGGGGCCTCGCGCATGCGGTCGGGCACGTGCTCAGCACAGCGTCACCGCCAGCCGTGCGCGGGCCGCGGCGCCGACCAGCCGGTGGGCGGTGGCACGCGGGACCGAGAGCACCACCAGCGCCCCGTCCACCGCCCCGTCCCGAGCCGGCTCCGGCACCTCCCGCACCCGCGCACCCCGCGCGATCACCAACGCGTCCCCGTCCACGCCGTCGCCCTCGGACGCCACGACGTCAACCCGGTCGCCCGGCCGCAGCAGCCGCACCGTCTCCGCGTCGGCGATCCGCACGGGCGCCGCGACGAGCGCCGCCGACGGTGCCGTCCGCTGCCCCGCCGCGCGCCGCTCCCGCACCGCCTCGCCGGTCACCGGATGCCCGCGGGCCCCTTGGCCGTCCCGCGCGCCACCCCCCGGCTGGGGCCCCGCGGCCACCAGCGCCGCCGCGGTGACCGCGAGTCCGACGGCCACGGCACGGCGCCGGTGCCGCGCCAGCCGGGACAGCCCGTGCCGCCCGCCGCGCACCCGCACCGGCGCGAAGTGCGGGACCTCGCAGGTGGGCGGCGCGTCGGTGCCGAGCGGGGGCGGGACGGGGCCGGAGACGGACAGGGCAGGGGGAAGGGGAGCGGGAGCGAGAGGACGGAACACGGTGACCACCCGGTGGCTCGGAGGGAATCGCTTGCCCGTCCACGATGGCCCGGATCGCCGCCGCCCGTCGGCGCCTGTGGATGCCCCACCGGGTTGTGGACAACTCCACCACCCGAACGAGACGTTCCACCCCTACCCGCAACCCCCGGCCCGGCTACGGCAGCGCGATCCCCGGATCCATCCCGCCCAGCGACGCCCCGCACCCGCAGTCCCGCTCCCCGGCCGCCGGCAGCGCCGCCACCGCGTCGAACAGCACGCCCCGCAGCCGGTCCACGTTGGCCGCGAACACCCGCAGCACCTCCTCGTGGGAGACGCCCTCGCCGCTCTCGGCGCCGGCGTCGAGGTCGGTGACGAGGGTCAGCGAGGTGTAGCACAGCTCCAGCTCGCGGGCGAGGGCCGCCTCGGGGTGGCCGGTCATGCCCACCACCGCCCAGCCCTGCGCCCGGTGCCACAGCGACTCGGCGCGGGTGGAGAACCTCGGCCCCTCGACCACGACCAGCGTGCCGCCGTCCACCGGCTCCCAGTCCCGCCCCCGGGCCGCCTTCAGCGCGGCGGCGCGGCCGGCCGGGCAGTAGGGGTCGGCCAGCGACACGTGCACGACGTTCGGCACGGTGCCGTCGGCCAGCGGCGTCCCGTCGTAGTAGCTCGACGGGCGGGACTTCGTGCGGTCCACGAACTGGTCGGGCACCAGCAGCGTGCCAGGACCGTACTCCGGCTGGAGCCCGCCCACCGCGCACGGGCCGAGGACCTGGCGCGCGCCGACCGAGCGCAGCGCCCACAGGTTGGCCCGGTAGTTGATCCGGTGCGGCGGCAGATGGTGGCCGCGGCCGTGCCGGGGGAGGAAGGCGACCCGCCGGCCGGCGACCTCGCCGAGGAAGAGGGAGTCGCTGGGCGGCCCGTAGGGGGTGTCCACCGCGACCTCGGTCACGTCGTCGAGGAACGAGTAGAAACCGGAGCCGCCGATCACGCCGATCTCGGCATTCGCAAGGTTCGCCATGCCCGCACCCTAGCCGTGCGGCCCACGCCCGGAACACGCCCCCGGACACGCCGAGGACCCTGCCGTCGGGCGACGACAGGGTCCCGGAAGACGGAGAGCTAAGCGGCCGTGCTGCTGCTCGAAGAGCTGGAGCCGGCGCTGCTGGAGGACGACTTCGAGTCCGAGGAGGACGACGACTTCGACTCCGACGAGGAGGAAGACGACTTGGCCGCCGAGGAGGACGCCGGCGAGCTGCTCGACGAGCTGCCCCGGCTGTCGTTGCGGTAGAAGCCGGAGCCCTTGAAGACGATGCCGACCGCCGAGAACACCTTCTTCAGGCGGCCCTTGCAGTTCGGGCACTCCGTCAGGGCGTCGTCGGTGAACTTCTGCACCGCCTCGAGGCCCTCGCCGCACTCGGTGCACTGGTACTGGTACGTCGGCACTGTGTTCCTCCTGGCACTCTCACTCGATGAGTGCTAACGACGCTCCATAGTGACGTATTCCGGAGGATCAGTCCACTGTGGCGGGCACGCGGTGACCGACGCCACGTGCCACCGTCCGCCCCGGCGCGCGGGCGGACAGCCGCGACCGCAGGGTCACCAGCGTCGCCAGCGCGAGCACCGTGCCGCCCATCGGCACCAGGAACCCGGCCCCGTCGCCGAGCCCGTCCTCCAGCTGCCCGGCGACGGTCACGGCCGCCGCCTGGCCGAGCGCGACGGCGCCGGTCAGCCAGGTGAACGCCTCGGTGCGGGCGCCGGCCGGGACCAGGCTGTCGACCAGGGTGTAGCCGGTGACCAGGGCGGGCGCGACGCACATGCCGACCAGCAGGCCGAGGCCGGCCAGGACCAGGACGGAGTGCGCGGCCCACAGCCCGGACGCGGTCAGCGCCAGGGCGCCGTAGCCGACGAGCAGGCGCCGCTGCGGGGCCACCTTCCAGGCGACGGCTCCGCAGACGAGCCCGGAGAGCATGTTCCCGGCGGCGAAGACGCCATAGAGGACGCCGTTCAGGCCGGGCTCGCCGATCGACTCCGTGAAGGCGGCCAGCGACACCTGCATGCCGCCGAAGACGGAACCGATGCCCAGGAAGGCCACGATCAGCACCCGCACCCCGGGGACGCGCAGCGCGGAGACGTGCTCCACGCGCGCGAGGTCGCCGTCGACGGCGCCGACCCGCGGCTGCGTGCTCTTCCGCGCGGCGAACAGCAGACCGCCCACCAGGGTGAGCGCGGCCTCGGTGACCAGCCCGGCAGCCGGGTCGACGGCCGTGCACAGGGCGGTGGCGACCAGGGGGCCGAGGACGAAGGTCAGCTCGTCGGTGACGGACTCGAAGGCCGCCGCCGTGCTCATCAGCGGGGAGCCGCCCAGCTTGACGCCCCAGCGGGCCCGCACCATCGGCCCGATCTGCGGCACCGAGGCCCCGGTGGGCACGGCCGCCGCGAACAGCGCCCACAGGGGCGCGTCCGAGAGCGCGAGGGCGGTCAGGGTGAGGCCGGCCGCGGAGTGCGCCAGCACCCCGGGGAGCAGGACGGCGCGCTGCCCGTGGCGGTCGGCGAGCCGGCCGCTGTAGGGGGCGAACAGCGCCATGGAGACGCCGGTGGCGGCGGCGACGGCGCCCGCGACGCCGTAGGAGCCGCTGGTGTGCTGGACGAGCAGCACGATGGAGATCGTCAGCATGGCGAACGGCTGGCGGGCGGCGAAGCCGGGGAGCAGGAACGTCCAGGCGCCGCGGGTGCGCAGCAGCTGCCCGTAGCCCGGGCGGCGGGGGGAGGAGGTCGACGGGGTGACCGTGGACGCCACGGCCGTGCCTTTCTGCCGCCTGGTAGCGCGGGCCCGTCGTGGATCCTCACGTGGGGTGCGCCGAGAGCTGTCCTCTTGCGCGGACTGCGGTAGATACCGGAGCCCGGTGCGGTGCGGGGCGTTCCGGCCGCCATACGGTCGCGCCAGCTCTGCGTCAGGCAGAGTTGGTTCGATCAGGTGCCGCCTTCATCGTACAGGGATCAAGGGCCGCGGCACCTGTGAAAGCGAGCACCATCGCGCCGTACGCCCCCCGAGCGGAGGCGCTACCCCGCCCCGCCCCCCGTGTGCAGCCACCCCGCCAGCTTGCCCCCGTGCCCCACGGCCCGCAGTCGGGCCTCGGCCGCGTCCCGTACCGGGTCCGTCGCGACGACCAGGAGTTCGTCCCCGCGCCGCAGCCCCGTCGTCGGCAGCGGCACGAAGGACGTGCCGTCGCGGACCACCAGGGTGACCGCCGAGCCGGCCGGCAGCCGCAGCTCGTGGATCTCCACGCCGTGCATCCTGGAGCCCGGCGGGATGGAGACGGACAGCAGGTGCCCGCGCAGCCGCTCCAGGGGCGCCGACTCGATGCCGAGGTCGGCGGCCTCGTCGCCCTTGCCGAGCCCGAGCCGCCCGGCCAGCCAGGGCAGGGTCGGCCCCTGCACCAGGGTGTAGACGACGACCAGCACGAAGACGATGTTGAAGATCCGGCGGCTGTCCCCGACGCCCTCCACCATCGGGATGGTCGCCAGGATGACGGGCACGGCGCCGCGCAGCCCCGCCCAGGACATCAGCGCCTGCTCCTGCCAGGGCACCCGGAAGGGCGTCAGGCACAGCACCACGCTCAGCGGGCGGGCGACCATGGTCAGCACCAGGCCGATCAGCAGGGCGGGCAGGATGTCGTCGCCCAGTTCGTGCGGGGTGACCAGCAGCCCGAGCAGCACGAACATGCCGATCTGGGCCAGCCAGCCGAGGCCGTCGGCGAAGCCGCGGGTGGCGGGCCAGTGCGGCAGCCGGGCGTTGCCCATCACCATGGAGGCGAGGTAGACGGCGAGGAAGCCGCTGCCGTGGGCCATGGCGCCGGCCGCGTAGGCGGTGACGGCGATGGCCAGGACGGCGATCGGGTAGAGGCCGGAGGCGGGCAGCGCCACATGGCGCAGCCCCCACGCGCCGAGCCAGCCCACCGCGAGCCCGATGGCCGCGCCGATGGCCAGCTCCAGGGCGATCTCGCCGAGCAGCAGGTACCAGTGCTCGATGGGCCCGGCGGTGGAGAAGGCGACCACCAGGATGACGACCGGGGCGTCGTTGAACCCGGACTCGGCCTCCAGGGTGCCCGCTATGCGCGCGGGCAGCGGGATGCGGCGCAGCACGGAGAACACGGCCGCCGCGTCCGTCGAGGACACCACCGCCCCGACGATCAGCGCCTGCCGCCACTCCAGGCCGGTGAGGTAGTGCGCGCCCGCCGCCGTCACCCCGACGCTCACCGCGACGCCGGCGGTCGCCAGCGCGGAGGCGGCCGGCAGAGCCGGTCTCACCTCTTTCCACTTGGTCCCCAGGCCGCCCTCGGCGAGGATCACGACCAGCGCCGCGTAGCCGATGACCTGGGTCAGCTCGGCGTTGTCGAACTTGATGTCGCCGACGCCGTCCTGGCCCATGGCGACGCCGATGGCCAGGTAGACGAGCAGGCTGGGGAGCCCGCTGCGCGAGGAGAGGCGGACCGCCGCCACGGCGATCAGCAGGACGACCGAGCAGACGAGCAGGAGCTGGTTGAGGTGGTGGACAGTCAGCGGCCGTTCCTTCCCTGGCGCACAGCAGGACGATTCTGAAACTCCAACTACTTCGTTACCTTACCTAACTCTTGACGATTTCTTGACGTCCGGCTCGGTGGGATCGAACGCCCGTGCGCGGCGGTACCCGACTCCGCGTCAAGGCGGGCCCGGCCCTGCGCCTATGGTTGCTCCTGCGTTGTAGTACAAAGCACAGCCCGCCCCTGCCGCTCGTGTTAGGACAGCAAGGACAGCGATGCCCCCGAACACCACCGCCTCTACCGGTCAGCAGGGCCGGCAGTCCGGCAAGTCCGGTCGGAAGAAGGGGCGCAAGGCACGCCTGCTCGTCCTGGTGCTGGTCCTGGCCGTCGTCGGCGGCCTCGCCTTCGGGGCGTACTGGACGATCAGCACCGTCCGCGCGTCCTTCCCGCAGACCAAGGGCTCGATCACCCTGGACGGCCTCGCGGGCCCGGTCGACGTCAAGCGCGACGGCTACGGCATCCCGCAGGTCTACGCCTCCTCCGAGCAGGACCTGTTCATGGCGCAGGGCTACGTCCAGGCGCAGGACCGGTTCTACGAGATGGACGTGCGCCGGCACATGACCTCCGGGCGCCTGTCGGAGATGTTCGGCGAGGGGCAGGTCGACAACGACGAGTTCCTGCGCACGCTGGGCTGGGACCGGGTGGCGAAGAAGGAGTACGACGAGAAGCTGTCGGCCGCCACCAAGGGCTACCTCCAGGCGTACGCCAAGGGGGTCAACGCCTACCTGAAGGGCAAGGACGGCAAGGACATCTCCCTGGAGTACGCCGCCCTGGGCTTCACCAACGACTACAAGCCGCAGACCTGGACGCCGGTCGACTCGGTGGCCTGGCTGAAGGCGATGGCCTGGGACCTGCGCGGCAACATGCAGGACGAGATCGACCGGGCGCTGATGACCAGCCGCCTGGGCCCGAAGCAGATCGCCGACCTGTACCCGGCCTACCCCTACAGCCGGAACCGGGCGATCGTCCAGGAGGGCCAGTACGACGAACTGACCGGCACCTTCGACGGCGGCGACCCGGGCACGGGCGGAACAGGTGGCACGGGCGGCAGCGGATCGAACGGGTCCGGCACCGGAACGGGCACCGGCACCGGCTCGGGCACCGGCAGCGCCCTGGAGAGCCAGCTCTCCGGTCTCCAGGACGTCCTGGACGACCTGCCCACCGCCGTCGGCGTCAACGGCAACGGCATCGGCTCCAACTCCTGGGTCGTCTCCGGGCAGCACACCATCACCGGCAAGCCGCTCCTCGCCAACGACCCGCACCTGTCGCCGGCGCTGCCCTCGGTCTGGTACCAGATGGGCCTGCACTGCCGCGCGATCTCCGCCAAGTGCCAGTACGACGTCTCCGGCTACACCTTCGCGGGCATGCCCGGCGTCGTCATCGGCCACAACCAGAGCATCGCCTGGGGCCTGACCAACTCCGGGGTGGACGTCACCGACCTCTACCTGGAGAAGATCACCGGCGAGGGCTACCAGTACGACGGCAAGGTCGTGCCGTTCCGCACGCGCGAGGAGACCATCAAGGTCGCCGGCGGCAGCGACAAGAAGATCGTCGTACGGGAGACGAACAACGGCCCCCTGCTCTCCGACCGCGACGACGACCTGGTCAAGGTCGGCCGCAAGGCCACCGTCGACGCCGCCGCCCCCGACCGCGGCGACGGCTACGGCGTCGCGCTGCGTTGGACCGCCGAGGACGCGGGCACCACCATGGACTCCGTCTTCGCGATCGACCGCGCCAAGGACTGGCAGGGCTTCCGGGAGGCCGCCGAGCAGTTCGAGGTGCCCTCGCAGAACCTGGTCTACGCCGACACCGCGGGCAACATCGGCTACACCCTGCCGGGCCGGATCCCGATCCGCGACAAGAAGCACGACGGCTCGATCCCGGCCCCCGGCTGGGACCCCGACTACCGCTGGACCGGCCAGTACATCGACCAGGACGCGCTGCCGTACGAGTACAACCCCAAGCGCGGCTACATCGTCACCGCCAACCAGGCCGTCGTCGACAAGGACGACTACCCGTACACCCTCACCACGGACTGGGGCTACGGCACCCGCAGCCAGCGCATCACCTCCCTGATCGAGCAGAAGATCAAGGACGGCGGCAAGGTCTCCACCGACGACATGCGCCAGATGCAGCTCGACAACAGCAGCGAGATCGCCAAGCTGCTCGTGCCCCAGCTGCTGAAGATCGACGTGGACGACAAGTCCGTGCGCGAGGCGCAGAAGCTCCTGGAGGGCTGGGACTACACCCAGGACGCCGACTCGGCCGCCGCGGCGTACTTCAACTCGGTCTGGCGCAACATCCTCAAGCTGGCGTTCGGCAACAAGCTGCCCAAGGAGCTGCGGGTCAAGGGCCAGTGCCTGTGGGTGGACCCGGTGGACACCACGGGTCCGGCGGACAAGTCGAACAAGGTCAACGAGTGCGGCCAGCGCGACGCGGGCCAGGCGCAGCCGGACGGCGGCGACCGCTGGTTCGAGGTGGTCCGCGGCCTGCTGGACGACCCCAAGAGCGACTGGTGGACGACGCCCGACTACAACAACCGCAAGGGCGCCGACCACAACCGGGACGACCTGTTCAAGCGCGCCATGGTGGACGCCCGCTGGGAGCTGACCGCCAAGATGGGCAAGGACATCGACACCTGGAGCTGGGGCCGGCTGCACCGGCTGTTCCTGAAGAACCAGACGCTCGGCACCGAGGGCCCCGGCTTCTTGAAGTACGCGCTCAACCGCGGCCCCTGGAAGCTCAGCGGCGGCGAGGCGGCCGTCAACGCCACCGGCTGGAACGCGGCCGGCGGCTACGGGGTGGTCTGGGTGCCGTCGATGCGGATGGTGGTCAACCTCGGCGACCTGGACAAGTCGCGCTGGATCAACCTGACCGGCGCCTCCGGGCACGCCTACAGCGCCCACTACACCGACCAGACGGACAAGTGGGCGGCCGGCGAGCTGCTGCCCTGGTCGTTCACCGAGGGGGCGGTCGACGGCAGCACCAGCGACAGCCTGGTGCTCAAGCCCCGGTGAACCGCCGCGCCCCCGACGGCGTCACGACCGCGTCCACCGGCCGGTCGTGCGCCTCGGCGGGCACGCGCGCGAGGACCTCGGTGTCGTACAGCAGCACCAGCAGCGCGGGCCGCGCGCCCGACCGCTCCAGGCGGGCGAGCACCCGGTCGTAGGAGCCGCCGCCGCGGCCCAGCCGCAGGCCGCGGCCGTCGACCGCGAGGCCCGGCAGCAGCACCACGTCGGCCGCCGTGACCGCGTCCGGGCCGAGCCGCTGCCCGGCGGGCTCGGACAGTTCCATGCGCCCGCCGCCGTGCCGCACGCGCGCGAGGGAGCCGGGCCCCTCGTACGCGCCCCAGTCGAGGTCGTTGTCGGGCAGCAGGGCGGGCAGCAGCACCCGCACGCCCCGCGCGCGCAGCGCGTCCAGGAGCGCGAGGGTGCCCGGCTCGTCGCCCATGGAGACGTACGCCGCCACCGTGCGCGCCCTCGCGACCTCGGGGAGCCCGAGCGCCCGGGCGGCCAGCGCCTCGCCGGCGGCGTCCACCTCGGCGGCGGTCAGGTCGAACCGCGCGGCCAGCAGCCGCCGCCGCAGGGCCCGCTTGCCGGGCTCGTCCTCAGTGCCCATGGGACAGGTTCCTCACAGGTTCTTCCTCTCATGGTTCCGTCTCGCGTGATACTCAAATGCTCATATGAGCAATGCTGTGGAGAGTCGGGGGGTTCGTACATACGCAGCCGCTATGGTGGCGCGCATGAGCCAGTCCCACCCCAAGATCCGGAAGGCCGTCATCCCCGCGGCCGGCCTCGGCACCCGGTTCCTGCCGGCCACCAAGGCGACTCCCAAGGAGATGCTTCCGGTCGTCGACAAGCCCGCCATCCAGTACGTGGTCGAGGAGGCCGTCGCCGCGGGCCTCGAAGACGTCCTCATGGTCACCGGGCGCAACAAGCGCCCCCTGGAGGACCACTTCGACCGCAACTACGAGCTGGAGTCCGCCCTCCAGCGCAAGGGCGACGCGGGCAGGCTGGCCAGGGTCCAGGAGTCCAGCGACCTCGCGATGATCCACTACGTCCGCCAGGGCGACCCCCGCGGCCTCGGCCACGCCGTGCTCTGCGCCGCCCCGCACGTGGGCGCCGAGCCCTTCGCGGTGCTCCTCGGCGACGACCTGATCGACCCCCGCGACCCCCTGCTCCAGCGCATGATCGACGTCCAGGAGCAGCGCGGCGGCAGCGTCGTCGCCCTCATGGAGGTCGCGCCCGAGCAGATCCACCTGTACGGCTGCGCCGCCGTGGAGAGCACCGGGGAGGCCGACGTCGTCCAGGTGACCGGTCTGGTGGAGAAGCCGGACGCGGCCGACGCGCCGTCCCATTACGCGATCATCGGCCGGTACGTCCTGGACGCCAACATCTTCGACGTGCTGCGCAAGACCGAGCCGGGCCGCGGCGGCGAGATCCAGCTGACCGACGCCCTCCAGCAGCTCGCCGCGGACGAGAACCTCGGCGGCCCGGTGCACGGCGTCGTCTTCAAGGGCCGCCGCTATGACACCGGCGACCGCGGCGACTTCCTGCGGGCCATTGTCAGACTCGCGTGCGAACGTGAGGACCTGGGCCCGGACTTCCGGGCCTGGCTTCGCAGCTACGTAGCCGAGGAGATGCAGGGCCGTTGAGCAGCACCGCGCACCGTGACGACGCCGGCCACGAGAACGCCGCGCAGGGACCGGACCCCGACCGGCTGTGGACGGTGGGGGAGCACCTGGCGGACGTCCTCGCCGCCGTGCACCCCCTGGAGCCCATCGAGCTGCAACTGCTCGACGCCCAGGGCTGCGTCCTGGTCGACGACGTCACGGCCGCGGTGTCCCTGCCGCCCTTCGACAACAGCTCGATGGACGGGTACGCGGTGCGGGTCGCCGATGTCGCCGGCGCGAGCGAGGAGTTCCCGGCCGCCCTGGAGGTCGTCGGCGACGTCGCCGCCGGTCGGCGGGACCCGCTCACCGTCGGGCCCGGGCAGGCCGCCCGCATCATGACCGGCGCCCCGCTGCCGCCCGGCGCCGAGACGGTCGTCCCCGTGGAGTGGACCGACGGCGGCCTCGGCGAGGGCCCGGTCACCGGGATGCGCGCCCGCAGCCTGGCGCCCGAGGGTGCCGAGGGCGAGGTGCTGGTGTACCGGCCCGCCGAGGCCCGGGCGCACGTGCGCGCCGAGGGCAGCGACGTGCGGGCCGGCGAGCGGGTCCTGGAGGCCGGCACGGTCCTCGGGCCGCCGCAGATCGCGCTCCTCGCCGCCATCGGGCGGGGCAGGGCACGCGTGCGCCCGCGCCCGCGCGTGGTGGTGCTCTCCACCGGCAGCGAACTGGTCCAGCCCGACGAGCAGCTGGCCCACGGCCAGATCTTCGACTCCAACAGCTTCTCCCTCACCGCCGCCGCCCGCGACGCCGGCGCCATCGCCTACCGGGTCGGCGCGGTCGCCGACGACGCCGAGACACTGCGCTCCACCATCGAGGACCAGCTGGTGCGCGCCGACCTCATGGTCACCACCGGCGGGGTCAGCGTGGGCGCGTACGACGTGGTGAAGGAGGCGTTGGAGCACGTCGCCGACGCCGAAGAGCCGGGCAGCGGCGTGGAGTTCCGCAAGCTCGCCATGCAGCCGGGCAAGCCGCAGGGCTTCGGCTCCATCGGCCCCGACCACACCCCGCTGCTCGCGCTGCCCGGCAACCCGGTCTCCTCGTACGTCTCCTTCGAGCTGTTCGTGCGCCCCGCGATCCGCGCCCTGATGGGCCTGCCGGATCCGCAGCGGCCGACGGCCACCGCCACCCTCGCCGCCGACGAGGCGCTGACCTCGCCCAAGGGGCGCCGGCAGTTCCTGCGCGGGTGGCACGCCGACGGCTCGGTCCGCCCGGTCGGCGGCGCCGGCTCGCACCTGGTGGCGGCCCTGGCGCGGGCGAACGCGCTGATCGTCGTCCCCGAGGACACCGAGTCGGTCGCGCCCGGCGCCGAGGTCGAGGTGGTCCTGCTCGGCTGACGGCCCCCCGTTGGCGGTACCGTGTCGCGCACAGCAGGCCCGCGGCGCCGCACCGCGGCGGGCCAGGACCGGGAGCACCGTACGAGCATGAGCACGCAGGACGCAGCCGCGCGAGACCCGCGGGGCGCACAGGACCACCTCACCCACCTCGACGAGGCGGGCGCCGCCCGGATGGTCGACGTGTCCGGCAAGGACGTCACCGCGCGCACCGCCCGCGCCACCGGCCGCGTCCTCGTCTCGCCGCGCGTGGTCGAGCTGCTGCGCGGCGAGGGGATGCCCAAGGGCGACGCGCTGGCCACCGCGCGGATCGCGGGCATCATGGGCGCCAAGCGCACCCCCGACCTGGTCCCGCTCTGCCACCCGCTGGCGCTCTCCGGTGTGAGACTGGACCTGTCGGTCGCGGACGACGCCGTGGAGATCGCCGCCACGGTGCGCACGACGGACCGCACGGGCGTCGAGATGGAGGCGCTCACCGCGGTCTCCGTCGCCGCGCTCACCGTGGTCGACATGGTCAAGGCGGTCGACAAGGGAGCGGTGATCACGGACGTGCGGGTCGAGGAGAAGACGGGCGGCAAGTCGGGCGACTGGAGCCGGTCATGAGCGAGGGGGCGCCCGCCGGCTACCGCGCCCTCGTGGTGACCGCCTCCAACCGCGCCGCCGCCGGCGTCTACGCGGACCGGGGCGGCCCGCTGATCGCCGAGGGGCTCAGGGAGTACGGCTTCGCTGTGGACGGCCCCCAGGTCGTCCCGGACGGCGACCCGGTCGAGGCCGCCCTGCGGGCCGGCGTCGAGGCGGGCTACGACGTGATCGTGACGACCGGCGGCACCGGAATCTCACCCACCGACCGCACGCCCGAGGCGACCCGCGCGGTGATCGCGTACGAGGTCCCGGGCATCGCGGAGGCGATCCGGGCGTACGGCCGGGACAAGGTGCCCACCGCGGCGCTGTCCCGGGGCCTGGCCGGGGTGGCCGGGGGCACCCTGATCGTCAACCTGCCTGGGTCGACCGGCGGGGTGCGGGACGGTCTGGCGGTCCTGGAGCCGCTGCTGCGGCACGCCGTGGACCAGATCCGCGGCGGGGACCACCGCAGACCCGGCGGCGGGGGTGCGAGCTGAAGAGCGGAGCCTGGCCCGTGGAGCTGGTGGACGGCGACGTCGTCCTCCGGCCGATACGGCCGCGCGACCAGCGGGCCTGGCGCGAGGTCAACCGGCGCAACCGGGACTGGCTGCGGCCCTGGGAGGCCACCGTCCCGCCGCCCGGGCCCGGCGGCCCGCTCGCGAAGCGGCCGACGTACCGTCAGATGGTCCGCTACCTGCGCTCCGAGGCGCGGGCGGGCCGGATGCTGCCGTTCGTCATCGAGTACCAGGGGCGCCTGGTGGGGCAGTTGACGGTGGCCGGGATCACCTGGGGCTCGATGTGCTCCGGGCACGTCGGCTACTGGGTGGACCAGGCGGTGGCGGGCCGCGGTGTGATGCCGACGTCGGTGGCGATGGCGGTGGACCACTGTTTCCGCGCCGTCGGACTGCACCGCGTCGAGATCTGCATTCGCCCCGAGAACGCGCCGAGCCGGCGGGTGGTGGAGAAACTCGGATTCCGCGAGGAGGGGCTGCGGCCCCGATATCTCCACATCGACGGCGGCTGGCGCGACCATCTCGTCTACGCGCTGACCGCGGAGGAGGTGCCGGACGGGCTGCTGCGCCGCTGGCACCGGCGCCGGAGCAGCCCGACTAAATCGAATTGACGTTCGAAATTGATCGGAAATATTGGCTGTCTGATCGCATCGATCACAAGAAAAGTTCGAAATATCAGCCAGATCGTGCGACACACCGGCTCAATTGGCGGATGGCCTCACGCAAACCCCTCTACCGTGTGAGGCGTGAGCAGCAGCGGCCTCATCTACGCAGTCATCGTCGGGGCCTGGGCCGCCTACTTGGTGCCGATGTGGCTCCGTAGGCAGGACGAGCTGAACGAGGCCCGTCCGACGGAACGCTTCAGCACCGCCATCCGGCTGCTGTCCGGACGGGCGGGGATGGAGCGCCGGTACGCCAAGGACCGGCCGCACCCGGCCGGGGAGGCGGAGCCCGACGCCGACGCCCCGTCCCCGGACGGCGCCACCGGTTCGGTGGACGTCCGGGCCTTCGCGGTGTCCCGCACCAAACGGCAGGCCCCGCCGCCGGAGCCGGCGCGGGCCCGGGTGCCGGCCGCCCGGCGCGCACCCGTCTCGCCGGAGGCCGCGGCGCGCGCCCGGCGCAACAAGGTGCTGGCCCGGCGCCGGCGCACCATCGCGCTGCTCTTCCTCCTCTTCACGCTCGGCTCGATCGTCGCGGCGGTCGGCGGCCTCGCCTTCCTGTGGGCGCCGGCCGGGCCGGCCGTGCTGCTCAGCGTCTACATCGCCTACCTGCGCACGCAGGAGCGGCGCCGGTACGCCTTCCAGATGGACCGCCGGCAGGCCGAGGCCGCCGCGGCCCGGCTGCGCGACCGCGACCGCCAGCCCCGTCGGCGCACCCCGGCCGACGCCGGTGACACGGACGCCGACGAACCGGACGAGGGCCCCGAGGCCACCGCGCCCGACCCGGGCCTCTCCGCCCTCGCCGCCGGCCGCCGGGCCCTGGTCGAGCAGACCGACCACGCCGAATGGGTCGACCAGCAGCGCGAGCGCCAGCGGCGCCCCCAGGGCGGCGACAGCTGGGACCCGGTCCCGGTCCCGCTGCCCACCTACGTCACCGCGCCGGTCGCCCCCCGGGCCACCCCGGACGTCGACCTCGCCGGACCGGACGCCTGGAGCGCGGCCCGCTCCAGCGCGGCGGCCCTCGGCCAGGAGGACGCGCCCCCCGCCCCGGAGGCCCCCGAGGCCGCCGACCCCGCCGACCGCGCGGAGCCCCCGGCCCGCACCGACGCCCGCCGCGCCGCGTCCGCCCGCCGGGCCCGCGAGCGGGGCCGCACGCCCCTCTTCGACCAGTACGAAGAGGGCGACCGGCCGCGCGCGGCCAACGAGTAGCCCCCGCCGGGAAGCGGTTTTCGAGCACACCCGCGGGGATGCTAGAGTTTCACTCGTTGCAAGGGCCTGTGGCGCAGTCTGGTAGCGCACCTCGTTCGCATCGAGGGGGTCTGGGGTTCAAATCCCCACAGGTCCACGCATCGAATGTTCTTGAGCTCGCTCAGGAAGAGTCCACGAGATCCCGCCCGATCTGATTGATCGGGCGGGATCTCGGCGTTTCCGGATCTTTTCCTGTGCGGGCTTCGGCCGGTCTACGTGGGCGGTGCCGCAGCACGATGGGTGGTCCCGGGGTCGACTGCCTCGGGGAAGCCCAAGTGGTCCAGGACGGTGGCGAAGAGGTCCTCGACGAAGGTCTCGTGGGACCGGAGGGTCCGCTCGATCGTGGCCGGGGACGCGTCGGCGCCCGCTCCCGCGGAACGGGCCCAGGCCAGGGCGGCGCGGGCGTCGGCGGGTACGCCGGCGTCCAACTCGGACAGCGGACGGTCCAGGATGTCTGACGCGGTCTCCAGGTGCAGCCACGCGCTCCAGCTGTTGCCGCCGGGTGCCAGACCGTGCACCCGGGCCACGTCGCTGTCGTGCACGGTCGCCACGCACGCCGGGGACCCGGTCCAGTCGACCACGGCCCCCAGAACGTCCACGGGCCGGCCGGGGAAGGCGGTCCGGTGGAACTGCCACGTCTGCCATCCGCCGGGCCGCGGCCACCACGAGCCGACGCTGCCCTCGTCGTCCGCCCGCAGGCCGCCGAAGACCGGCGCCGCCGTCAGCGGACGCTCGCTTCGGCCGAAGACCAGTTCACCCGAGAACCCCACCGTTGCTCCTCTCCAGGACCGTTGCCCGCACAGTAGGGCCGGCCACTGACAGCGGCGCCCTCAGTCGCGCGGGCTCCGGAGGTCCTTCGCGAAGCACAGGCTCTCGGCGTGGAAGCGGTAGTAGCCGAACTTGTCGCAGGGGTCGTAGCCGCTGGAGCGGTAGAGGGCGACGGCCTCCGGCTGCTTGGTGCCGGTCTCCAGGACCATGCGGACGCGTCCCGCCGCGCGGGCGTCCTCCTCCAGGGCGGCCAGGATGCGGCGGGCCAGGCCCCGGCCGCGGGCCGGCTCGGTGACGAACATGCGCTTCAGCTCGGCGTCGCCGTCGAGGTTGCCCTCCTCGTTGGCGTCCTGCCGGCGCCAGCCGCCGGAGGCGATGGGGACGTCGGCCTCGTCGTAGGCGACCAGGTAGAGCCCGTTCGGCGGGGCGAAGTCCGCGGCGGCCAGTTCGGTGGCGTCGCCGCCGTCGCCGTAGCGGACGTCGTACTCGGCCTGGACCTCGTCGTTGAGCTTGACGGCGTCGGGGTGGTCGAACGGGACCCGGCGTATGTTCATGCTTCCTACCGTAAATCGATGCTGGTGGCCGGAGGACCGGCGTCCTCCAGTGTGCCGGTATCGTGCCGGAATGCTCACCGTGACCTCCGTGAACGTGAACGGGCTGCGTGCCGCCGCGAAGAAGGGCTTCGTGGAGTGGCTGGCCGCGACCTCCGCCGATGTGGTGTGCCTCCAGGAGGTGCGCGCCGAGCCCGGGCAGCTGCCCGAGGCGGTGCGGGCGCCCGAGGGCTGGCACGTCGTGCACGCGCCGGCCGCCGCCAAGGGGCGGGCCGGGGTGTCGCTGTGCAGCCGGCGGGAGCCGGACCGGGTGCGGGTCGGGTTCGGGTCGGCCGAGTTCGACGGGTCGGGGCGGTACGTGGAGGCCGATCTGCCGGGGGTGACCTTCGCCTCGCTGTATCTGCCGTCGGGGGAGGTCGGGACCGAGCGGCAGGAGGAGAAGATGCGGTTCCTCGGGGAGTTCCTGCCCTACCTGAAGGAGCTGCGTGAGCGGGCCGCCGCCGACGGGCGCGAGGTCGTCGTCTGCGGGGACTGGAACATCGCCCACCGCGAGGCCGACCTGAAGAACTGGCGGGCCAACAAGAAGAACTCCGGGTTCCTGCCCGAGGAGCGGGAGTGGCTCGGGCGGGTGCTCGACGCGGGGGAGGGCGGCTTCGTGGACGTGGTGCGGGAGTTGCATCCCGATGTCGAGGGGCCGTACAGCTGGTGGTCGTACCGGGGGCGGGCCTTCGACAATGACAGCGGTTGGCGCATCGACTACCAGATGTGCACGCCCGGGCTCGCCGCCCGTGCCGTCAAGGGGTTCGTCGAGCGGGCCGCCTCGCACGGTGAGCGGTGGTCGGACCACGCGCCGGTGACCGTCGTCTACGAGCGCTGAGCGCGCTCCGACTGGGCGTGGACGCGGCGGTCCAGGGCCAGTGACAGCTCCGCCTCCACCACGCTGCGGGCCAGCGGGCGCAGGCGCTGGAGGTCCTGGTCGGGGGCGTGGCGCAGGACCAGGTCGGCGAAGAGGTCGGCCAGGGCCTCGGCGTGGTCGCGGACGCGCTTGCCGGCGTCGAGGACCTCGGCGAGCGGGATGCCCTCGCGGACCAGGGCGCTGGAGACGTCGAGCAGGCGGTGGCTGATGTGGACGAGTTCGTCGCCGTCGGTGCCGAGGTAGCCGAGGTCCATCGCGGCGGCCAGGTTCTCCGGGGTGACCTCGCCCTCGAAGCGGGCGGCGAGTTCCTCGGGGGTCAGCCGGACCGGGGTCTCCTCGGTGGGCTCGCCGAGGCCGAGGAGGTCGCCGACGTCGCGTCCGTGGTCGAAGGCGTCGGCGAGTTCCGCGATGCCGTTCAGGGTGTGGCCGCGTTCCAGCAGCGCCGCGACGGTGCGCAGGCGGGCCAGGTGGTGGTCGTCGTACCAGGCGATGCGGCCCTCGCGGCGGGGCGGCGGGATCAGCTTGCGCTCGCGGTAGAAGCGCAGGGTGCGCACCGTGATGCCGGCCAGCCGGGCCAGCTCCTCCATGCGGTACTCGCGGTGTTCGCGGTGCTCGCGCTCTTCGGTCACGCCTTCGACCCTATGTCGTACCCCCGGTAACTTTCCTCGGCCCGCCCCCTACCCATGAGTACGGTCCTGTTCTACAGTCCCATTGCGCCAGTGTTCACTGGCAGGGTTCTGGCGGAGACGCCGGCGGCGACGCGTGGAGGCTTCGGGATGGCCGAGCACGAGCAAGGGGACAAGCAGGGCTACGAGCCGGTCGGCGGGCATGTGCGCGTCGCCGTGATCGGGTCCGGCTTCGGCGGGATCGGGGCCGCCGTGCGGCTGCGGCGGGAGGGGATCACCGACTTCGTCGTCCTGGAGCGCTCCGACAGCGTCGGGGGCACCTGGCGGGACAACAGCTATCCCGGCTGCGCGTGCGACGTGCCGTCGCATCTCTACTCGTTCTCCTTCGCGCCCAACCCCGACTGGCCCCGCACTTTCTCCGGGCAGCGGCACATCCGCGCCTACCTGGAGCACGTCGCCGACACCTTCGGCCTCCGCCCCCACCTGCGCTTCGGCGCGGAGGTCGTGCGCACGGTCTGGGACCCGCACGAGCTGCGGTGGGAGATCGAGACGGCCCGGGGGACGCTCACCGCGGACGTCGTCGTCTCCGCCACCGGGCCGCTGTCCGACCCTAAGGTGCCGGACATCAAGGGGCTCGACTCCTTTCCCGGTGAGGTCTTCCACTCCGCCCGCTGGGACCACGGCTACGACCTCACCGGCAAGCGCGTCGCCATGATCGGCACCGGCGCCTCCGCGATCCAGATCGTGCCGGCGATCCAGCCGAAGGTCGGCCGCCTCACCCTCTTCCAGCGGACCCCGGCCTGGGTGATGCCCCGCATGGACCGGGCGATCAGCGGCGCCGAGCGCGCCCTGCACAGGGCGCTGCCCGCCACCGCCCGGCTGCGCCGCGGACTGCTCTGGGGCATCCGGGAGCTCCAGGTGCAGGCGTTCACCAAGCGGCCCGAAGAACTGGGCTTCGTCGAGCGGATCGCCAAGCGCAACATGGGCGCCGCCATCAAGGACCCGGCGCTGCGCGCCAAGCTCACCCCGGACTACCGCATCGGCTGCAAGCGGATCCTGCTCTCCAGCGAGTACTACCCGGCGCTCGCCCGCCCCAATGTGGACGTCGTCGCCAGCGGCCTCGCCGAGATCCGCGGCTCCACCCTCGTCGCCGCCGACGGCACCGAGGCCGAGGTCGACGCGATCGTCTTCGGCACCGGCTTCCACGTCACCGACATGCCCATCGCCGAGCGCGTGGTGGGCGCGGACGGGCGGACGCTCGCCGAGACCTGGAAGGGCGGCATGGAGGCGCTGCGCGGCGCCTCGGCGGCCGGCTTCCCCAACTGGATGACGATCATCGGGCCCAACACCGGGCTCGGGAACTCCTCCATGATCCTGATGATCGAGTCGCAGCTGAACTACATGGCCGACTACCTGCGGCAGTTGGACGTCCTCGGCGGCCGGGCCGCCCTCGACGCCCGGCCCGCCGCCGTGCGGGGCTGGAACCACCGGGTGCAGGAGCGCATGAAGCGCACCGTGTGGAACACCGGCGGCTGCACCAGCTGGTACCTGGACGCCAGTGGCCGCAACACCACCGTCTGGCCCGGCACCACCGCCGAGTTCCGCCGCGCCACGCGCCGGGTCGACCTCGCGGAGTACGAGGTGCTGCGGGCCCCGGCGGCCCGCCGCACGGAGGCCGTCACCGAGGACGCCGCGGAGGTGACCGCGTGAGCCGCCTGGCGCACCTGGCCTCGGGGCCGTACGCCCCGCCCGCGCCCACCCGGGTGCTCACCGCCACCTCCGCCGACGGCGCCCGCGTCCACGTCGAGGTGCACGGCCCCGACGACCCGGCCGCGCCCATCGTCGTCCTCTCCCACGGCTGGACCTGCTCCACCGCCTTCTGGGCGGCGCAGATCCGCGCCCTCTCCGCCGACCACCGGGTCGTCGCCTACGACCAGCGCGGCCACGGACGCAGCCCGGCCAACCCGGCGTGCGGCACCGAGGCCCTCGCCGACGACCTCGAAGCCGTACTGGAGGCCGTGCTGGCGCCGGGCGAACGGGCCGTCGTCGCCGGGCACTCCATGGGCGGCATGACGGTGATGGCCGCCGCCGCCCGGCCGAAGGTGCGCGAGCACGTCGCCGCCGTCCTGCTGTGCAGCACGGGCAGTTCGCGGCTGGTGGCGTCCTCCACCGTGGTGCCGCTGCGGGAGGGCCGGGTCCGCACCTGGCTGACCCGGCGCGTCCTCGGCTCCCGCGCCCCGCTCGGGCCGGTCACGCCGCTGGCCCGCCGGATCCTCAAGTACGGCACGATGGGCCCCGGTTCGGCGTCCGGCATGGTCGAGGCGTGCGCCCACATCGTGCACGCCTGCCCGCGCGGGGTGCGGCACGCCTGGTCGGAGGTGCTCGACCTGCTCGACCTCGACCACGGCGTACGGGAGTTGCGGATGCCGGTCGAGGTGGTCGCCGGCACCGCCGACCGGCTCACCCCGCCCGTGCACGCCCGCGCCCTGGCCGCGACGCTGCCCCACTGCGTCGGTCTGACCGAGCTGCCGGGGGTGGGCCACATGACGCCGATCGAGGCGCCGGAGGTCGTGACCGGCAAGATCCGCGACCTCGCCGCCACGTACCTCATCACCGACACCGCCGCACACGTGGAGGAGAGCGCATGAGCAGCAGGGTGAGCCTGGAGGGGCGCGTCGCCGTCGTCACGGGGGCCGCGCGGGGCGTCGGGGAGCTGCTGGCCCGCAAGTTGAGCGCGCGGGGGGTGAAGGTGGCGCTCGTCGGCCTGGAGCCGGACGCGCTCAAGCAGGTCTCGGCGCGGCTGCACAGCGAGAGCGAGCACTGGCACGCCGACGTCACCGACCAGGAGCAGATGACCCGGGTCGCGGCGGAGGTGCGGGAGCGGTTCGGCAAGGTGGACATCGTGGTCGCCAACGCCGGTGTGGCCAGCGGCGGTCCGTTCACCGACTCCGACCCCGAGGCGTGGCGGCGGGTGATCGAGGTCAACCTGATCGGCTCCGCGGTGACCGCCCGCGCCTTCCTGCCGCTCCTGGTGGAGAGCCGCGGCTACCTGCTCCAGGTCGCGTCCCTCGCCGCCATCACGCCCGCGCCGATGATGACGGCCTACTGCGCCTCCAAGTCCGGTGTGGAGGCGTACGCGCACTGCCTGCGCGCGGAGGTCGGGCACCGGGGCGTGAAGGTGGGCGTGGGCTACCTGTCCTGGACCGACACCGACATGGTGCGCGGCGCCGACCAGGACGACGTGATGCGCGAGCTGCGCCAGCGGCTGCCCTGGCCGTCCAACAAGACCTACCCGCTGGGCCCGGCCGTCGACCGGTTCGTGGAGGGCATCGAGCGCCGCTCCGCGCACGTCTACGGGCAGTGGTGGCTGCGGGGCATGCAGGGCATGCGCGGCTATCTGCCGGCCGTCATCGGCACCGTCGGGCAGCGCGAGATGCGGCGCTTCGCGGGGCGCCTGGAAGGCATGCGGATCGGCCTGGTGGGGGCCGGCGGGGCCGCCGACGAACAGCACCGGAGCGCGTCGGCTACCGTCCGTGAGTGATCGACATGCGCAGGGTCACGGCCCGTGTGAATCTGATCGAGCCCGGCCGAACCGGCCGGACCGGTAGACCACAGGAGTTGAACCCACATGGGTATCAAGGACCAGTTCCAGGACAAGGCCGAGCGCATGCAGGAGCAGGGCAAGCAGCGCGCGGAGCAGGGTCGCGAGCAGTTCCAGAACCGTGACCGCCGCCGCGACGAGGACGAGATGGACCAGCCGGCCCGTCGCCACGGCGAGGAGCGCCACGAGGGTGGTCGTGAGGACCGCCTCGAGGAGAGCTTCGACGCCTGACGCGTCGCAGCCGCTGACGTGACGTGAGAAGGGCGTTCCCGCCGAGGCGGGGGCGCCCTTCTGCGGCTACCGCCGGGGCGGCAGCGGCGGCCGGGACCGGTCGGGTACGTCGTCGTAGCCGGGCGGCGCGGCCGGCGGCTCGGTCTCCAGCAGCTCCAGGGCGATGCGCACCGCCTCGTCAAGGACCGGGTAGCGGCCCTCGGCCCAGTCCAGGGGCGTGCGCAGCGCTTCGACGTCCGGGGCGACGCCGTGGTTCTCCACGGACCAGCCGTAGACGTCGAACCAGGCCGCGTTCATCGGCACCGTGATCACCGTGCCGTCGCCCAGGCGGTGCCGCCCGGTCATGCCGACCACGCCGCCCCAGGTGCGCTGCCCGACCACCGGGCCGAGCCGCAGCAGCCGGAACGCGGCCGTGATCATGTCGCCGTCGGAGGAGGTCGCCTCGTCGGCGACGGCCACCACCGGGCCGCGCGGCGCGTCGGAGGCGTACGAGACGGGCTGGGCGTCGCGGGTGAGGTCCCAGCCCATGATGGTGCGGGTCAGCTTCTCGATCACCAGCTCGCTGATGTGGCCGCCCGCGTTGCCGCGCACGTCCACGATCAGGGCGGGCCGGGACACCTCGCGGCGCAGGTCGCGGTTGAACTGGGCCCAGCCGGAGCCGCCCATGTCGGGGATGTGCAGGTAGCCGCAGCGGCCGGCGCTCAACTCCCGTACCACCTCGCGGCGTTTGGTGACCCAGTCCTGGTAGCGCAGCGGGCGCTCGTCCACCAGCGGGACGACGGCGACCCGGCGGGCCGGGCCCGCGCCCTCGGCCGGGGCGAAGGTCAGCTCGACGGTGGTGCCGCCGGCGCCGGCGAGCAGCGGGTACGGGCCGGTCACCGGGTCGACCGGGCGGCCGTCGACGTGGGTGAGGACGGCGCCCTCGCGGATGCCGGTGCCGGCCAGCGGGGAGCGGGCGCGGGAGTCGGAGGAGTCGCCGGGCAGGATCCGCTTGAGCGTCCAGCGGCCTTCGCGGCAGGCGAAGTTGGCGCCCAGCAGGCCCTGGCGGCGCTGGTAGTGCGGGGGGCCCTCGTTGCGGCGGGCGGGGGTGACGTAGGCGTGGGACGTGCCCAGCTCGCCCAGCACTTCCCGGAGCAGGTCGGCGAACTCGTCGGGGGAGGCGACCCGTTCGAGCAGCGGGCGGTACTGGTCGAGGACCGCGTCCCAGTCGATGCCGCACATGCCCGGGTCCCAGAAGTACGCCCGGATCAGCCGGCCCGCCTCGGCGTACGCCTGGCGCCACTCGGTGGGCGGGTCGACCTGGTGCAGGATGCGGCGCAGGTCGATCCAGGTGGTGGAGTCGGCGTCGCCCGGCTCGGTGGCGGGCACCGCGCGCAGGTCGCCCTCGTCGAGCAGGACGAGCCGGGTGCCGTCCCCGCTGACCCGGAACGTGTCGAGGTGCCGGGCGAGTTCGGAGCGCTTGGCCTTGGCGAGGCCGAAGTGCTCCAGGGTGGGGCGCTCGGAGGGGTCGTCCGGGTTGGCGAAGGTCTCGCCGAGCGCCCCCGAGATCGGCCAGCGCAGCCAGACCAGGCCGCCGCCGGCGACCGGGTGCAGGGCGGAGTACTTGGAGGCGGCGACCGGGAAGGGCGTCACCCGGTTCGCCAGACCCTCCACCTCGACGGTCACCGCGCCGCCCTCCCCGGGCTCGTCCTCCAGCGGGTCCAGGCCGCCGGCGGCGGGGCGGCCCTCGGGGTTCAGGGCGAAGGGGGAGGGGGTCGCGGAGGAGAGCGGTACGAGGTAGGGGCGGCAGCCGAGGGGGAAGGACAGGTCGCCGGTGTGCACGTCGTAGACCGGGTCGAAGCCGCGCCAGGAGAGGAAGGCGAGGTAGCGGCCGTCGCGGGTGAACACCGGGTTCTCGTCCTCGAACCGCCCGTCGGTGACGTCCACGACGAGCCGGTCGCTGATCCGGGCGAGCTTGATCTGGCGCAGGGAGCGGCCGATGCCGGGGTGGGACCAGGTGAGCCAGGCCCCGTCCGGGGAGAAGGCGAGGTCCTGGACGGGGCCGTTGACGGACTGGATCAGCTCGGTGACGCCGGGTCCTACGGGGTCGGCGGGGTTCGCAGCGCTGGCTGGGCCGGTGGCCGCGGGGGTGCCGCCGGCCCCGCCTTCCGCATCCGCTTCGGCCTCCGAGACCCTGCCTTCCGTGCCCCCTTCGGCCTCCGAGACCCCGCCGGCGCCGTCCGTACCGGCCGCGTCGGTGTCTCCGGCTGTCGAGACACCCGCGTCGTCCGCCCCCACCGCCCCGGCCTCCGGTACGTCCAGCAGGAGCAGGCGGCCGTCGTGGGTGGCGACGGCCAGGCGGTCGCCCGACGGGTCGGCGACCAGTTCCAGGACGCGGCCCAGGAGGCCCGTGGCGAGGCGGTGGGGTGGGCGGCCTCCGGTGGCGCGGGGGAGGTAGGCGACCTCGACCGCGTCCTCGTCCTCCGCGTCGGTGACGTAGGCGACCCGGCCGCCCGAGCCGAGCATCTCCGGCAGGCGGGCCCGGACACCGGGGGTGTCGGCGAGGGTGCGCGCCGGGCCGTCGCGGTGGGTGAGCCAGTACAGGCTCCCGCGCACCACCACGGCGCTGGCGCGGCCCGTCTCGTCCACGGAGACGCCGTCCACGTGCTGCGCGGCCGGCACCTGGTACGTGCGCCGCCCCGCCCGGGGCCCGCTGAGGCGGACGTCGAGGCGGCGCGGCCGGGCGCCCGGCGCGAGGTCCTCCACCAGCCACAGCTCGCCCGCGCACTGGTAGACCACCCGCTCGCCGTCGCTCGCCGCGTTGCGGGCGTAGAAGGCGTCGTGGTCGGTGTGGCGGCGCAGGCCGGTGCCGTCGTGCGCGCAGGAGTAGAGGTTGCCGACGCCCTCGTGGTCGGAGAGGAAGGCGATCCGGCCGCCGACGAACACGGGGGACTGGAGGTGCCCGTCCAGGTCGGGAAGGAGGCGGGCGCCGTGCAGCCAGAGGCGGCCGGTCGCACCGCCCCGGTAGCGCTTCCAGGACGCCGGCTCGTGCGGCGGCGTACCGGTCAGGAGCAGGGTCCGGCGCTCCCCGTCGAGGTCGGCGGCCTGGAGGTCGGTGACCGGGCCCCACGGCAGCTTGCGGCCCGGTTCGCCGTCCAGGGCGATCTTGTAGCCCCAGGTCAGATACGAGAAGGGCTCGCCGTGCGAGGTGACGGCGAGGACGCACGCGCTGCCGTCGGGTCCGGCGGGCGTCCAGCCGCGGACGCGGGTGTCGGAGCTGCCCCAGTGGGTGAGCCGGCGCGCGGGCCCGCCCTCCACCGGCACCAGGTGCACCTCGGGCGCGAGGGTGCGCCAGCTGGTGTAGGCGATGTGGCGGCCGTCGGGGGAGAAGCGGGGGCCGTCGGCCTTGGCGCGGTCGACGGTCAGGCGCCGGGCGTGGCCGGAGCCGTCGAGGGGCGCGAGCCAGAGGTCGTCCTCTGCCACGAAGCACAGCCGGTCGCCGCGGAGGTGGGGGAAGCGCAGGTAGCTCATGCTCACCCGTCCCATGCTTTGCCGGGGGCGGGGTACCGGCAACTCGTGGTCCGCGGTTCCTCGGCAGGCTCCTTCACTTCGGCAGGCTCCTTTACACGGAGCCGACGACCGTGACCCAGAACACGAACGAAACCGTTTCGTTTCGCTCGTTCCCCGGCGTACGCTGGCGGGGTACGGAACGGTGCCGTACCGACAGCACGAAGGAGGGGGAGCGAGATGACCGAGGTCGCCACGGCGCGCCGCAGCCGGATCACTCCCGAGCGCGAGGCGGAGCTGTACGCGGCCGTGCTCGACCTGCTCCGTGAGGTCGGCTACGACGCCCTGACGATGGACGCCGTCGCCACCCGCACCAGATCCAGCAAGGCCACGCTCTACCGCCAGTGGGGCGGCAAGGCCGAACTGGTCGTCCGGGCGCTGCGGCACGGCAAGCCGGACAAGTTCGACGGCATCGACACCGGCTCGCTGCGGGGCGACCTGCACGCGCTGGTGATGCAGGAGGACGACTGCACGATCGAGGCCAACTCCGCGCTGATGCGGGGCATCGCGATGGCGATGCACAACAACCCCGATCTGCGGGAGGCGTTCCGCGGCCAGCTGGTGGAGCCGGAGATGTCCGGCTGGGACCAGGTGGTCCGGCGCGCGGTCGACCGGGGCGAGATCCGCCCCGACTGCCCGGCGCTCGCCTTCATGCTGCACATGATGGTCGGCGGCTTCGCCACGAAGGCGCTGCTCGACGACCAGCCGCCCACCCAGGCGTTCCTCGTCTCGTATCTCGACGCCGTGGTCCTCCCCGCCCTCGGCGTCCCAGTCCGACCCTGATCACCGGCTGATCCCCGTCCCCGGCAAGCCCACCACCTGACGCCACCGCTCACGTCGTCGGGCTGATCATCCCTGCCCTGAAGACCACACGACCTGACCGGGAGTACGCCCTCGTGGCCACGTTCCTCTACAAACTCGGCCGGCTCGCCTTCCGGCGGCGCCACTTCGTCGCCCTGCTCTGGGTGGCGCTGCTGACCCTGGCCGGCGTCGGCGCGGCCAGCGCGCCGCCCGCCGGCTCCACCTCCTTCTCGATCCCCGGTACGGAGGCCCAGAAGGCCTTCGACCTGCTGGAACAGCGCTTCCCCGGGCAGAGCGCCGACGGGGCGACCGCGCGCGTCGTCTTCAAGGCGCCGTCCGGCGAGAAGATGACGGACGGCGGCAACAAGGCGGCCGTCCAGAAGACCGTGCGCGAGCTGTCCGACGGCTCCGAGGTCGCCTCGGTCGCCGACCCGTACAAGGGGAACGCCGTCAGCAAGGACGGCACGATCGCGTACGCCTCCGTCCGCTACGACGTCTCCGGCATGGAGCTGGAGGAGTCCAGCAAGGACGCCCTGAAGGACGCCGCCCAGCAGGCGCGCGACTCCGGGCTGACCGTCGAGATCGGCGGTGACGCGCTCCAGGCGATACCGGAGACGGGCGCCACCGAGGTCATCGGCATCGCCATCGCGGCCGTCGTCCTCGTCATCACCTTCGGCTCGCTGATCGCGGCCGGGCTGCCGCTGCTGACCGCGCTGATCGGCGTCGGCATCGGGGTCTCCTCGATCACCGCGCTGGCCAGCGTGATGGACCTCGGCTCGACCACGTCCACGCTGGCGATGATGATCGGCCTCGCGGTCGGCATCGACTACGCCCTGTTCATCGTCTCCCGCTACCGCGCCGAACTGGCCGAGGGCCGCGAGCGCGAGGACGCGGCCGGGCGGGCGGTCGGCACGGCCGGCTCCGCCGTGGTCTTCGCGGGCCTCACCGTGGTCATCGCGCTGGTGGGCCTGGCGGTCGTCAACATCCCGATGCTGACGAAGATGGGCGTCGCGGCGGCCGGCACGGTGGCCATCGCGGTCCTGATCGCCCTGACCATGATCCCCGCACTGCTCGGCTACGCGGGCCGCAAGGTCCGCCCGGCCGGCCAGAAGAGCCGCCTCCTCGGCGGGGGCCGGGCCAAGGCGTCCACCGAGGGCAGGCCCGCCAAGGCCAACATGGGCACCCGCTGGGCGAGCTTCGTCGTCCGCCGCCCGCTGGCGGTGCTGCTGCTCGGCGTGATCGGCCTGGGCGCGGCGGCGATCCCGGCCGCCTCCCTGGAGCTGGGCCTGCCCGACGACGGCTCCCAGCCGACCTCCACGACGCAGCGCCGCGCCTACGACCTCCTCTCCGACGGCTTCGGCCCCGGCTTCAACGGCCCCCTCCTTGTCGTGGTCGACGCGAAGGGGTCCGACAAGTCGGCCTTCACGAAGGTCTCCGACGAGATCAAGGGCCTGGACGGCGTCAAGGCGGTCACCCCGCCCGCGCCCAACAAGGCCGGCGACACGGCCACGATCTCCGTCATCCCGGACTACAAGCCGTCCTCCGTCGAGACCGAGAACCTGGTCCACGCGATCCGCGACGCGGGCGCCGGCATCAAGGCGGACACCGGCGCGGAGACCCTGGTCACCGGCTCCACGGCGATGAACATCGACGTCAGCCAGAAGCTCAACGACGCGCTGATCCCGTACCTGGTCCTGGTGGTCGGCCTGGCCTTCCTCCTCCTGATCGTGGTCTTCCGCTCGATCCTGGTCCCGCTGAAGGCGGCCCTCGGCTTCCTGCTCTCCGTCATGGCGGCGCTGGGCGCGGTCGTCGCGGTCTTCCAGTGGGGCTGGCTGGCCGGCCTGATGGGCGTCGAGGAGACCGGCCCGGTCATGTCGATGATGCCGATCTTCATGGTCGGCGTGGTCTTCGGCCTGGCGATGGACTACGAGGTCTTCCTCGTCACCCGCATGCGCGAGGCGTACGTCCACGGCGAGAAGCCGGCCCAGGCCGTGGTGACCGGCTTCAAGCACGGCGCCCGCGTCGTGACCGCCGCCGCGGTCATCATGATGGCCGTCTTCTCCGGCTTCATCGGCTCCAGCGAGTCCATGGTCAAAATGATCGGCTTCGGCCTGGCGATCGCGGTCTTCTTCGACGCGTTCATCGTCCGCATGGCGATCGTCCCGGCGGTGCTCGCCCTGCTGGGCAAGCGGGCGTGGTGGCTGCCGAGGTGGCTGGACCGCGTCCTGCCGAACGTCGACGTCGAGGGCGAGGGGCTGCGCCGCATGGACGACGGGCGGGACGAGGACCGGGAGTTGGTCCGGGTCTGACGTCCGCGGTGCCCTGAGGGGCGCGCGCCACCGGCCGGTGAGGTCTCCGCGATCAGAGCGGGGGGTCTCACCGGCCGTTCGCGTTCGGCGGGGGCTCACCGGCCTGTCGTGCGTGAGCGAGGTTGGCGCGGAAGACGCGGGTGTGCGGGTGGTCTGCCCGGAGGGCCCGCTCGGCGACGGCCAGGTTCAGCTCGTACAGGGCGGTGGCACGGTCGAGGTCGCCGGCCGACTGGTAGGCGTAGGCGAGGTTGTTGCGGGAGGTGAGGGTGTCGGGGTGGTCCTCGCCCAGGACGCGCGTGCGAGCGCTGAGGTTCTGCTCGTGCAGGGCGATGGCGTCGCTCGGGTTGCCCGCAGCCCGGTGGGCGTCGGCGAGGTCGTTGCGGAGGTCGAGGGTGAACGAGTGGTCGGCTTGGAGGAACCGCTCCGCGCCGGTGAGGGCCTGTGCGTACAGGGTGGTGGCACGGTCGAGGTGGCCGGCCGCCCGGTGGGCGCTTGCGAGGTCGCGGCGGGAGACGAGGGTGTCGGGGTGGCTCTCGCCCAGGACGCGCGTCCGACCGGTGAGGCTCTGTTCGTACAGGCTGATGGCCCGGTCCAGATCGCCCGCCGCCTGGCAGGAGAAGCCCAGGTTGTTGCGGGAGATCAGGGTGTCCGGGTGGTCCTCGCCCATGATGCGCGTGCGGTCGGCGAGGTTCTGCTCGTGCGCGGCGATGGCGCGGAGCGGATCGCCTGCCGCCAGGTAGGCGCACGCCAGGTTGTTGCGGGTGATCAGGGTGCTCGGGTGGTCTGTGCCGAGGACGCGTGTGCGGTCGGCGAGGCTCCATTCATACAGGGCGATGGCCCGGTCGGGGTCGCCCGCCGCCTGGTAGACGTGGGCGAGGTTGTTGCGGGAGGTGAGGGTATCGGGATGGTCCCCGCCCAGAAGGCGCTCGAAGTCCGCGCGACTCCGCTCGGACAGGGTGACCGCCCGGGGCAGATCGCCTGCTTCCGCGTAGGCGCGGGCCAGGTTGTCGCGGGAGGTGAGGGTGTGCGGGTGGTCCTCGCCCAGGACGCGCGTGCGGTCGGCGAGGTTCTGCTCGTGCAGGGCGATGGCGTCGTTCAGGTTGGCCCCTGCCTGGTAGACGCAGGCCAGGTTGTTGCGGGCCGTGAGCGTCCTGGGATCGTCCGGGCCATGGAGGCGGCTGGAAGCGGTCAATGAGCGCCGACTGTAGCCGATGGCCTCGGTGATCTGTCCTTGGCCGTCCAGATAGACCACCGTGATGCTCAGCAGGCTGTGAGTGGCCTCACTGTCGTCTTCGGGAGCGGTGCCCGCGAGGAGGGCCTGGGTGTGGGGGAGCAGGGCACGCCAGGTGGGCCAGCCGGCCACGTTCGCGTGCGGATCGTCCGGCAGCGCGGAGGCGAGGAGCACCGTGGCCCGGTGACGGGCGGTGGCGATGACGTGCGCGGCGCGGTGGGGGTCGGTGTCCTCCGCCGTGCCGACGTCGGGTGTGCGGGCGACCCTCTGGACGAGCCGGTGCACGCTGAAGGTGCCGGAGTCGAGGCTGATCATGCCGTACGACGCGAGCCGGCCCAGCGCCCGGGCGTACTCGACCGGGGTGTCGGCCATCGGGAGCAGCAGGTCCCGGGGGATGGCGTCCGGGGCGAACCAGGCGACCGTGCGGAGGATGTCCACGGCGAGGGGGGTGTCGCGGTGGAGGGCGTCGAGGGTGATGCGCCAGATGCGGGCCATCGTGCGCTGGGGGTCCGTGCCGGCGGGGCCCGTGTTCGTCGTCTCGGCGGGGTGCCGGTGCAGCAGGTCGAGGTAGGCGCCGACCGCGAGGTGGCTCTCGGCGATGAACGCGCCGGCCTGTTCCAGGGCCAGGGGCAGGTGGCCGAGTTCGTCGGCCAGGAGGCGGGCGTGGTGTTGGTCGTCGGCGTCGGTCAGGCCGGTGAGGCGGGTGAGCAGGTCCAGGGAGGCGTCGGCGGTCAGGAGGGGGAGGGCCAGGGGCGTGGTGGGCCAGCCGTGGGCGAAGCGGGTGGTGATCAGGTGGCGTCCGGCGTGGTGGAGTTGGCCCGTCAGGTGGGCGACGGTGTCGGGGCGTTCGGCGTTGTCCAAGACCAGGAGCCAGCCCGGGTGGGTCTGGAGCCAGCCGACGGCCCAGGCCGCGTCCTCGGTGGTGGTGCGGCCGGTGGGGCCCCCGTTGACGCGGGTCGTCAGGGCGGCGAGGTCCGTGGTGAGCTGCTCCGGCGTCTCGGCGCCGACCCACCACACCAGGTGGTACGCGTCCCGGTACGCGTGCGCGTAGTGCAGCGCCAGCGTCGTCTTGCCGACCCCGCCCAGGCCCTGCACGGTCTGCGTGACGGCCTGGGAGCCCTGCTCCAGCGCGGTGGCGAGCGTGGTCAGGGCCTCGTCGCGGCCGACGAAGACCTGGGTGGGGAGGCTCGGAAGGTTGTGGAGCCCCGCCGGTACGTCGACGTCGTACGGGCCGGTTCTTTCGGCGCGCGGGGAGATGACCTCCAGCGCCACCGCGTTGCCCGCGGCCTTGAGCGTCGTCGTGAAGCCGGGTCGCGCGGCGAGCGTGGCCAGGGGGACGGCGACGAGCTGGTCGCCGGAGTACGCTCCCGCCCGGTCGGTCGTCAGGACCCCGGTCAGCAGTTCCCCGCAGAACAGCGCCGCCCCCGACGCGCCGGACCAGGGCGACGATCCGGTGCCCGCGCCGGGCGTCGCGACCCGGTCGACGTGGGCCGTCAGCAAGCCCGACTTCAGGCCGCTCAGCGTCTCGATGTGGCCGCTGATCTGCTTCGTGTCCCGGCGCCCGTCCCGCTGCTCGGCCTCCGGGAAGCCCACCGCGACGCACGGCACCCGGGTGTCCACCATGCCGTCGGCGGGCGGCGGCAGGCGACCCCAGCGCACGGCCGGGAGCGGCGGGTCGGGGGGCTGCCAGGCGGTGTCGGTGACGAGGAGCAGGGCCGCGTCCGTGTGCGGGTCCGCCGCGAGGTCGGGCGCGCGCTCGGGCCACAGCACCTCGGCCGCCGCCCACCCGTCCTGCCGCTGCCCGTGCGGGGCGAGCCGGCGCACCTCGACCGCCCGCGCGGGCCCCCGCACGTTGTGGAAGGCGGTCAGGACCAGCCGGTCGGTGACGAGGTAGCCGGTTCCGGCGATCCCGGCCCCCGGGTCCCAGACCTCCACCACGCGTCGTACGTCCACGTGCGCTCAGCCCCTACCGGGGGCGCTCACGGCTCTCGGAGCCGATCTTCTGGTCGGCGCCCTGCTGGTCGACCGGCTGCAGGGTGATCTTCAGGCGGGAGGTCGTGCCCGCCGCGTACCCGGCCTTGGCCTCGGCGCTCGCGCTCCACGGCAGGATGGACACCTTGGCCCCCGCCTGGCCGTCCTTCCGCACGTCGACGGCGAACTCCATCTCCACCGCGCCCGTGCGGAACTGGATCGCGTGACCGGCCCCGTCGGCCACGGCCGCCTCCAGCTCGGCCCGGATCGCGCTGATGGCCTCGGACAGCCCCGCCCACGGTTCCTGCGGCATCGGCCCCGACCCCCTGGTCTCCTGAAATCTCCTGAAGCAATGTCAGGAGGCAGGCTAGCGGCTCACCCGGGGGTGCCGGCCGGGGGAAGCCCGTGCCGACGGGACAACCCGGTCGCGTGTGCCATACACGCACCGCTACCGTGCCCCTCATGAACACCGTCGACGACACCTCCCCCGTCCACCCCCGCTTCGCCGCCGCCCTCCTCGAACGGGGGCTCGGGGAGGTGGCCGGGCGGGTGCGGCGGTTTCCGGAGGGGGCCAGGACGGCGGTGGAGGCCGCCGCGGCCGTCGGGTGCGAGCTGAGCCAGATCTGCAAGTCGCTGATCTTCGCGGCGGACGGGGTGCCCGTGCTGGTCCTCATGGACGGGGCGTCGCGGGTCGACGTGGAGAAGGTCCGCGCGGAGCTGGGCGCCGGGAAGGTGACCCGGGCCAAGGCGGACGTCGTGCGGGAGACCACCGGGTACGCCATCGGGGCCGTGCCGCCCTTCGGGCACCGCGAGCGGACCCGGGTGCTCGCCGACCGGTCCCTGCTCGCGCACGACACCGTGTGGGCCGCCGCCGGCACCCCGCACACCGTCTTCCCCATGGCACCGGCCGAGCTGGTGGCCGTCGCGGGGGCGGAGCTGGTGGACGTGCGCGAGACCGGCGGCGCGTGACACCGCTGGTCGTCGCCGCCGTGCTGCTCGCGGCGGTGACGCACGCCTGCTGGAACGCCATCGCGCACCGCATCCCCGACAAGCTCACCGGGTTCGCCCTCATCTCCGGGGGCGGTCTCCTCATCGGGCTCGCGCTCACGCCGTTCGCCGCCCTCCCGGCGGCCGGCGCGTGGCCGTACCTCCTCCTCTCCGCCGCGATCCACATCGCCTACTACGCCCTGCTGATGCGCTCCTTCCGGCTCGGCGACTTCGGCCAGGCCTACCCCATCGCCCGCGGCAGCGCCCCGCTCCTCGTCACCGTCCTCGCCGCCCTCCTCGCCCACGAGGTCCCCGACGGCTGGGCCGCCCTCGGCGTCCTGGCCTCCTGCACCGGCCTGACCGGCGTCGCCCTGTGGGGGCTGCGCGGACGCCGGCCCGACTGGGCGGCCGTCGGCGCGGCCCTCGCCACCGGCGCGACCATCGCGGCGTACACGGTGGTCGACGGCCTGGGCGTGCGGGCCTCCGGGTCGCCGGTCGGGTACATCGCCTGGCTGATGGCGCTCCAGGGCGCGGTCGTCCCGCTCTGGTTCCTCCACCGGCACCGGTCCGCGTCCTGGGCGCTGGTCCGCCCGCCGGCCGGGCTCGGACTGCTCGGCGCCGCCCTCTCCGTCCTCGCCTACGCCCTCGTCCTGTGGGCCCAGACCCGCGCCCCGCTCGCCCCCGTCGCCGCGCTGCGCGAGTCCTCGATCCTGGTCGGTGCGGCGATGGGGGCGATCCTCTTCAAGGAGCGCTTCGGCGCCCCGCGCATCGCGGCGGCGGGGCTGCTGGTGGTGGGCATCGGGCTGATGCTGCACGCGTCGTGACGTCCGTCAGGCCACGGCGGTGCCCTCCAGCTCGACCAGTTGCCACCCCGGCCGCGGCCGGCCGGGCCGACCTGGCGCACGTGCCCGGCGCCGCCCTGCCGGACTAGCAGGAGACGGTGCCCCGGCGCAGGGCGTGGCCGCCGTCGTTGGCGTCGTCGGACCAGTAGACCGGCTTGCTGCCGGACACGCACTCGTCGTCGCCGGAGAGGGTGAAACCCTCGTTGTTGTAGTCGGGCATGCCGGTGGGGCGGTCGTAGACGGCGGCCGTCGCGAAGGCGCCGGACGCGTCGACCTTCAGGGTGCGGTGCCGGCCGTGGCAGGTGTCGTCGCAGACGGCCCACAGGCGGCCGGCCTGCGGCTCCCACTGCAACTCCATCACACCGGTCATGCCGCTGGCGAAGGAGGCGACGCGGGTGAAGGCGCCGGAGTCCTGGAGGACGTACCCGTGGACGGCGCCCGTCCCCTCCACCCCGACGAAGAACACGCCGCCGCTGTGGGCACCGTAGCGGGCGGGGTCGTAGGCGGCGCCGGTGGCGGAGTCCTTGAAACCGGCGGTGGTGAGGGAGGTGTCCGGCACCCAAGTGACAGCCTCCAGACCGGCATTGGCCCCGGTCGCGGGCAGGTCGCCGGTCAGGTTCCACTCCTTGGCGGCGGTGAGGGTGCTGCCGGTGCCGCTCACGGTGTACTTCAGCACCGACAGGCGGCTGGTGCCGTCCTTGTCGCCGTCGCGCTCGGTGGCGGCGAAGACGCCCGCGGCCGAGCCGGAGCCGGTGACGGTGACGCCCTCGGCGTCGGGGCTGCCGGAGCCGCCCGGGTAGCGCAGGGTCTTGCCCTTCGACCAGCCGTTCGCGGTGTCCGGCTTCCAGCCGCCGTTGCCGTCGCGGACCAGGCGCCACAGCTTGCCGCTGTTCTGGGCGCCCCACAGGACGCCGCCCTCCTGCTGGAGGCCGCTGAGGTCGGAGCCGAAGACGTTGGCGGCGTCGGCGTCGGCGACGGCGCCGCCACCGGGCCAGGCCGTCGTACCGCCCCCACCGCCGCCACAGGCGTTGACGGCGCCGAGTGTGAGCGCGGCCTGCGTGAAGGTCCCCGTGCCGTCGGCGCAGCGCGACCAGGACGGCGCCGAGTGCTGCGACCAGGAGAAGCTGTCGACCAGCGTCTTGCCGTCGGCCAGGTACAGCCGGGCCTTGTCGGCGGACCCGAGGCCGTAGGAGCCGGCGACGTCGAAGGCGCGGGCGGCGTGCGGGGCGATGGCGGTGCCGGACGGGATCTTGTACGCGTGCCCGTCGTCGTCGTCCTTGAGCACCCAGCCGGACACGTCGACGCTCGCGGCGCCCTTGTTGTAAGGAAGTACCGGCCGGTCTCGAGGTGCACCTGATCCTCGACAACTACGCGACCCACAAGACACCGGCGGTCAAGAAGTGGCTGCTGGCCCACCCTCGATTCCACCTGCACTTCACACCCACCAGCTCGTCCTGGCTGAACCTGGTGGAGCGATGGTTCGCCGAGCTCACGCAAAAGAAGCTCAAGCGCGGCATCCACCGTTCCGTCCAAGCACTCGAACGCGACATCCGGGCCTGGGTCGCAGACTGGAACGACCACCCACGCCCCTTCATCTGGACCAAAACCGCCGATGAGATCCTCGACAAAGTCGCCAGCTACTGCCAGCGAATCTCTGACTCAGGTCACTAGGTTCTGTCCGGCGGATCATGTCATCGTCTCGCGTGGCCCATTGTGTTGGTCGTGGGGCGGGGCGATCTGACGAACGACGAGTGGGTGCAACTTGCACCACATCTGCCGAAGACCGGCCGCCGAGGCGGACGATGGACTGATCACCGGACGGTGATCAACGGGATCCTGTTCCGGGTCCGCACGGGCGTCCCGTGGCGGGACCTGCCGGAGCGGTTCGGCAGCTGGAAAACCGTGTACGAGCGCCACCGTCGGTGGTCGGAGGACGGCACCTGGGAGAGAATCCTCCAGGGCGTCCGGGCCGAGGCCGACTCTCCGGGGCGCATCGACTGGAGCATGGTGAGCGTGGACTCCACCTCGTGCCGGGCCCACCAGCACGCTGCCGGTGCACCGCGCAGACCACCCCGTATCCCGAAGCGGAGATCAACGCCCCGGCAGCACCGCCCCGACGAAGGACTCGGCCGGTCCCGCGGCGGCCTGACCTCCAAGATCCACCTTGCCGGGGAAGGCGGCCGCCGTCCACTGGCCATGCTGATCACGCCCGGCCAGTGGGGCGACAGCCCGCAGCTGATCCCGGTCCTGGAACGCATCAGGGGCAAGCGCCCCGGAGGCGGCCGTCCGCGCACCCGCCCCGACCATCTCGGCGGCGACAAGGCGTACAGCTCCCGCCGCAATCGCCGCTACCTGCGTAGACGTCAGATAAAACACACCATCCCGGAGCCGAAGGACCAACGGGCCAACCGTCGGCGCCGCGGCAGCCGCGGAGGCCGACCTGCCAGCTTCGACAAGGAGATGTACAAGCGCCGGAACGAGGTCGAGCGCACGATCAACCGACTCAAGCACTCCAGGGCCGTCGCGACGCGCTACGACAAGCGCGCCTACGTCTTCCACAGCACCGTCACCGTCGCATCGATCCGACTCTGGCTCAGACTGACCCGCCGCACAAGGCAGGCTTACAGCAGATCCAGGACGGACGCGCTCCACCCAAGGGCCCCGGGCGTGTGCCAGCGGGGTCGCTCTCGTGTCCCGGCCATGGTCCGGCCCGCCACGAATGCATGCTGGTGCTCCCGGACCGACTCCGACAGCGCGACCTGCAACGTCATCTCCATCCTCCTCGTCACATGCGACTGAGCGGTCGTACTCCATCGATCTTGGGGGGACGTGAGTATGAGGGCGGCCACGCGGCCGGATGACCTTCCACTGGTGCGGGCATGAAAGCAGGGCCTCCCGGAAAGCTCCTGGGTGTCGAGCCCATCGGAGCTTCGGGAGACCCTGCTGCCGCAGTCGGTTGCGCTGCCCAGGTCAGGCCTCGGCAAGCAGTGGGTCGAACGGGGTGGTGCGCTGCCGGCCGGACATGAAGGCCAGGAACTCCTTCACGAAGGCACTCCGGGTGTAGGTGGTTCCAGCGGTCCCCGAGGTGTCGCGGTGGAACGCCGTACGGAACAGGACCCGGTACTCGGCGGCGTCGATGTGTCCGCTGCCATCCTTGTCGGTGACGTCGAAGAGGACCTCGGCGACCCTGATGAGTGCGGGCCCGGCGAGGGAGGGCGTTCCAGCGGCGTACTCCTGGGCGCTGATGCTGCCGTCGCCGTCGGTGTCGAGGGCTGCCTGGAGCTCCCGCCACCAGTCGGCGAAGGCCGCGTACAGCCTCGTCTCCTCGGGTTCGTCCAGGTCGAGGCGGCTCGCGAGCTCCCGGGCCATGGCGGCAAGATCCGGCCAGTCCAGTGAGCCGTTGCCGGTCTGGTCGAGCACCTGCCGGAAGAACTCGTCTGCCTCTTGCCGGTGGGCGGACGCGCCTTGTGGGGCAGCCCGCGTGCCCGGATCCGTCCGGTCCGACAGCGGGGACAGCAGCCTGATCATGGCCGCGGCCTGCTTCATCTTGGCGTTCAGGGCCGCGGCGGTCCTGGCCCGCGGGTCGTCGCTCTCGGCATCCGGGACCATGGACAGCAGGTTCATGGCGTTCTCCGGGTCGACCCAGCCGGCAGGCAGGAACCGGGTCAGTCCGATGGCCAGATAAGCGCCCTGCATCAGCGTGTGCGCCCCGGGAAACTCGGGAAGGCCGGCCCGGCGGCGGAAGGGTTCAGGGAGGGAGGCCACGGCGACCACCCCGACCACCGGCGCGACGAGGGCCCGCCCGGTCGCCCACAGGGCGGGCACGCTGCTCAGCAGCGGAGGAGCGGGAAGGTGGGCGAAGAGCTGGTACAGAATGACCCGCATCGCCTCCGTGTTTTCCAGTTCCTCGGCGACCATCCGGTCGAAGTACGGCCAGAATTGAGCCAGGGTGGGCGGCAGTTCACCGGGTGTGTCACCCATGGTGGCGAGCATGCCGTGGAACTCGGCATACAGGTCCTCCATGAACTGCTGCTCCAGTGGCTGGCCGCTCAACCGGAACATGGAGACGGAACTCTCGAAGAGGGTCGCCACCACCCATGCGCGAGCACCGGGGTCCATCGCGTCGTACGGGCGGTTCTTGTGATCCGTGCCGTTCATCCGGGCGTGCAGGCGGTTCAGCCTCGCCGCCTCCCGCTCGCGCGTCGCGGCGTCGGCTCCGACCATGCGCTTGGTACTGAGGAAGGTGTTGCGCAGGCGCCGCCACGGATGGGCGAGAAAGGTGGAGTTCTCCACCAGGGCCGCGCCGATCGCCGGATGCGCGGCCTCCAGCAGCGTCGCCCGGACCATGGCCAGCGCCCACAGGGGGTCGTCGAAGAACGAGCCGAACCGGGAGTCCGAATCCGATAACGGGCCGCCACGGGCGCCGGCGTGCGGTCCAGGATCCTGTTCAGGGATGTCGTCCGGTCGGCCGGAATGATGGGCCGCGTGGCCGTCGGGGCGGGGTGTGTCCTGAAGGGTCACGGTCGAAGGGCTCCGATCTCGTTGGGCAGCACGCCGCCGAAACGGCGGTCGCGCTGCCGGTAGGCGTGAAGGCATTCAGCGAAGTGAGAGGCGCGGAAGTCGGGCCACAGCACAGGTGGGAACGCCCACTCCGCGTATGCGACCTGCCAGAGCATGAAGTTGGAGATGCGCTGCTCACCTGAGGTGCGGATCACCAAGTCCACGTCGGGCGTGTCCGGGTAGGGCAGATGGTCGGCAAAGGTCTCCTCGGTGACGGCCTCGGCGCAGGCGCCGCTACGCAACAGCGAGCGCGCAGCCTCGACGATGTCCCTGCGCCCTCCGTGGTCGAAGGCCACGGTCAGGGTCATCCCCTTGTTGTCTTCGGTCAACGTCATCAGATCGTCGAAGTCCCGCGCGAGCGCGGGCGGGATTCGCGGATCGGACACGCCGAGGAAGCGGCAACGGATGCCACGCGCGTGCAAGAAGAGGGAGTGCTTGCGCACCACGCGCCTCACCAACTTCATCAGGAAGTCGACTTCCTCGGACGGGCGGCTCCAGTTCTCCGTGGAGAACGCGTACAGACTCAACCATCCGACGCCGGCAAAGCGCGCGGCCTCGATGACATCGATCACGGCCGCCTCGGCGGCGCTGTGGCCGAAGGTGCGAGGCTGTGCCCGCGAGTGTGCCCACCGCCCGTTGCCGTCCATCACACAGGCGACGTGCCCGGGCACCCGCCGGGCCCCGCCCGTCCCCTGGCGCGGAATTGCCGAGGCGGCCGGGGAACCTCCACCGCTCACCTGCTGCATGTCCATGCCCTCTCCTTGCGAAGCCCAGTTCCGATCAGTCCGAACAGCATTTCAGCGGCTCGCCACTTGAGCCGCTGTCGGCAGATGGGTTCACCCTCGGATCGTCAGTTCGAAAGTCACCGGTTTCCGCGATCGGCGGCTCGATCCCGTGCGTCGAGTGCTCCGACCCGGGTACGGCACCCCGCTGTCCTGGCGGACCGAGATCGCCCATCGCCTGCCGTACGGACACACCCAATCGCCGACCTGACGATGCGCGCCCCGGACGCCGGTGTGCCTGCCATGCTCCTGGAGGTCGACCGCGTCACCGAGCCCGCCGACGACCTGCACCCCTATCAAGACTGGTTCGAGCTCTTGGCGCCGGAGGCCGACGCGAACAAGGAGCGGGCGGCGCAGGGAGCGGCGGTGCACGACTTCCGGCCGTGGTCGCGGATCTACCCGCCGACCGGCGGCTGGGAGGGCTACGTCCCCCTCGCGTTCGTGCTCACCGGGAAGACGGACGCGCAGCGCGAGAGCAGGATGCGGTGGCTGGAGCAGGTCACGCGCACGTACGTCGCCGGGGCGCCACCACCTTCGCGACGGCCGGGTGGGAGCCGGCGCAGTCCAGAGCGTCGTCGGCCACTTCATGGCCCGACCCGCCTCCCGGTTCCCCGAAGGCTGGGGCCCTGCTGTTCTTCGGCCGCGCAGAACTGAGCCGCCCCACGACCACAGCATGAGCCGCCACGTACTCCGCCCCAGGCACAGCCTCCCGCACCGCGGCGGGAGGAGCTGCGGCCGACCGGACCGAGGGTCGTCCGACCGGTCTGCGCGGATCCCGAGTCGTCGCCGAGCAGTGGATAGCCGTTCCTCCGACCACCGACGGTGGCGCTCGTACACGGTTTTCCAGCTGCCGAACCGCTCCGGCAGGTCCCGCCACGGGACGCCCGTGCGGACCCGGAACAGGATCCCGTTGATCCTGGACAGGGCGGACGCGGTCACGGGGGCGAATGAGCATCTGCGAGCGTTCATGGAGGACATGCGGAGGGCCCGGTATCCGAAGAAGGTGCGCGATCTGGCGGACATGGAGGGGCGGGCGGTGGAGATGCTGCTGTATGGAAGCCACAACCTCCACGGTCTTCTGCAGACTCCGGAGTACGCGCGAACTCTGTTCGAGATGAGGCAGCCGGCGCTGAGTGAGGACGTCGTCGAACGCGAGGCCGCTGCCCGGGTGGCGCGGAAGGCGGTCTTCGAGCGTGACCCCGCGCCGACGCTCAGCTTCATGCAGGAGCAGGTGACGCTGGAACGGCCTTACGGCAGCACGGCGGTGCTGCGTCGGCAGCTCGAACACCTGCTGGAAGTCTCAGAGCTGAGGCACGTGACTCTCCAGGTCATGCCCACCGAGCGGCAGGAGAACGCCGGAGCTTCCGGCCTCATCCAGGTGCTCAAATTCGGCGACGGCACCGCGATCGCCCGTTCCAGCAGCGTCTTCAACGCGCGCCCGGTCTCGGACCCCAAAGATCTCCGCATCCTCGAGTTGCGCTATGGGATGATCCGAGCGCGGGCTCTCGCACCGAGGGAGTCGCGAGCCTTCATCGAGCAAGCGCTGGGGAGACTATGAGCACCGCCGAACTCCACTGGTTCAAGAGCAGCTTCAGCGACAGCAGCGAGCCCGGCGACTGCGTCGAGGTCGCCACCACCCCTGCCACCATCCACATCCGCGACTCCAAGTCCCCCCAGCCTCCGCACCTCACGGTTACCCGCGCCACCTGGGCCGACTTCCTCACCCACGTCACGGCGTGATCCGCACCGGCCCGCTTCAGGCCCGGGCGCCGCTCTCCCGCAGCAGTGCCGTGTACGCGCCCTCCGCCGCGCGGCCCTCGAGCGTGCCGGGCGGGGTGAAGGACAGGAAGGAGCGGGTGTCGCCGTGGTGGAGGATGCGGCCGTCGTAGAGGACGGACACGTGGTCGGCCTCCTCGGCGAGGTCCGCGACGTCGTGCGTGGAGAGCAGTACCCGGATGTCGCCGGTGAGCCCCGCGAGCAGGTCGCGGAAGACGCGGCGCTGGTACGGGTCGAGGCCCGCGGTCGGCTCGTCCAGCAGGAGTACGCGGGCGCCGTGGACCAGCGCCCCGGCCACCCCGACGCGGCGCAGCTGGCCCCCGGAGAGGCGGTCGCTGCGCTCGTTCATCCGGTCCGCGAGGTCGACCTTGGCGAGCGCCTGGCGGGCCCGCTTCCAGGCGTCGGGCCGGGTCATGCCCTTCAGCCAGCCGATGTAGGCGACGTACTCGCGGGCCGTGAGCCCGGGCATCGGGGTGATGTCCTGCGGCATCCACGCCACGTCCTGCCGGTACGCCCGGCTGCCCGCGGGCTCGTCGTCCAGGTGGACGCTGCCGCGCTGCGGGCGGGTCACCGAGGCCGCGAGCCTCAACAGGGTGGACTTCCCGGCGCCGTTGGGGCCCAACAGGACGGTGAGCCCGTCGGGGAGCGCGTAGTGGAAGTCCCGCAGGACGGGGGTCCGGCCGCGCCGGTAGCGGTAGGTGCAGCGGTCGAGTACGAGGGTCACGGGGCCTTCCGGGGGGAGCGGACCAGGGCGACGAGTCCTGCGGCGTACACCAGCAGGGCGGCGAGGGCCGCCGGGAGGTCGTGGGCGGAGTGCGGTACGACCGTCCACGGCCGCGGCACCGGGCCGCGGAAGCCGACGCCGACCACCAGGACCAGCCAGGCCACCGGGACCAGGACCGCGGAGGCGCCGAAGGCGGCGTGCCCGAGGAGCATCAGGCCGGTCAGGAAGAGCACGTTGCGGCCCGCCGCAGCGGCCTCCTGCGTGCCGCCCAGGGCGGCGGTCAGCAGGGCGCAGCACAGGGCCGCAGTGGCCGCCGCGGTGACCAGGGCGGCGTCGTACCGGCCCACCGGCCGCACCCCGGAGTCCTCCGGCGCGGGGACCCTGGACTCCAGGGCGTGCATGAGGCAGGCGACGAACGGCACGGGGACGAAGAGGGTCAGCGCGACCCGCGGCGAGCCGATGAGCGAGGGCAGCACCACCCGGGTGTGCTGCACCGCGAGCAGCGGGAGCAGGAAGGCGGCCAGCGCCAGGGGCAGCATGAGCCGCGTGCGACGAGCGCCGAGCCACCACCTCACGCCGGGCTCCCGGCACAGGAGTTGAGAGTGCTGCGGAGCCAGTTCCGCTGAGCAGCGGGCGACTTGGCGAGGACGTCGCGGATCTCGGCCCTCACCCGGCTCTCCAGCCGCGTGCTCTCGGCGGTGGCGCCCTCGCGCTCGCGGCCCTCCCGGTACATGTCGAGCTGGCCGGTGCGGGTGGCGCCCCACAGCCAGACGGAGTGCGCCCGCGCCGTCGGGACGTGCGCGCAGCGGAACTCCAGAGCCCTCACCATGACTTGGTAGCCGGCCTCGTGCGGCCGGTCCGCCGACATCAGGCTCAGCCGCCACACCCGGCCGTCGCCGCCGCCCGCCTCGGCGGGCCCGGCCAGCACGTCGACGATGCTCTCGGGGGCGGCGCCGGGCGCGCCGGCGGCCCGCAGGGTGCTCAGCGCCTCGGCGGCCTCGCGCTGGACCCGGTCCAGCCGCCCCGACGCCACGCGCGGCAGGCACACCCGCGGGTGCTCACCGGTGCAGTCCACGGGCGCCCGGCCGGTGGCCGTGGGCGGCGTGTGCGACCAGTCCCGCGCGAGGTGCTGGGCGCCGAGGACACCGGCCGCCGCGACCGCGAGCGCGACCGGGGCGCGCAGCAGCCGGGGGCCGAACGGCGCCCAGAGCAGCGCCAGTCCGGCCGCGACGCCACCCGCCAGCAGGACCGGCGCGGCGACGGTCACCAGCCGCGGCACCTCGCCGTAGCCGACGTCGGAGAACTGCCCGGACACGTGGCGCGGCCAGTAGGGCTGGACGGTCCGGGTGAAGGCGACCGCGACCCAGTCGGCGACCGCCACCACCGGGGTGGCGATCAGCCGGGGCAGGAACGAGCCGAGGGCGAACCCGGCGATCGCGTGCGCGACCACGATCAGCATCCCGGCCGCCGGCAGCCGCAGGGAGTCGAGCGTGGGCGCCGTACCGCTGCGCGCCAGGGAGACGGCCGGCGGCACCAGCAGCACGAGCCAGCACAGCAGGACCACGGGCAGCAGCAGGTTCGCCGCGACCAGGTAGCGGCTGCGGGAAGGCGGGATCTCCCAGACGCGCGCTTTTCGCAGCCGCCCGCTCTCCCAGACGCCGAGCGCGGCGGCGGCGGCGTAGGCGAGGGCGTAGAGGACCATCAGCGGAGCCGAGACTATTGACGGGGCCCAGTGGTGATACGTGCCGGGCTCGGCGGTTTCCCCCGTGACGTAGTAAAGGGCCGCCATGAGCAGGACCAGGGGGCCTGCCCAGCGCACACTGCTGCTCCGCAGGGCGGTGGTGAAACGCATCGCGACTCCCATGAGGCTCTGCCTGGGACCTCACAGGGGACCTCCGGTGGCGGTGTGAAGATAACACCCGGAGATCGGCAGCCCTACCCTGGAAGAAGGTATTCCGGAGGTGATCGGCATGATGCACACCGCTGTGGGATGGCACGTCGAGATGGAATTCATGGAGGACGACCGGCACACCCGCGCCGCCGCCATGGTCCGGCTCCCCGACGGCACCGAGATCCGCGCGCAGGGCCACGCCAGCCGGCACGACGTCGACTCCGCGCAGCCCCGGGTGGGCGAGGAGGTCGCGGGGGCGCGGGCGCTGAACGAGCTGGCGATGCGGTTGCTCAGCAAGGCGCACGACGAGATCGACGCCGACTCGGGGCGCGCCTCGCACCCCATCCACGTGTGACCCGGCGCCCGCTCAGAGCGCGGCCCGTACCGTCCGTATCAGCGCCTGCGCCCTCGGGTCCGCCGTCACCGTCTTGCGGAAGCCGTTCGTGACGTAGCCGAAGGCGACGCCCTCCTCCGGGTCGGCGAAGCCCAGCGCGCCGCCCCGGCCCGGGTGGCCGAAGGAGGCGGGGGAGAGCAGCGGGGACGCGCTGCCGTGCAGCATGTAGCCGAGGCCGAAGCGGGTGCCGACGACCAAGACGCGGTCGGGCCCCGCGGACTCCTCGGCGCGGGCGCGGGCCACCGTCCGAGGGGTGAAGAGGCGTACGCCGTCCACGTGGTCGATCAGGGACGCGTAGAAGCGGGCCAGGCCCTCCGCCGTGGTGACGCCGTTGGTGGCCGGCATGGCGAGGGCCCGGTACGCCGGGTCGTTCTGGTCCGGGAACGGCGTGATCGCGGCGAAGGCGCGGCGGGTGAGGGAGGCGGGGTCCTCGTAGGCCGCCGTCACCGCGCGCTTGGGGCGCAGTCGCGGGCCGGAGGACGCGGAGGGCTCCGGTTCCGGGAGGGGGCCGACGCGGCCCGCCCGGTCGGCGGCCGACGGCGGCAGGCCCAGCCACAGGTCCAGGCCCAGGGGGTCCGCGACCTCGTCCGCCAGCCACTCACCCGTGCCGCGCCCCGTCACCCTGCGGACCAGGCCGTCCACCAGCCAGCCGTACGTCAGCGCGTGGTAGCCGTGGTCCGTGCCCGGCTCCCAGGCGGGGGCCTGCGCGGCGACCGCCTCCGGGCCGCGCAGAGGGTCCAGCGCCTCGGCCGGGGTGAGGGGGAGGTCCAGGGCCGGGAGGCCGGCCCGGTGGTTCAGGATGTGCCGTACCGAGATCTGCGCCTTGAACTCCGGCCAGTACTCGCCGACCGGCGCGTCCAGGTCCAGCTCCCCGCGCTGGTGCAGCAGCAGCGGTACGGCCGCCGCCACGCCCTTCGTCGCCGAGCGGACGACCTGCGCGGTGCCCCGCTGCCAGGGCTCGGTGCCGTCGACGTCCTTCGTGCCGGCCCACAGGTCCACGACCTTGCGGCCGTCCCGGTAGACGGCGACCGCCGCGCCCCGGTCGCCCAGCGCGCCGAAGTTGCGGACGAACGCGTCCCTGACCGGCTCGAAGCCCCCCGCCACCGTGCCCCGCACGTCCACGCCGTCCACGCCGTCCACCCTTCGCCTCCGCCTACGACAGTGGGTGCAACAGCCATCCCCCGCCTGCGATTCCTCAGCCGCCCGTCGCCACCGAGCGCGGGTCGAAGCCGAAGGGCAGTTCCAGGCGGTGCGCGCGCATCAGCGCGTCGTCGGAGAGCAGGGCGCCGGTCGGGCCGTCCGCCGCGATCACGCCGTCGCTGAGGATGAGGGCGCGGGAGCACAGCTCCAGGGCGTAGGGCAGGTCGTGGGTGACCATCAGCACCGTCACGTCCAGCGAGCGCAGGATGTCGGCCAGCTCGCGGCGGGAGGCCGGGTCGAGGTTGGAGGACGGCTCGTCCAGGACGAGGATCTCGGGCTCCATGGCGAGGACGGTGGCGACGGCCACCCGGCGCCGCTGGCCGAAGGAGAGGTGGTGCGGGGGGCGGTCCTTGAACTCCGCCATGCCGACCAGGGACAGTGCCCGGTCCACCCGGGCCTCCAGCTCCGCGCCCTTCACCCCAGCCGCCGCCGGGCCGAAGGCCACGTCCTCGCGGACCGTCGGCATGAAGAGCTGGTCGTCGGGGTCCTGGAAGACGATGCCGACCCGGCGCCTGATCTCCGCCATGTTCCGCTTGTCCACCGGCAGCCCGGCCACGGTGACCGTGCCGGTGCCGCCGCCCAGGATGCCGTTCAGGTGCAGGACGAGGGTCGTCTTCCCGGCGCCGTTCGGCCCGAGCAGCGCGACCCGCTCGCCGCGCGCCACGGAGAAGTCGACGCCGAAGAGGGCCTGGTGCCCGTCGGGGTAGGCGAAGGCGAGGCCGGAGACGTCGAGAGATGCAGGCACAGGGGTCACAGGGTCCATCCCAGCAGACACACCGCGAGCGCGGCGACGGGGAGGGCCAGCGCGTGCGCCCACTGCGCCCGGTCCGCGGTGACCTCGTCGATCACCGGCATCGACCCGGCGTAGCCCCGGCTGACCATGGCCAGGTGGACGCGCTCGCCGCGCTCGTAGGAGCGGATGAAGAGCGCGCCGGCCGACTTGGCGAGCACCCCCCAGTGCCGCACGCCCTTCGCCTCGAAGCCGCGCGACTCCCGGGCGATCCGCATCCGCCGCATCTCGTCGCCGATGACGTCGCCGTAGCGGATCATGAAGGAGGCGATCTGGACGAGGAGCGGCGGCAGCTTGAGCCGCTGGAGCCCGAGGAGCAGCTCGCGCAGCTCCGTGGTGGAGGCCAGCAGCACCGAGGCGGCGACGCCCAGCGTGCCCTTGGCCAGCACGTTCCAGGCGCCCCACAGGCCGTTGACGCTCAGCGACATCCCCAGGACGTCCACCCGCTCGCCCTCCGCCACGAAGGGCATCAGCACGGCGAACGCCACGAACGGCACCTCGATCAGCAGCCGCTTCAGCAGGAAGCCGGCCGGGACGCGGGCCGCGTACGCCACCGCCGCGAGCAGCAGCGCGTAGAGCCCGAAGGCCCACATCGCCTCGCGCGGGGTGGACACCACGACGACCACGAAGGCGAAGGCGGCGGCGAGCTTGGTGTGCGGCGGCAGTGCGTGCACGGGGGAGTGCCCGTGCCGGTAGAGCCGGTGCGCGTGGCCGGCGCCCATGTCAGTCCTTCGTGCTGTGCGCGGCCGGCGGCAGGTCGCCGGGCACGGTGGTGCTCGTGGGGGAGGTGTCGTCGGCGCGGCGCCTGCGCACGCCCCAGAAGACCGCGCTGCCCGCGACGATCGTGACGCCGACGCCGATCACCCCGGCCAGGCCGCCGGAGAGGCGGGCGTTCGTGATGTCGGAGACGCCGTAGTCGGCGAGCGGGGAGTCGGAGCTGGCGTGCTCCTTGGCCTTCTTGTCGATGCCCTTGTCCGTGGCGACCTTCTCCAGGCCGTCCGGGTTGGCGGAGGCGTAGAAGCTGACGAAGCCGGCGAGGACGAGGGAGGTGACCAGGCCGGTGATCCACACCTTGCGGTGGGAACGGGCGGCCACCGGGGCGGGCGTCGGCTCGGCGTCGGGCGCGTCGACCAGCTCGCCGTCGACCCGCAGCTGGAGCTTCTGGCGCAGGCCCCGGGCGCCGTACACGAGGTCCGGGCGTACGGCGATGACCGCGCCGACCGTCAGCGCGGTGATCACCGCCTCGCCGATGCCGATCAGCACGTGCACGCCGATCATGGCGCTGGCGACCTTGCCGATGGAGACGTCGGTCGTGCCGCCGATCCAGTACATGAGGGTGAAGGCGACGGCGGCGGCCGGCACGGAGATCAGCGCGGCGACGAAGGAGGCCACGGTGACGGTGCGGCGGCCTCGCGGGAGCACCTTCACCAGCCCCCGGAAGAGGGCGTAGGCGACGACGGTCGTGACGATCGCCATGTCGGTGATGTTCACGCCGAGCGCGGTCAGGCCGCCGTCCGCGAAGAGGATGCCCTGCATCAGCAGGACGACGGAGACGCAGAGGACCCCGGTGAAGGGGCCGACGAGTATCGCCGCCAGCGCCCCGCCGAGCAGATGGCCGCTGGTCCCCGCCGCGACGGGGAAGTTCAGCATCTGCACGGCGAAGATGAACGCCGCGACCAGGCCCGCGAGGGGCGCGGTCCGCTCGTCCAGCTCGCGGCGCGCGCCGCGCAGGCTCACCGCGATGGCGCCGGCGGCGACGACGCCGGTCACGGCGGAGGTCGGGGCGTTGATGAATCCGTCAGGTACGTGCACCCATCGATGATAGGGGGTTGTTGCGAAGGGCTTGCAAGAGCGAGGAGGTCGTCATCGCATGGTCATCTCGGTGCCCCCGCCCGGGTGGCCGCTCAGGAGGGTGACATGGCGCACATATGGGACAGTGGAGGTGGGGTTCCCGCCGAGCGGGGGACCCGAGAGGCCCTGGCCGGTCGACACAGCGTGAGGGGCGTTCCGATGTCCGTGGTCGAGCAGTACGCGAGAGTGCACATCCTCACGGACACCGACCGCCCCGGCGATGTCGACGGCGGCGCGACACCCGTCGCCCTGCGCTACGACCCCGACGCCGACCCCCGCGCGGTCAGCCTCGAACTGCCCGCCCGGGGACGCGAGTGGACCTTCTCCCGCGCCCTCCTCGAACAGGGCCTGCGTGCCCCCGCCGGCACCGGCGAGGTGCGGGTGTGGCCCTGCGGCCGGGTGCAGGCGGTGGTCGAGTTCCACGGGGCGGAGGGCTGCTCGGTGGTGCAGTTCGACACGCGGGCGCTGATGCGGTTCCTGCGCCAGACCTACCTGGCGGCGACGACGGACCGGCCCGCGACGGCGCCGGTCGACGACTCCCGGCCCGCGCCGGTGGAGGACTCCCGGCTGGTGAGCGGCTAGCCGCGCTTCAGCAGTGCCGCCACGATCGGGCCCGCCGTGTCGCCGCCGTGGCCGCCGCGCTGGACGACGCCGGCGGACGCGAGGTCGTCCCGGTACGCCGTGAACCAGCCGTTGGGCTTGTCCTGGCCGTCGACCTCCGCCGAGCCGGTCTTCGCGCCCACGTCGCCGCCGACCCCGGCCATCGCCTCGGCCGCCGTGCCGGAGGCCGCCGTGTACGCCATCAGCCGGCGCAGCTGGGACAGGGTGGCCGGGGACATCGCCCGGGAGGCGGTGGCGAGCGCGCGGCCGTCCACCTTCGGCGAGACCAGATAGGGCTGGTGGAAGGTGCCCGTCTTCACGGTCGCCGCGACGGACGCCATGTTCAGCGGGTTCATCCGCACCCCGCCCTGCCCGATGAGGGATGCCGCCTTCTGCGCGGCGCTCTGCACGGGCACGGCGCCGTCGAAGGACGGCACGCCGATCGCCCAGTCGTCCCGGCCCAGGCCGAAGACCTGCTGGGCCTGCCGGGTCAGGTCGTCGTCCTTCAGCTTGCCGGCCTGGCTGATGAAGGCGGTGTTGCAGGAGCGGGCGAAGCTGGCCAGGAAGGTGCCGTCCTTGATCTCGAACTTGTCGTCGTTCTGGAACTTCCAGCCGCCGTAGCTCACGTACTTCGGGCACGGGTGCGGCTTGTCGATCGAGGCCAGCTTCTTCTCGATCAGCAGCGAGGAGGTGACGACCTTCATCGTGGAGCCGGGGGCCAGCGAGCCCTGGAAGGCGGTGTTGAAGCCGTGGCCGCCGTTGGCGATGGCGAGGATCTCGCCGGTGGAGGCGCGCAGCAGTACGACGGAGGCGTCGGCCTTGCCCTCGACCTGCTCCTCGGCGGCGGCCTGGAGGGCCGGGTCGAGGGTGGTCTTCACGGTGCCCGGGGTGCCGGGCCGCAGTTCGAGCAGCGTCTTGTCGGCGGCCTCGCCCGCCTCGCCGCCCTTGGCCCCCTTGCCGTCGTCGTCCCCGCCCTCCTCGTGGCGCACGACGCGCAGCTCGATGCCCGCCGCCCCGCCGGCCTTCTTGCCGTACTTCGCGCGCAGCCCGTCCAGGACGGTGCCGAGGGAGGGGTACTTCGCGGCGGTGATCTCGCCGCCCGACCGGTCCAGGGCCTTGACCGGCGGGGTGCCGGACTCGCCGGTCACCAGCTTGTCGCCGTCGCGCAGCGCGGGGTGGACCACGGCCGCGTGCCAGTCGACGCGGGGCTCGCCGTCGCCGGCGCGGCGCACGACGGTGAGCGCGCTGTCGTAGGCGAGCGGCTTGGCCGTGTCCTTCCACGTCACGGTCGCCTTGACGGCGAACGGCACCTTGGCGCCGACGGGGGCTCCGGGCGTGAGGACGGGGGCCTTGACGCGGGCGTCCTTGGCGTAGCCGGTGAGCAGCGCGGTGGCGGCTTCCGGGTCGTCGGTGGCGGCGGCAGCGGCGGGTACGTCGCCGCGCTGCCAGGCGGTGAGGAACCGCTGCGCGGTGGCGGTGACCTCGGCGGCCGTCACCGGGCCGGTCTTCGCCCTCTTCTCCGGCGCCGCGCTGCCGCCCCGCCCCGTGCCGTCGTCGCCCCCGCCGTCGTACAGCGCCCAGGCGCCGAACCCGGCCCCGGCCACGACGACGGCGGCCACCGTGCCGACGACCGCGGCGGATGCCTTCTTCCGCCGCCCCCCGGCGGCCCTCCTGCTGCCCACTGCGCTTCCCGTCTCTTCCGCTGCCCTGTGCCGTGCCTGTGCTGTGCCCTGTCGGGCATGGCGCCCCCGCCCCGCCCTGTCATGTGAACGACGGGACAAGCCTGGAGTCGTGCCGTCCCGCCCTACGCCGGTCAGCCCCCCGCGCGCAGCACGTCGACCACGATCGGGCCGGCCGCGTCGCTGCCGTGGCCGCCTTCCAGGGTCATGGCCGCCGCGGCGACGTCGTTCCGGAAGCCCGTGAACCAACTGTCGGACACGGCTTGCCCGTCGACCTCCGCCGACCCCGTCTTGGCGCCGATGTCCCCCGTGAGCCCGGACATGGCGGGGGCCGCGGTGCCCTGCGTGGCGGTGCGCCGCATCATCTGCTTCAGCTGGGCGGCGGTGCCCGGCGGGAGCCCCTTGGCGGTGGCGAGTTCGCGGTCGTCCAGCTTCGGGGAGACGAGGTAGGGCTGGCGGAAGGTGCCGGTGATGGCGGTGGCCGTCACGGAGGCCATGTTCAGCGGGTTCATCTGGACCTGGCCCTGGCCGATGGCGTTCGCGGCGCGGTCCGGGCCCGCCACGGCGGGCACCGAGCCGTCGGCGGAGACGATGCCGGTCTTCCAGTTGTTCCGGCCGAGCCCGAAGCGCTCCTGGGCCTCCTCGGTGAGGGAGGCGTCGCTCAGCGGTTTCTCGTCGATGAGCTTGATGAAGGCGGTGTTGCAGGACCGCGCGAAGCTGTCGGCGAGCGTGGCGCCCGGGTCGGGCTTCATGTTGGTGAGGTTGTGGAAGGTCTGGCTCTGCCACACGGCCTCGTCGTCACAGGGCGCGGGCCCGTTCATGCTGGTCACGCCGTTGTCGATGAGCATGGCGGCCGTGATGACCTTCATGGTCGAACCGGGGGCGACCTTGCCCTGGAAGGCGGCGTCGAAGCCGCTCGCCGGGTTGTTCGCCACGGCCAGCACCTCGCCGGTGCTCGGCTTCACGGCGACCACGGAGGACTTGTCGTAGCGCCGCACGGCCTTCTCGGCCGCCGCCTGGACGCTCGCGCTGAGCGTGGTGCGCAGGGCGCCGGGCCTGCCCTCGCTGACGGTGAGCAGCGAGGTGTCGGGCGCGCCGTCCACCGTGTGCCGGATCGCCAGCTCGACGCCGGGGGTGCCGCCGGCCTTGTCGCCGTACTTGGCGCGCAGCTGGTCGAGGACGGTGCCGAGCGAGGGATACGCCTTCACGGACAGCGTCTTGCCGTCGCGGTCGACGGCGCGCACGGCCGGAGAGGCGGCCTCGCCGGTCACCAGGCTGTCACCGGCCTTGAGCTGCGGATGGACGACGGCGGGGTCCCAGTCGACCAGGGCGCGTCCGGTGGTCGCGCCGCGGACGACGGTGAGGGTGCTGTCGTAGGAGAGCGGCTTGCTCGCCCCGTCGTACGACACCTTGGCCTTCACCGTGAACGGCACGCTCACCCCGTCCGGGCGGGTCTGCCCCGGCGTGATGGAGACGTCGGTGATGTGGGCGTCGTCGCGGTAGCCGGCGAGCAGGGTCCGGGCGACGGCGGCGTTGTCGGTGAGCTGGGCGGCGGCGGTGGCGTCGCCCTTCTCCCAGGCCGTGAAGAAGTCCTCCGCGGTCTCCTTCACCTCGTCCGCGTCGGGCGGCCCGCTCTTCTCGCCCGCTCCGGCCGGTCCCGAGCCGTCGAGCGCCGACACAACGTTGTACGCTCCGTACCCGGCGCCGCCCAGCATCACGGCGCACACGCCGCCGATGACGGCGGCCTTGACCCCCCTGCCCATGGCAGTTCCCTCCCCGGAATGTCCCCGTTACGCCCCCCGGCGCGTTCTTGAACGCGTTCAGAAGTGCGTGTGCGGTGCACTCTATGCCGTGGGAGGGGCGGACGGTACCGGTGTGCCCGTTCGTTGCCCAACGGAGATGCTTCTGGAAGGGCGGGGCTCGCGGGGCTGTCCAACGGGGCGTCGGCTCGTAGATCCTGATCCCCGTGACCCACCCGACGAGCGAGACCCCGTGGCCGGGCGCGATCAGCGCCATCACCCTCTTCGTGGAGGACCTGCCCGCCACCAAGCGGTTCTACCAGGACGTGTTCGGACTGCCGGTGGCCTTCGAGGACGCGAACTCGGCGGTGTTCGGCTTCGGCGGCACCGTCATCAACCTGCTCAGCTCCACGGAGGCCCCCGCCCTCATCGCCCCCGCCCCCGTGGCCGCCCCGGACGCCGGCTCCCGCCTGCAGCTCACGCTGCCCGTGGACGACGTGGACGCGATGTGCGAGGAGCTGACCGCCCGCGGCGTGACGCTGCTGAACGGCCCGATGGACCGCCCCTGGGGCATCCGCACCGCCAGCTTCCGCGACCCGGGCGGCCACATCTGGGAGATCGCCAAGTGAGCGCGCCGTACCCGGAGATTCGGGTGCTCCCGCGCTTCCTGGACACGGCGCGCGAACTGCGCGGCGGCAAGCGCCGGGTGGGTTTGGTCTAACCGCCCACCAGCGCCGAGGCGCAGTCGCTGAAGGCGCGGACGCGGGCCGTCGCGGCGTCGGCGCGCCAGTACAGCGCCCACTGCAGCGGGGGTGCGTCGCGGAGCAGCACGAAGGCGACGTCGGGTCGGGCGTAGTAGCGCCGCACCTGCGCGCCGACGGTGAAGCAGCCCTGGCCGGCGCCGACGCGGGTGAGGACCTCGTTGAACGTCGCGCCCGCGGGGCCGTGTCCGATCGGGCGGCCGGCCGGTGTGGTGGACGGTGCGCAGTCCCGCCGGAGCGCGTCGGGGACGTTCTCCGGCAGCCGCAGGAGCGTCACCCGGGCCAGGTCCTCCATGGAGACCGACTCTTGGCGGGCGAAGGGGTGGCCCACCGGAACGGCCAGCATGCGGGACTCGCGCACCAGCACCGGCCCGAAGGCCAGGCCCGGTTCGCCGGCGGGATGGTGGACCAGCGCGGTGTCGACCTCGCCGTCGCGGAGCCAGGGGAAGACCTCCGCGAGCTGTGCCTCGCGCAGCTCCACCGCGCACCCGGGCTCACGTCCGTGGAACAACTCCGCCGCGCCGGAGAGCAGTTGCCCGCCCGCGGCGCCGACGAACGCGACGCGCAGGGTGCCGGTGCGACCGCGGCCGGCGTCGATCGCCCGCTCCACCGCGGAGGTGACCAGCGCCCAGGCCGGCCGCAGGTCCTCCGCCAGCTGCGCGCCCACCGGCGACAGCTCGACGCGGCGGCTGGTGCGGTGGAACAGGGGGACGCCGACCCGCCGTTCGAGCTTCGCGATGGTCTGGCTGACCCGGGCCGTGGAGAGGTGCAGGCGCTCGGCGGTCCGGCCGAAGTGCAGCTCCTCGGCCAGGGTGAGGAAGGCTTCCAGCTCGTGCCGCTCCAGCATCGCCCGTCCCCCCCCCCGCATCGTTAACCCTGACTTCAGGATCCTTGCACAGATCGGCGTTGATCGGCCGGTCGCGCCCGGCGAGGCTGGAGACAGCTGATCCACTCACCTCTGAAGGGAACCGAGGAGCACCGTGACGTACGTGACGGAAGACCGCGCCCTGACCGCCCCGGTCGCCGACCCGGCGGCCACGGTCGCCGAGCTGCGCGACCGCGCCGAGGTCCTCGACGCGCTGTACCGGTTCGGCCTCGGCCAGGACCTCAAGGACCCGGCGCTCTTCGCCTCCGCGTTCGCGGCCGACGCCGAGCTGGACTTCGCCCCGGCCGCCGCGAAGTGGGGAGGCCGGCCGCCGCTGATGGTCGGGCGGGACACGATCGTCACCACGATCCTCGGCCTGTTCACCGGGCGGGTGGACACCACCCACCAGGTCACCAACGCGCGCGTCGCCCTCGCCGGCGACACCGCCCGGCTGACCGCGCTGGTGGAGGCCCAGCACCTCCTGACCGCCGACCGCGGCACCTTCGCCCTCCTGAAGAACCCCTACGACGTCGATCTGGTCCGCGCCGGCCACCGCTGGGTGATCCGGCGCCTGCGCATCGACAACGCCTGGTACGCCGGCGACCCCGCCGCCGTCTTCAGCGCCTGACACCACCCGGAAAGGACCTCTCCCATGACCGCCTCCTCCCAGCCCGCCACCAGCCCCCTGCTGACCCGCCACGCCGAGGCCGAGACCTGCGCCGACCCCAGCAGCACGATGACCCTGCTCGCCGACTCGGCCGGCTTCACCAGCTACCGGTCGACGTTCGCCGAGGGCGCGGTGGGAGCCCCGGCCCACTTCCACACCTCGGCGACGGAGCTGTTCTTCGTGATCAGCGGGTCCCTCCGGGTGCTGGTGGGCGAGGAGGTCACCGTCCTCGGCGCGGGCGACTTCCTGGCCGTGCCGCCGCACACCCCGCACGCCTTCGCCGCGGCGCCCGGCCACGAGGCGGACGTGCTCTTCGTCTTCACGCCCGGCATGGGCCGCTTCGACTACCTGCGCCTGCTCGGGCGGGTGATGCGGGGCGAGGCCGACCCGGCGGAGATCGCCGCCTCGGCGGACCACTACGACAACCACTACGTCGACAGCCCGGTGTGGCGAGCCGCCCTGGAATCCGCCACGTGAGGCCGCGCCGCCTGGTACGACTCAGGGCAGACCCGCACTGAGGAGGACCAGGCGATGCGCAGCGTGACCTACTCGATGAGCACCTCCCTCGACGGCTACGTCGTCGACCCCGGCGGAGGCATCGACTGGACGGCCCCCGACCCGGAGGTCTTCCGCTACTGGACCGACGAGATCCGGGGCGTCGACGTCCACCTGATGGGCCGCCGCCTCTACGAGACGATGCTGTACTGGGAGACCGCCGACCAGGACGCCTCCCTCGACGCCGCCGACCGCGAGTGGACGGAGCTGTGGAAGCCGCTCCCCAAGGTGGTCTTCTCCACCACGCTGACGTCGGTGCGGGGCGCGGCGGCCCGCCTGGCCACCGGCACCGTGACGGAGGAGATCGCCCGCCTGCGCGCCGAACCGGGCGACGGCGAGATCGCCATCGGCGGCGCGACCCTCGCCGCCGAGGCGGCTGCCGCCGACCTGATCGACGAGTACCGCGCGATGGTCTACCCGGTCCTGCTCGGCGGCGGCACGCCGTTCTTCCCACGGGCGGACCGCCGGGTCGACCTCACCCTCGTCGAGACCCGCACCTTCGCCTCCCGCGTGGTGTACCTCCGCCACCGGGTGGTGCGCTAGGACGGCCGCGCACATGCCCCACGACACCGTGACGATCACCCGGGAGATGGCCTGCCGGATCCGCCGATGGCGCCGCGACGAGGACCACTCCTGGCGCGCCGTCGCCCAGGCGGCGTCCGCCGCATGGGGCCCGGCGTGGGGCAGCAACCAACTCCACGGCCGAGCCCTCTGCACGGCCGCGGCACAACTGCTGGGCGAGGACCCCGACGAGGAACCGTGGAACTGACCCCGCCCGTACGGAATGGGCAGCACCACGGCCCTACGACGCGTCAGGCCCGGCACTCGACGGCCCGCCGCCGCAGCGCGGGAACCAGGGCGGGATGGTCGCCACGTTCCGCGCTCTGCAGAAGCTCGGTGATCACGACCAGCTCCGCGAACCGTCCGGCGGGACTGTCGAGCACCTCGGACAGCTCCCGCCGGACGCGGGCGGCGGTCTCCGGCACGGCCAGGCTGTAGGCGTGCAGCAGGGCGGCGTCGTAGCCCGCCGGGGCGGTGCCCCAGCCCTCCCAGTCGAGTACGCCGAGCCGGGGGCCGGTCAGGTTGGCCCAGTGCAGGTCGCCATGGGCCGTGGACCAGGCGGGCGGCACTGTGGACACAGGGCGGTCGAGGAAGCCGAGGTAGCGCGGCATGGCCCGGTCCAGGTACGCCTGCCGCACGGCAACCCGCCCGGTGGGGACGACGGAGAGGCGCCCGAGCGCGCCGCGAAGCGCACCCCACCAGCCCTCCCCCGGGCTCACGGCGGCCGTGAGAACGGGCGTGGACGACAGCACCCCACCGTCGACACGCTCGTACAACTCGGCGGCATACGCGTCCTCTCCCTCCACCCACCTCTGCACCAACCGCAGCCTCGGCCGAGGCACCTCCCGCGGCACCAGCCGCTCGGCATCCTCCGGCCCGCTCCACCACTTCCCGCCCGCCTTGTCCGCGGGGCTGCGGACGACGCGCAGCCACCCGCTCCCGAGCGGCCCGCTGACAGGACCACCCAGGGTCCGCCCCCGCCACCCCCACGCCTCGGTCCCTCCCATGTCGGGGACCACCCCGAGCCGGCCGAACGCCGCGGCCCGAGCGGCCCGCATACCGGCAACGACCTCGGCGTCGTCCTCAGGTTCCCAGGACATCGACGACCCTCCGCAGACGCTCCCTCGACAACGGCTTCCGGGCAGCGGCGCCGGACGCGTCGGCCCAGTGTGCCGGGGTGCTCGCCGACAGGAGGACGTGTGTCACCCCTGGGGCCGACAGGGCGATCAGAAGTGCGGCTTGGGCCGGTGAGGCGGCGGGCTCGATGAGCCGCACGAGCCCCTCCGTCATCGCCTCGATGACCGCGCCACCGGCGAGGGGTGCGGAGGCGAAGACATCGAGACCCGCCTCACGCGCCTCCACCAGTGCCCCGTGCTCCCCGAGCGCGTCCGCCACTGGACCCAGTCGGACGAGGGACACGGGGAACTGGACGGCTCGGAAGTGATGGCGTGGACCACCGACCGTCTGCGCCAGCGCCAAGAGCTCGGCTGTGGTGAACAGGCCACTCGACAATCCCGACCAGGTCGCGACTCCGTAGCCTCCGATGCGACCGGAAGTGGCCGCGTACTCGAGCGCTTCGAATGCCTCGGCCAACGTTCGCCCGACGGTGGCCCGGTCCGTGTGGCCGTGTTCGGGGTTATGGACGAAGACCAGGTCCGGTGCGCGCCCGAGGCGAAGACGGCTTCGCGCGACCTGCCAGGCCACGTACTGGCGAGCCAGGCAATGAGCCCGGCCGCCTTGCAGCACACCGGCGTCCCGGGCTGCCTGCCGCTCCGGTCCGGGCACGAATCCCACCTTGGTCGAGACGCGGATGTCGTCCCGCCCGTCGACCACCGACCGTACGGCTGCCTCGGCTGTACCGGCCGCGTAGTTCGGCGCGGTATCGACCCAGGTCGCACCCGAGAGCAGGGCGGCGGAGACGGCCCGGGCCACGTCCTGGCACCGGTACGTCCCCACCGCCAGCCGCGCGTTCACTCGGCCTCCTGCACGGCCGCGACCTCGCCCTCCACCAACTCGGACACAAGCAGCGCCACCTGTCCGATACGGAGACCGGCTGCTTGGGCGAGGGCGTCCAGGCGATGGCGGCCACCTTGCAGGAGCAGGTCGAGCAGCGGCGCCGCTTCAGCGGAGAGGGTCCACTCCTCACCACCCGCCGCCAGGATCGCCCGGCCCTCCGCGTCGGCGCGGACCCGTGCCCTCGGCGACAGAAGTCGCACGGACAGAGCCGGATCCGGAGGCACGCCTTCGACGTACGGCAGCGACGGCGCGAGCCGGGCCCTGTCAGTGGCATCGCGCATGGCGAGGAAGTGGTCGACCAGTTCCCCGTCCTCGAACCGCTTTGTCACGAGATCGCCCAGCGTCCGGACGAAGTCCGCCCTCTCCTCCTCGCTGCCGAAGCGCGGCAGGTCGCTGCGCACGGTCTCGTCACGGCGTAGGTCTTCCGCCAGCCACTGCAGAAGGTCGGCACCGGTCGTGGGCTGCATGCCGCAGGTGAGATGGAGGGAGCGGACGCCTTCGGAAGCGGCGACGGCATGCCACCACCCGCGCGGCAGGTAGAGCATGTCCCCGGCGCTCAGGACCAGTTCGGCGAGCGGCTCATCCGGTGGCGGCTCGGGGACGTCGGTGTCCCGGTGCAGAGGTGCCGGCCGCGTGGGCCCGTAGATGCGCCAGCGCTTGGCACCGTCGAGCTGGAGAACCAGCACGTCGTGGTCGTCCCAGTGGACCCCGAAGCCCTCCTCGGGCGTCCAGGACGCATACGCGTTGACCTGGACTCCGGTGCGCAGATGACGCTCCAGATCTTGGGCGAGGCTGCCCACGCGCGGGTGCAGCTCGTCCACGGCGTCCAGGACCAGCGTGGCGCCCTCGGCGAGGTGGCAGTGCAGTTCGGCGGGCTTGAGCCGGTGCCACACCGTGTTTCGCCGCGTGGTCACGGGCACGGTGTACGCGTGCTGGGGGAGCGGCTCGCCGTCCCTCGACAAGCGAAGGCGGGGCGGTTCGAGCCGGTGGTGGGTGAGCAGGGAGTTGAGGTCTCCCCAGCCGAGCAGGCCGCCGAAGCGGTCGGGGCTGCCGGGGAAGTGCCGGTAGGTGCGGCCGTACACCTGGGCGAGGAAGTCCTCGCCCAGGTGCGCGACCACCGGAGGTACGGCGGTGGTCATCGGTGACGGCCCTTCTCAGTCGTTGCCGTCGGACCGGCCGGTGGACCCGCCGTCCGAGGGCTGCTCGGCCCGCGAACGGACGGCGGCGATCCGGCGCCGGGCGATCAGCAGTCCGTCGCCCGTGTGCCTGTGCCCGGGGTCTCCGGACTGCTTGTCGTGATCGGGCATATCGGTTTCTCCTTACGTGGGTTTTGCTCAACGGATGCGGAGCGGCGGTCCGCTCCGCGCGGTGCCTCCGGCCGAACGGGGCCTGTGGCTCCGGGCCGGACGCACCGGGCCTGACTCCGCACGCTCACGCGTGTCGATGTCAGGACGCGTGTTGTCGGCCGACGACCGGTCGCCGACCTCGAACCAGACGACCTTTCCGACAGTGGACGGACGCGAGCCCCAGGTACAGGCGAGCGCGTCGACCAGGTGCAGTCCGCGTCCGCCCTCGCCCGAGGCGTGCCCGGGCCCGGGCACTCGTCGCGCCGGATGGCCGGCGCCCGTGTCCTCGGCCTCCAGTCGAACGTGATTGCCGTCCCAGGCCACCGTGACGTGACAGCATCCGCTCGTGTGCAGCACAGCGTTGGTGATGACCTCACTGGCCAGCAGCTCCAGCGTTTCGACCGTGTCTTCGGCGAGCGGCAGTCGCCAATCGCGGACGAGTGCGACCACATGGCGCCGGGCGACGGATACGGCTCCGCGACTAGGCGGGACGTGGAAGGAGGCGGACATCGGCGGAGGCATGGGGGACGACATGAAGGGTGGAACCTTCCTGACGGGTGCGTCGGGGTTCCACGGAACCGCCCACAGAGGCTGCGGCCCAGAGCACAATGGACGCACTGATGTGGCACCCCTGCGTCACTCCCGGGCCCCGCCTGGGACAACGACAACGCAACTCCGTCACATGGCAGGCGAACCGGGAGCACCCGCGATGGCGATTCACGGCAATGGCCTGGCAGCAAGGCGTAGAACGCTGGGCCTCACGCAGGAGGCCTTCGCCGAGCGCATGCAGGTGGACCGGAGCACGGTCGCCCGATGGGAATCCGGCCGCACGGCGCCGCAACCATGGATGCGCCCTCGCCTTGCCCGTCTCTTACGGGTGAACGCGGAAGAACTCGAGCTCTTGTTAACCGTGGGGCCCCGGGATGGCGAGGACCTCGCTCCGGTGACACGCCGCCCAGACCGCCTGGACCTCTGCTCGGTCGCGGCACTGCGCACCAGCTTCGACGACTGCGCCGCCCGCTACGACCGGGTGCCCTCGGCCGGACTCATCGCGGAGGCGGCCGCACAGCTCAACCGCATCGGCCAGGCAGCCGCCGGCACCGCCCGTGGCCGGGTCCAGCGCGAAGCCCACGCCCTGTACGCGGACGCCTGCACCCTCATGGGGCAACTGGTCTGGGACGCCTCCCAACGCCGAGACCACGCGACCGCGCGCGCCTACTACGAGCAGAGCGCGCGCCTCGCCCGCCACCTGCGCGACGCGACGTTGGAAGCCCACGCCTTACTGCGCACGTGTTACGTCGCGCTGTACGGCTCCGCCGACCCCCGGGCCGGGCTCGACCTCGCCCAATGCGCGGCGGAGACGGCGGCGCCGACAAGCCCGGCCCTGTCCGGGCTGGCTCTCCTGCACGTGGCCGAGGCGTACGCGATGCTCCGGTGCACCGCCGACTGCGAACGGACTCTCGGTGCGGCGGAGCGCCGCCTGGAGCGCGCCGACGGCACGGACGCTGCCGCTGACCTGGTCTCACCGACCCAGTTCGGACGCCTCGCGGGCTCCTGCTACCTCTCCCTCGGGGACCACCGTCGTGCCGAGTCCCTCTTGGCCGACACGGCGGAGCAGCTCAGGGACCGGAGAAAGTCACGCGCAATCGTGCTCGGAAACCTTACGCTCGCTCGTATCCGCCAAGGTGATCTCGACGGGGCGTTGGCCGGCCTCACCGAGGCGATCGATGAGCTGGAGACGACGCGTGGAGGCGGAGGCATGAACGTCGTCTTCGGAGCGGCCCGCGAACTACGACCCTGGCGTCACGAACCGCTCGTCGCCGAGGTGCACGACCGGCTGCTGGGCCTGATGACGGCAGCGTAGACAGACGAGGGAGAACTCCCGTGGCAGACAGCTCCTTGGACCAGGCCAAGCAGGCCGTGCGCACCCAGATCTGGGACGCCCTCACCGCCGCCGACGCCGTTCACGACGCCTCGGTACACGGCCGCATCCCCCACTTCAAGGGCGCCGAGGAGGCAGCGGCCCGGCTGGCCGAGCTGCCGGTCTGGAAGAACGCCGAGGTCATCAAATGCGTCCCGGACAAGGCCCAGTTGCCGGTCCGGATCCGCGCCCTGGAAGAGGGCAAGACGGTCTACATGGCAGTCCCGAAACTGGCCACCGCGAAACCCTTCTACCTCCTCGACCCAGCCACCCTCCCCGTCCCGCCCGCCGAGGCCGCCCAGAGCCGGGTAGCCGCCAGCTTCGCCCCCACGGTCGACGTCGACGCCCTTAGCCCCCTCGACCTGATCATCCTCGGCAGCGTCGCCGTAAACCGCACCGGCGCCCGCCTCGGCAAGGGAGCCGGCTACTCGGACATCGAGTTCGCGTTGCTGATGGAGGCCGGGCTGGTCACGGAGTCGACCACAGTCGTCACGACGGTCGACGCCCTCCAAATTACGGACATCCGAATCCCCACTACCGATCACGATGTCGCTGTTGACGTGATTGTGGCGCCAAACAAAACCATCGTCTGCCGGGCCCCTCATCGCCCCTCCGGCGTCCTGTGGTCCGACCTTGCGGCGGAGCAGATCACCGCGATTCCAGCGTTGGCGTCCCGCCGACGTCCATCACCTGCTGGATAGCCGCTTTATTGTCGATCTCGCGTCTCGCGTTCTGCTCGCCGTCGGCCAGGCTTGCGGGCCTAATCGCTCCCGCGAGTCTTATTACCGATGGAGCGGGTCGCAGGTTTGTGCGCTTTGCGTAAAGATTTTTTTCTGGAGGCCACTAGGTGTTATGCAGTCTGGTGACTGCATAAATATTTCGTTCTCGCCCGCCAGCAAATTTAACCTTCGTGACCTCGACCTCGGCTTGCACTCGCTTGTTGAAAAATTCATGCAGAATGGGGGTCAGCTGTTCATCCGTGCTGGCGCGGATGAGTTCTCCACTGTCCGATCGAATTTCAATCTTCCCGCTGAATGAACTAGCTGCCCCTAGCCACCCGGTAACTGTCACGGTCTCCGATTCAGTGAATTCGCTGACCTCGCAAAGGTAGCGGACTCGTTGTACCCCGGATGGACTCCAATCGCTACGTCGTACTTGGCCGTCTTGTGTGTGCCAGGCAACCCGCAGTCCTACACCAGCTTTGCTAAGTCCGGAAGTGAGGGCGCCGATATGTTTGAGGGCTCTTTGCCCCAGCGGTACAAGCTGTTCCGCCAGCATGTCATTGGACTGGCTTGGCCCCTCCGAGAGATCGACAATGTCGAGTACCGTGTCCACGGCGTCATCGAGGACCGTGCGGGCTTCTCTCTGGAGGTCAGGGAAGAGGCTATCCACTGAGTCGAGCTGAGGCCCGTAAATCGTCAGTCCAAAAGAAGAGGGATAGACTGTAGCCGCATTAAGGGCCGTCGCATCTAGGATGTCGCGTGGGATGGAGGCGAAGCTGGTTGGTTTTCCTGTAAGTGCTTGAGCGACGGCAGCGACGGAATCTTGTAGATTCGTTAGAAATGGGCCAAGGGTTGATACGGGGACCGTGTGTTCCGCTGTAGTGGCTCCCGTCAGGGCTACGTCAAGGCGGCGGCGCTCGATGTCTTCGTGTTCGACATTCAGGGCCTCTAGTAGACGTCTACGCTGACGTGCCGAGAATTCTGTGGGCGTGGTCGGTGTGTCGCGCGCTTGATGCAGAGTGGAATTGCGAAGCTGTCGCATCCAGTCTCGAAGGGCACGCTTGTCGGAAGGGTCGGGCATGGGGGCGTGCGATGTCATAGCCGCACCTCCACGTAACCGCGCCGCATCGACCCCGGTAGTTCCCCGGCTGAGTCAGCCTTTGTGCACTGCCATACTTCATCGTAGAGCCCTAGGTCCCGGTAGGAGTCCCCTTCCCCTGGCTGGAGGAGGCTGGGAACCATCTGGGAGACAGGTGCCCGCATCGGGAGACGCAACAGGAGAGCGTCAACGCGCATGTTGTGTTCCACACACCAGCCGCGCAGTGTGACGTCGTCCAGGTAGGAGAGAGCCTCCTTGTCCAAGCGGTCGAAGACCTCGGCCCGCACGAGGTAGGTGACATCCACGTCGCTAGGGTCGGCTTTGGGTGAGATGAAGCTACCTCCTACCCACATGCGGCTGATCTCTCCTGTCCATGCCTCAACGATGGCTCGATGCTGAGTCCATTCTTCCCAGATCTGTTGCCTGATCGCAGATCCTGTGGACGCAACGAACTCATCGTGCAACTGTTCCAACGTCATGGCGTAGCGCCCCGGCGGCAACAACTCTGTGACCAGGTCGGGCTCCGGTAGATACTTCGTACTCAAGCGCACGACCCCCCTCACTCATGATCAGCCTTGTGATGCTACTGGCGATGAGGCTCGTTTCGCCTTGACTCAACGCATCTCGTTACGACCCTGTGTTACTCGTTCCCTACGGCAGGAGTCGCCGTCCGTCACGGAGTCCGGACTGCGAATCAGTGGCTGGGCACTGGTCAGCGCCGTGGGTCGCGCGTAAGCCTGTCGTTGGAGAGGGCCGTACCGCCCCCAAGCCGTTGAATAGGGACGATCGACGGCCGACCGCCAACGACGAAGAACCACCATGGGGCACGGCAGGCTGCTGTCACTCCATGACGGGTCCGCCCGGCTAGACCCACGTGTCCAGCCACATCCGCGATCTCCACGAGTCGATCGGGATCGGTGTGCCCGTGTACAGGGGCCAGAAGTAGATGAAGTTCCAGGTGATCAGGAGGACCAGGACGCCCGCTGCCGTCGCGCCCGCGATGCGGCGGGTGTCTGTGGAGCGTGGGGGGCCGATGAGGGCGCCCAGGAGCATCGCGACGGCGAGGCAGAGGAAGGGGAGGAAGACGATCGCGTAGAAGAGGAAGATCGTGCGTTCCTGGTAGAGGAACCACGGGGCCCAGCCCGCCGCGATGCCGCAGGCGATGGCGCCGGCGCGCCAGTCGCGGCGGAAGGCCCAGCGCCACAGGACGTAGAGGACGGCGAAGCAGGCCAGCCACCACAGGAGCGGGGTGCCGAGGGCCAGGACCTCGCGGGCGCACTTCTCGCCCGCGTCGGCCGGGCAGCCGGCCTGGCCGGGGGACGGGGACTCGTAGAAGTAGGAGACCGGGCGGCCCAGGACGAGCCAGCTCCACGGGTTGGACTGGTACGTGTGCGGCGAGGTCAGGTGGGTGTGGAACTCCAGGACCTGGTTCTCGTAGTGCCACAGGCTGCGCCACCAGTCGGGGAGGAGCCAGGACCAGGAGCTGCCCTTGCCGTCCTTCGCCGCCCAGTCGCGGTAGTAGCCGCCCGTGCCGTCGGTGGGGGAGAGGATCCAGCCGAGCCAGGAGAGGACGTAGGTCGCGAGGGCCACCGGGATCGTGGACAGGAACGCCCAGCCCGTGTCGCGGCGGAGGGCCGCGAGGTAGGGGCGGTGGGCGCCCGCCACCCGGCGGGCCGACGCGTCCCACAAGACCGACAGCACGCAGAACGCCGCCATGACGTACAGGCCGTTCCACTTCGTCGCCGCCGCCAGGCCCAGCATCAGGCCGGCCAGCAGGCGCCACGGGCGGAATCCCAGGCGGGCGGAGGCCGCGATCGCCGCGTCCGGGCGGACCAGGCCGTCCTCGTCCACCGGCAGGGCCGCCGCCAGGCGCGCGCGGGCCTTGTCGCGGTCCACCACCAGGCACCCGAAGGCGGCCAGGACGAAGAACATCAGGACGCCGTCGAGGAGCGCCGTGCGGCTCATCACGAAGTGCAGGCCGTCCACCGCCATCAGCGCGCCCGCCAGGCAGCCGAGGAAGGTGGAGCGGAACATGCGGCGGCCGATGCGGCAGAGGAGGAGGACGGAGAGGGTGCCGAGCAGCGCCGTCATGAAGCGCCAGCCGAACGGGGTCAGGCCGAAGAGCTGTTCGCCCAGGCCGATGACGTACTTCCCGACCGGCGGGTGGACCACGTAGGCCGGGTCGGCGGGGAGCGTGACGTGGGCGCCGGACTGGAGGATCTGGTCGTTGGCGTTCTTGTCCCAGTCGACCTCGAAGCCGCGGTGGATCAGCGCCCACGCGTCCTTGGCGTAGTACGTCTCGTCGAATATCACCGCCTTGGGGCTGCCCAGGTTCCAGAACCGCAGCACCCCGGCGAAGACGGTGACCAGCAGCGGGCCCACCCACGCCGACCAGCGCTCCAGGCGGCCGGCGAGCGGGCCCGCGACGCCCAGGAAGGTCCACAGGCGCGGGCCGGGGCGGGTGTACGGGGGCACCAGGCGGTCGCGGACGTCGTCGGCCGGGCCGGGCCGGTGGCCGAAGCGGCGCAGCCGCTGCTGCCAGGTGGACCGCTGCTCGTGCGGGGCCTGGTCCTGCCGGGTGTCCATGGAGGACGCGGTACTGGTCACCGCGCCATCGTAGGGAACGCGTCTGTGTGCGTCCCGCGCATGGCGCCGACGAGCGCGCGTGCGTCCGCTTCCGCCCGCCCTGGGAGGATGGGGGCGTGACTGGGACTCTTGTACTTGCGGGCACCCCCATCGGCGACGTCCGGGACGCGCCGCCCCGGCTCGCCGAGGAACTGGCCGGCGCCGACGTGGTCGCCGCCGAGGACACCCGGCGGCTGCGTCGGCTGACCCAGGCGCTCGGCGTCACGCCCCGTGGGCGCGTCGTGTCGTACTTCGAGGGCAACGAGTCCGCCCGCACCCCCGAGCTGGTCGAGGAGCTGGCCGGCGGGGCGCGGGTGCTGCTGGTGACCGACGCCGGGATGCCGTCGGTGTCCGACCCGGGGTACCGGCTGGTCGCCGCCGCGGTGGAGCGGGACGTGCGGGTCACCGCCGTACCGGGTCCGTCCGCCGTGCTCACCGCGCTCGCGCTGTCCGGGCTGCCGGTGGACCGGTTCTGCTTCGAGGGGTTCCTGCCGAGGAAGGCGGGGGAGCGGCTGTCGCGGCTCAAGGAGGTCGCCGGGGAGCGGCGGACGCTGGTGTACTTCGAGGCTCCGCACCGGCTCGACGACACCCTCGCCGCCATGGCCGAGGTGTTCGGGGCGGAGCGGCGGGCCGCCGTGTGCCGGGAGCTGACCAAGACGTACGAGGAGGTCAAGCGGGGCGGGCTCGGGGAGCTGGCCGCGTGGGCCGCCGAGGGGGTGCGCGGGGAGATCACCGTCGTGGTGGAGGGGGCGCCCGAGAAGGGGGAGGAAGAGGTCGGCGCCGAGGAGCTGGTGCGGCGGGTCCGGGTGCGCGAGGAGGCCGGTGAGCGGCGCAAGGAGGCCATCGCGGCCGTCGCCGCCGAGGCCGGGCTGCCCAAACGCGAGGTGTTCGACGCGGTGGTGGCCGCGAAGCACGCCGGGGGCGCGTGACCTCACCCTTCGCGCTCCCTGCGACCGTGCGCCCCATGGGTGGGCAAACGCGCCGGTGGGGAAGGCAAAGGGCCGCCCCGCCCGGGCGGGCGGAACGGCAAGGGACGCTCAAGACGCCGCCAAGTATTGACAGCTTCTGATGCTTTTGGGCCGCTCTGGGCATCCACTGGTCGCGGGGGCGTTCCCGTCCCCGCGACCAGCGGATCAGTAGGAGCTGGCATGAGTGACAGCCTGAGCGACACCACGGGCCCGCACGCCGGGACCACCGCCACCGTCCACGAGTCGTACTCCTTCGCCTGCATGGGGTGCGGCCACGGGTGGGAGCAGTCGTACGAGATCGAGCACTACACCGGCGCCGACGGCCACCGGTACGTGCGGTACCTGGCCGACGGCCTCGTCGTCCCCTCCCCCCTGAGCCGGCCCACCTGCGCCAACTGCGACAACCACGTCGTACGGATCATGCGGCCCGGACGGGTCGACTCGGCCCGCGCGCACCCGGCCGTGCCCACGCCGACGCCCGGCACCGGTCCCGACCCCGCCGTCCCGCGTCAGCGCCGGCACCTGACCGACCTCCTGCACGCCCTCCACCTGCACCGGGAGCCCGACGCGCAGGGCTGAGGGACCGCCGGGCCCCCTTCCGTAGGATCGGGGCCATGCCTGCCAACGCCGACAAGAGCCCCGACAAGAACGCCGCCCCGCCGCCGCCCGCCCCCCTGCGCGTACCGGTCGCCGACTCGCACACCCACCTCGACATGCAGTCGGGCACGGTGGCCGAGGCCCTCGCGAAGGCCGCGTCCGTCGGCGTCACCACCCTCGTGCAGGTCGGCTGCGACCTCGCCGGCTCGCGCTGGGCGGCGGAGACGGCGGCGGCTAACGACGCCGTGCACGCGGCGGTCGCCCTGCATCCCAACGAGGCGCCCCGGATCGTGCACGGCGATCCTGGGGGCACCTCCCAGCCCATTAGGCCTGGGGGAGGCTGGTCCCGGCAGGGGGAACGGCCGGCCGGCGGGGACGCGGCGCTGGACGAGGCGCTCGCCGAGATCGACCGGCTGGCCGCGCTGCCGCAGGTCAGGGGCGTGGGCGAGACCGGTCTCGACTACTTCCGCACCGGCCCGGAGGGCAAGGACGCCCAGGAGCGCTCCTTCCGCGCCCACATCGAGATCGCCAAGCGGCACGGCAAGGCCCTGGTCATCCACGACCGCGACGCCCACGCCGACGTGCTGCGCGTCCTGAAGGAGGAGGGCGCCCCCGAGCGCACCGTCTTCCACTGCTACTCCGGCGACGCCGACATGGCCGAGGTCTGCGCCCGCGCCGGGTACTTCATGTCCTTCGCCGGCAACGTCACCTTCAAGAACGCCCAGAACCTGCGGGACGCCCTCGCGGTGGCCCCGGCGGAGCTGGTCCTGGTGGAGACCGACGCGCCCTTCCTGACGCCGGCGCCCTACCGGGGGCGGCCCAACGCGCCCTACCTGGTGCCGGTCACCGTGCGCGCGATGGCCGAGGTGCGGGGGACGGACGAGGACACCCTCGCCGGGCACCTGGCGGCGAACACGGCGCGGGCGTTCGGGTACTGAACCCCCGGCTACCCTTGCGGGGTGAGCAGCCCCACCCCCGAAGCCCCCGGCACCCCTGACGCCCCCGGCACATCCGACCTCCCCGGCACAGCCGACGGAACCTCCGACGCCCTCCTCGGCCCCGCCGACGTCCGCGAACTCGCGGCCGCGCTCGGCGTGCGCCCCACCAAGCAGCGCGGCCAGAACTTCGTCATCGACGCCAACACCGTGCGCCGCATCGTCCGCACCGCCGGCGTCGGTGCGGACGACGTGGTCGTGGAGGTGGGGCCGGGACTCGGCTCGCTCACCCTGGCCCTCCTGGAGGTGGCCGACCGGGTCACCGCCGTCGAGATCGACGACGTGCTCGCCGCCGCGCTGCCCGCCACCGTCGCCGCCCGGCTGCCCGCCCGCGCCGAGCGCTTCGCGCTGGTCAACGCCGACGCCATGCAGGTCACCGAGCTGCCGGGCCCCGCGCCCACCGCGCTGGTCGCCAACCTGCCGTACAACGTGGCCGTGCCGGTGCTGCTGCACATGCTGGAGACCTTCCCGACCATCGAGCGCACCCTGGTGATGGTGCAGGCCGAGGTCGCCGACCGGCTCGCCGCCGGGCCCGGCTCCCGGGTGTACGGCGTCCCGTCGGTGAAGGCCGGCTGGTACGCCGAGGTCAAGCGGGCCGGCGCCATCGGACGCAACGTCTTCTGGCCGGCGCCGAACGTCGACAGCGGCCTGGTCTCCCTCGTCCGGCGCAGCGAGCCGCTGAAGACCACGGCGTCCAAGCGGGAGGTCTTCGCGGTGGTCGACGCGGCGTTCGCCCAGCGCCGCAAGACCCTGCGGGCCGCGCTGGCCGGCTGGGCGGGGTCCGCGGCGGCGGCGGAGGCCGCGCTGGTGGCCGCCGGGGTGTCGCCGCAGGCGCGCGGGGAGGCGCTGGGCGTGGAAGAGTTCGCGCGTATCGCCGAACACAAGCAGTGACCCCGGCCCCCTCAGACCTCCAGGGAGTGACGAGTACGTGAGCGTGACGGTCCGCGTCCCCGCCAAGGTGAACGTCCAGCTCGCGGTGGGCGCCGCCCGCCCCGACGGCTACCACGACCTGGCCAACGTCTTCCTCGCCGTCTCCCTGTACGACGAGGTCACCGCCACCCCCGCCGACGGGCTCCGCGTCACCTGCGCCGGCCCCGACGCCGACCAGGTCCCCCTCGACCGGACCAACCTCGCGGCCCGCGCCGCCGTCGCCCTCGCCGAGCGCCACGGCCACACGCCCGACGTGCACCTGCACATCGCCAAGGACATTCCTGTCGCCGGCGGCATGGCGGGCGGCAGCGCGGACGGCGCGGGCGCCCTGCTCGCCTGCGACGCCCTGTGGGGTACGGGCGCGAGCCGCGCCGAGCTGCTCGACATCTGCGCCGAACTGGGCAGCGACGTGCCGTTCAGCCTGGTCGGCGGGGCCGCCCTGGGGATCGGGCGGGGCGAGCGGCTCACCGAGCTGGAGGTCGGCGGCGACTTCCACTGGGTGTTCGCGCTGGCCGGGCGGGGCCTGTCCACGCCGGCCGTCTTCCGGGAGTTCGACCGGCTGACCGAGGGCGTCGACATCCCCGAGCCGGCACCCTCCCAGCCCGTCCTGGCGGCCCTCGCCAAGGGTGACCCGGCCGCGCTGGCGGTGGCCTGCGCCAACGACCTCCAGCCGGCCGCGCTCGCCCTCTTCCCCGAGCTGTCCGACACCCTCGCGGCCGGCCGTGCGGCGGGGGCGCTGACCGCCCTGGTCTCCGGCTCGGGCCCGACGACGGCCTTCCTGGCCCTGGACGCGGAGTCGGCGTCCGACATCGCGGGCGTGCTGCGCGCCTCCGGTACGTGCCGCGACGTCCGCACCGCGGTGGGGGCGGCGGCCGGGGCGACGGTGGTGTGAGGGTCAGAGGTTGTCGATGGCGGTCAGGTCGATGTCGATGTCGTAGGGGACGCTGATCTTCAGGTGGTCGTGGTGGATGCCGGTGAGGGCGTAGGTGCCGGTGACGTCGCCGCGTTCGTAGACCTGGACGACCGGACGATTGTGCTCGCCCGACATCTGGACCAGCCAGAAGTGGCGGATCCCGGCGGCTGCGTACTTGCGCGGCTTGGTGTCCCGGTCGCGTGCCTCCGAGTCGGGGGATACGACCTCGATCGCCAGGACGACGTCCTTGACCTGGAAGTGGGTCTGATCCATCCCATCGATGGCGTCGGCTCGAACCAAGCTGATGTCGGGTTCGGGGCCGTTGCGCTTGTCGATGACGACGGTCATCTCCCGTTGGACGCGGAATTCCGGGACGAGTGAGCCACGCAGACCGTTGACCAGTAGATCGATCGCAAGGGAATGGAAACGGCGCTGCGGACTCACGAAGACCAGGCTCCCGTCGAGCAATTCAGTGTGCGGCGGGAGGTCGGGCAAGGTGAACAGGTCCTCCACCGACCAGCCCTCCACCGGAGGTACGGGCCACCGCGAAGGCGGCTCGGGCTCCTGCACGGCGCTCTCGGAGACTGGCTCGGCGGTCATGGTTCCTCCCATGGACGGGATCCTGCTGCCCACCCACCACGGTAGCGGGGCCTTTCCGATCACGTCACTACAACGAGTGACCGCACCCGCACGCGCCACCCCACCCCCCGGAGGGCCTACGCTGGAAGGCTGATCGAGCCCCCAGTGCAGGAGTGAAATGGCCGTCAACCTGGTCAATGTCGAGAACGTCAGCAAGGTGTACGGGACCCGTGCGCTGCTGGACGGTGTGTCGCTCGGCGTGTCCGAGGGGGACCGGATCGGGGTCGTCGGGCGCAACGGCGACGGCAAGACCACGATGATCCGGATGCTGGCCAGGCTGGAGGAGCCGGACACCGGCCGCGTCACGCACTCCGGCGGGCTGCGGCTCGGCGTGCTCACCCAGCACGACTCCCTCGACCCCGCCGCCACCGTGCGGCACGAGGTCATCCGGGACATGGCCGACCACGAGTGGGCGGGCAACGCCAAGGTCAGGGACGTGCTGACCGGGCTGTTCGGCGGCCTCGACCTGCCCGGCTTCCCGCAGGGGCTCGACACCGTCATCGGCCCGCTCTCCGGCGGCGAGCGGCGCCGCATCGCGCTGGCCAAGCTGCTCATCGAGGAGCAGGACCTCCTCGTCCTGGACGAGCCCACCAACCACCTCGACGTCGAGGGCATCGCCTGGCTCGCCCGGCACCTGCGCGAGCGCCGCTCCGCGCTGGTCTGCGTCACCCACGACCGCTGGTTCCTGGACCAGGTCTGCACCCGCATGTGGGACGTGCAGCGCGGCGACGTCTTCGAGTACGAGGGCGGCTACTCCGACTACGTCTTCGCCCGCGCCGAGCGCGAGCGCATCGCCGCCACCGAGGAGGTCAAGCGGCAGAACCTGGTCCGCAAGGAGCTGGCCTGGCTGCGCCGCGGCGCCCCGGCCCGCACCTCCAAGCCCCGCTTCCGCGTCGAGGCCGCCAACGAGCTGATCGCCGACGTGCCGCCGCCCCGGGACAGCAGCGAGCTGATGAAGTTCGCCTCCTCCCGGCTGGGCAAGACGGTCTTCGACCTGGAGGACGTCACCGTCCAGGCCGGCCCCAAGGTGCTCCTCAAGCACGTCACCTGGCAGCTCGGCCCCGGCGACCGCATCGGCCTGGTCGGCGTCAACGGCGCCGGCAAGACCTCCCTGCTGCGCGCCCTCGCCGAGGCCGCGACCAGCGAGGGCGAGCAGCAGCCGGCCGGCGGGCGCGTCAAGGTCGGCCGGACGGTCAAGCTGGCCTACCTCTCCCAGGAGGTCGCCGAGCTGAATCCGACGGTGCGCGTCCTGGAGGCCGTGCAGCAGGTGCGCGAGCGGGTCGACCTCGGCAAGGGCCGCGAGATGACCGCCGGGCAGCTGTGCGAGACCTTCGGCTTCGGCAAGGAGAAGCAGTGGACGCCGGTCGGCGACCTGTCCGGCGGCGAGCGGCGCCGGCTCCAGCTGCTGCGCCTGCTGATGGACGAGCCCAACGTCCTCTTCCTCGACGAGCCGACCAACGACCTCGACATCGAGACCCTCACCCAGCTGGAGGACGTCCTCGACGGCTGGCCCGGCTCGATGGTCGTCATCTCCCACGACCGGTTCTTCGTGGAGCGCACCACGGACCGCGTCTTCGCGCTGCTCGGCGACGGCGCGCTGCGCATGCTGCCGCGCGGCATCGACGAGTACCTGGAGCGGCGGGCGCGGATGGAGGAGGCCGCGGCGGCCTCCTCGCCGGTCGCCGCCAAGGCGGTCACCGAGACGCCGGAGAAGAGCGCGGCCGACGTGCGCGCCGCCAAGAAGGAACTCCAGAAGGTCGAGCGGCAGTTGGACAAGGTCTCCGAGAAGGAGGCCAAGCTGCACGCGCAGATCGCCGAGCACGCCACCGACTTCGCGAAGGTCGCCGGGCTCGACGCCGAGCTGCGCGAACTGGCCGGGCAGCGCGAGGAGTTGGAGCTGCGCTGGCTGGAACTCGCCGAGGACGCCTGAGCCTCGCGCAAACGTCCCCGTGGGGTTGTGAAGGGCGCGTGCGGGCGCGTAACAGGGGCATCACGGGCCGGTTCTCCCTTGGGCACAGGGGCGGACGCGGCCCGTTCGCCGTGCGGCGCCGGGTGATAGAAAGGCGCTCCGAGCATCGTTCGAACGGCCGCCGTACGACGTCTCCGGGGCCGGCGCGTACCCCGGGGCGTGGCGCGAAACAGTGAGCAGCACTAAGGGGGAACGCGCTGATGAGCCAGCCGCCCAACCAGCCGCCGCAGCCGGGTGGCTTCGGCGCGCCGCAGGATCCGCCGCCCAGGCCCGAGCAGGGCCCGCCGCCCCAGCCGGGGTACGGGTATCCGCAGCAGCCGCCGGGGCCGTACGGTCAGCCCGCGCAGCCGGGGCCGTACACCCCCGGCCCCTACACCTCGGGCCCGTACGCCCCGCCGCAGCAACAGCAGCCCGGCCCGTACACCCCGGGCCCCTACGGCCAGCCGCCCCAGCCCGGTTACGGATACCCCCAGCAGGCCCCGTACCCCGGCGGCCCCGGCACCCCGCCCCCCGGCGGCCCCTCCCGCAACCGCAACCCCTTCAAGGGCCGCCCCGCCCTCGCCGTGGGCGCGGCCGTCGTGGCCCTGCTCCTGGTCGGCGGCACCGTGTGGGCGGTGGTCGGCAGCGGTGACGACGACGGCGGGGAGAAGAAGCCGGTCGCCGTGCGGAGCGACGACCCGAAGCCGACCGCCTCCGAGGAGGCCCCGGTCGACCCCGGGGACGGCACCGGGGCGGGCGGCGAGGAGACCGAGGACCTCAACAAGGGCCGCCAGGCCGGCGAGGCCAAGGTGCTCTGGTACAAGGAGGCGCCCGACGCCCCCGGTTCCGGCGCCGACGCCCCCGGCATGTGGATCACCGGCAAAACGGCGGTGAAGGCGGCGTACAAGCAGCTCCTGGCCTTCCGCGTGGCCGACGGCACGCCCGCCTGGGCGCCGATCACCTTCCCGCAGAAGATCTGCGCGGTCACCCACGAGAAGACCGCCGCCGACAAGATCGTCGTCGCCTACATGAGCGGCACGAGCGACCGCGCCAAGTGCAACCAGCTCCAGGAGATCGCCCTGGACACCGGCGCCAAGGGCTGGACGCAGAAGGTGCCCGACGGCGAGCTGTTCGACTCCACCCTCTCCATCGAACTCACCCTCAGCGGCACCACGTTGATGGTCGGCCGCGACCAGTCCGGCACCGCCTTCGACGTGACCACCGGCAAGAAGCTGTACGACAAGAAGCGCTACGGGGACGCCTGCTTCCCGGCCGCCTTCGCGGGCGGCCCGACCAGGTTCCTCCAGGTCGCCTCCTGCGGGGCCGGCGGCACCAAGGAGCACGAGGAGATCCAGGAGCTGGACCCGAAGACGGGCAAGGTCCTGTGGACCTACCGCTACGCGAAGGGCTGGCGGGTGCAGCGGACCTACTCGGTGGAACCGCTCGTCGTGCACGCCACCAACGAGGACAAGAAGGCGTGGAACATCGCCTCCTTCACCTCAGCCGGCCGCATCCGCTCCCAGGTCCACGTCGACGAGGACTTCGCCCCCGCGTGCGACTCCGGCATCCTCGACCGCGACCTCCAGGGCTGCTCCGGCGCCGTCGTCGCCGGCGACGCGCTCTACCTGCCGACCGAGGCGACCAGCGGGGCCAACGAGGTCGTCGCGATCGCCCTGGCCACCGGCAAGGAGAAGTGGCGGGTGAAGTCCCCGGCCGACAAGGCGATGACGCCGGTCAAGGCCGAGGGCGGCAGGCTCGTCGCCTACGTGGCGCCCTCCTCCGAGGCGGGCGGCCAGGTCGTGGCGATCCCGACGACGGGCACCGCACATCCCGCGACCAAGCTGCTGCAGAACCCGGCGGGCGTGGCGGAGATCGAGAGCGGCTTCTACTCCAAGGACGTCGACTGGGTCGACGGGCGCTTCTACCTCTCCACCACCACGCTGACCGGGAACGACGAAGCGAAGGAGAAGTTGATGCTCGCCTACGGCAAGTGACCTTCTCCGCGCGCTCCTTCCCCGTCCCGTCGTTTCCCGTCCCCGCCCCGAGGTGACCACCCCATGACCCAGCCGCCCCCGCCCCCGCCGAACCAGCCGCCCAACCAGCCGCCGCAGGGCGGCGGCTTCGGCCCGCCGCCGCAGGGGCCCCCGCCCCAGCAGCCCGGCTACGGCTACCCGCAGCAGCCCCCGTCGTACGGCTACCCGCAGACACCCCCCGCCCAGCAGCCGGGCTACGGCTACCCGCAGCCCCCCACCGTCCCGGCGCAGCCCCAGCCGGGCGGCCCGGGCGGCGGGCGGAGGATCAACGCGCAGGTCGCGATCATCGTGGCCGCCGTCGTCGCCATCGCGCTCATCATCGGCGGCGGCGTCTGGTACTCCGGCTCCTCCGGCAAGGACGACGACAAGCACAACTCGGCGGACTCGGGCGGCGACAAGGACGGCAAGGACGGCAAGGGAGACAAGGGCGGCACGGGCGGGTCGGGCGAGAACGGCGGCGGGCCGGCCGGCCCGGCGGAGAAGCCGCCCGCGGACCCCGCCTCCAAGCTGCTCTTCCAGGTCCCGGCGCCCCCGGTGACCAAGGACGTGAGCACCGTCGTCGTCTCCGGCTCCTGGCTGACCGACAAGGTGTACGCCAAGAGCGGCATCGCCGAGATCGTCGGCTACGACCGCGACAAGGGCAGCAAGCTCTGGACGGTCAAGCTGGAGGGCCCGGTCTGCGCGTCCAGCCAGTGGGTCACCCCGGACCACAAGGCCGTCATCGCCTACCAGCCCGCCATGCCGACCAAGGCCGAGCCCTCGCACGGCTGCACCCAGATCGCGGTGATCGACCTCGACGCGGGCAAGAAGGTGTGGACGAAGACCGGCGGTGAGGCCGCGCGGCCGATCTCCTTCAACAACGTCACGGTCAGCGGCGGCACCGTCGCGGCCGGCAGCACCGAGGGCGGCGTCGCCTTCGACCTCGCGGACGGCCATGTGCTGTGGGCGCCGAAGACCAGCGACTCCTGCTACGACGCCGGCTACGGCGGCGGCCCGAAGCTGGTCGCGGTGCGCAAGTGCGGCGGCTACGACGCGCGGCAGCTGAACATCCAGACCGTCGACCCGAAGTCCGGCAAGGTGCTCTCCGAGTACAAGATGGCGCAGGGCATCGAGTACGCGGCCGTCGTCTCCACCGACCCGCTGGTGATCGCCGCGGACGTCGGCGACTCGGCCGGCGACGGCAGCGGCATCTCCGACTTCTTCTCCATCGACAACAAGACCGGCCGGCTGCTGACCCGCATCTCCGCGCCGGGCAAGCAGTACGCGGCCGAGTGCGACGCGATCACCAAGCTCGAGTCGTGCTCCGGCCTCGCGGTCGGCCCCGGCCGGCTCTACATCGCGACCGAGGAGCACGACACCCCGGGCGAGAGCTACGGCCAGTCCAACGAGATCGTCGCCTTCGACCTGGCCACCGGGAAGCAGACCGGGCAGCGGGCCGACTCGGGCAAGGACTACACGATCACACCGCTGCGGATGGACGGCCCCAACGTGCTGGCCTACAAGCGCTCCTACGAGAAGGGCGGCCAGGTCGTGAGCGTCGACGCCGCGTCCTTCAAGCAGACCACCCTGCTGGAGAACCCGACCGGGGAGGCGGTGAAGGACGCGGAGAACGGCATGTCGCCCACCTTCGCCGAACTCGTCTACGGGCAGGGGCACCTCTACATGTCCCAGGTGTTCGCCAGCGACCTGGGCGGTCCGAACGAGAAGGAGTACCTCGCCATCGCGTTCGGCGCCGGCGGGTGACGCGGGGCCGGCCGCGCGGTCTTGCCGGTAGGGGCAGCGCGCGGTCGGACTAGCGTGTAGCTTCCCTGGGCATGTAGGCGGGGGACTGGGGGTTGCTCGATGGGAGTTCGGCTCATGGTGGTCGACGACCACCGGCTGCTCGCGGAGGCGCTCGCGTCGGCGCTGAAGCTGCGGGGGCACCGGGTGCTCGCCGCTACGGCGCCGGCCGCCGGGGCGGCGGAGCTGGTGATCAGCCGGGCCCCCGAGGTGTGCCTCCTCGGCACCGCGACGCCGGCCGAGCCGGGGATCTTCGACCCGGTGGTGCGGGTCAAGCGGGAGCGTCCGCAGGTGGCCGTCCTCGTCCTCGGCCCGGTGCCCAGCCCGCGCGGCATCGCCGCCGCCTTCGCGGCCGGCGCCTCGGGCTACGTACGGCACGACGAGCGCATCGAGGGCGTCGAGCGGGCCATCATGAAGGCCCGCGCGGGGGAGGCGGCGGTCGCGCCGGCCCTGCTCCAGGGCGCCTTCGGTGAGCTCCTCAACCCCGCCGCCCAGCCCGACGACGAGGGCCAGCGCCTGCTGGCGATGCTCACCCCGCGCGAGGTGGAGGTCCTGGTCCGCGTCGCGGACGGCGAGGACACCCGCGTCATCGCCACCCACATGGGCATCGCCCCCTCCACCGCCCGCACCCACGTCCAGCGCGTCCTGATGAAACTGGGCGTCGGCTCCCGCCTGGAGGCGGCGGCCCTGGCCGCGCGAACGGGCCTGCTGGACCGGGCGGGCCCTCGCTAGCCAGGCGGTGACCGCACGCATGCCGAGCCGCACCGGACGGCCCGGCGTGCGGGGCGACGGGCGCTACAACTGCTGGTCGTCCTCCGTGGACGGCGGCGGAGGTGCCACCGGCCTGAGCTTCAGCCACACCAGGAAGAACACCCCCAGGAGCAGCATCGCCAGCCCGGTCCACAGGTTGATGTTCACCCCCTGCGCCTTGTCGATGTCCGCGTCGGACGACGCGAAGCCGGCGATCGTGACGATGACGCCGTAGACGACGAACAGGCCGCCGATGATCCGCCGGATGTCGAACAGCCGCGCCGCGGTCGTGGACTTGGTCTCCAGGTCGGAGACCTCCCGCTGGACGCTCTTGTCGGAGTTGGAGTCAGACATACTCTCTCGATCCTCCCGCGATCAGAACGAGAACGGGATGTAGCAGAGGGCGGCCACGACGACCGCGCTCCAGCCCAGCAGCGCCGGCTTCCGGTACCACGCGTCGTCGCCCTCGGCGGGCGCCTCGGCGAGGCCGGGGGAGCGGGTGCCGTAGACGAGGCCCTGCAGTTCGGACGTCGGCTTGGGCGTGGTGAACAGGGACACCGCGATCATCACGACCGCGCCGGCGACGAACCCGGCCATGGCGGAGACGAAGTTCGCGCCCTGGTCGGAGGGGATGTCGATGACGCCCTGCTTGTAGAAGATGAAGTAGTTCACCATCGCGGCCGTGGTGCCGGCCAGCAGGCCCCAGAAGCCGGATTTCATCGACGCCCGCTTCCAGAACATGCCGATGATGAAGACCACGAACATCGGCACGTTGAAGAAGGTGAACAGCGTCTGCAGGTAGGCCATGATGTTCGAGAACGACTTGGCCAGGAACGCCGTGCCGACCGAGGCCACCACGCCGATCGCGGTGATGAGCCGTCCGAAGCGCACGTAGTACTCGTCCGGCCGCCCCTTCTTCACGTACTTGGCCCAGATGTCGGCCGTGAACACCGTGTTGAAGGACGACACGTTGGCCGCCATGCCCGCCATGAACGCGGCCATCAGACCGGTCACCGCGATGCCGAGGACGCCGTTGGGCAGCAGTTGCGACATCAGGTACGGGATCGCGTCGTTGTAGGTGAGGTCCGAGCCGGGCTGGCCGATCTTGGGGACCAGGGCCGCGGCGCACAGGCCCGGGATCATCACGATGAAGACGATGAAGATCTTCGGGAACGCGGCGATCAGCGGCGTGCGCTGGGCGGCGGAGAGGTTCTTCGCGGACAGCGCCCGCTGCACCTCGGCGAAGTTGGTCGTCCAGTAGCCGAAGGACAGCACGAAGCCGAGGCCCAGCACGATGGTCAGCCAGTTCGCGCCCAGCGGGTTGTCGCTGCCGATGCCCGTGCCGCCCCAGGCGGTCATGAAGTCGCCGCCGTGCTGCTTGGACAGGGTGTCGGACAGGCCGTCCCAGCCGCCGACCTTCTTCAGGCCCAGGATGGTGATCGGGATGAGGGCGGCCAGGATCACGAAGAACTGCAGCACCTCGTTGTAGATCGCCGAGGAGAGGCCGCCCAGCGTGATGTAGGCGAGGACGAAGGCGCCCGCGACCACGATCGCCAGCCAGTCCGGCCAGCCGAGCAGCGCCTCGACGACGATCGACAGGGCGTAGAGGTTCACGCCGGCGATGAGGATCGAGGCGAAGGCGAACAGGGCGCCGCTGAACAGGTGCGCCGCCTTGTCGAAGCGCAGCAGCAGGAACTCGGGGACCGAGCGGACCTTGCTGCCGTAGTAGAACGGCATCATCACCAGGCCGAGGAAGACCATGGCCGGGATGGCGCCGACCCAGTACCAGTGCGTGGTGTACACGCCGTACTGGGCGCTGTTGGCGGCCATGCCGAGGATCTCGGTCGCGCCGAGGTTCGCGGCGACGAAGGCCAGGCCGGTCACCCAGGCCGGCAGCGAGCGGCCGGACAGGAAGAAGTCGAGGCTCGTCTTCACCGAGCGGCGGGCGGCGAAGCCGATGCCGAGCACGACGACGAAGTAGATGCCGAGGAGCGTGTAGTCGAGCCAGTTGGTGGAGAGCCGCAGCGCCGCTGCGAGGTAGGTGTCGTGGACATGGGTCTGCATAAGCACTCGCTTCGTTGCGCGAACTGATCCGAGCGGAACTTACGCCTCCGCGTTCAGAAAATGAACACTTTCCCTGGTGACCTTTGGTGGATCTTTGTTGGATTGTGATGCGCGCGGAGGGGTCGGGTTGTGTCGTGTTATGTTTGATTGTGTTGGAGCGCTCACGGTAGGTGCAGAGGAGTCCAGCTGTGAAGAAGACCTCGACCCGACTGGCCGACGGTCGTGAACTCGTCTACTACGACCTGCGCGACGACACCGTGCGCGACGCGGTCGACCGCCGTCCGCTGGAGCGGACGGTGACCACCTCCGAGGTCCGGCGCGACGTGCTGCTCGGCGACTCGATCGCCGTCGCCTCGCACCGCCAGGGCCGGACCTACCACCCGCCGGCCGACGAGTGCCCGCTGTGCCCCTCGCGGGGCGAGCGGCTCAGCGAGATCCCGGACTCCTCGTACGACGTGGTGGTCTTCGAGAACCGCTTCCCCTCGCTGGCCGGCGACTCCGGCCGCTGCGAGGTCGTCTGCTTCACCTCCGACCACGACGCCTCCTTCGCGAGCCTGGGCGAGGAGCAGGCCCGGCTGGTCCTGGACGCCTGGACCGACCGCACGTCCGAGTTGTCCCATCTGCCCTCCGTCGAACAGGTCTTCTGCTTCGAGAACCGTGGCGCCGAGATCGGTGTGACGCTCGGTCACCCCCATGGGCAGATCTACGCCTACCCCTTCACCACCCCTCGCACCGCCCTCATGCTCCGTTCACTTTCCGCACACAAGGAGGCGACCGGCGGGGAGAACCTGTTCGACGCCGTCCTCGCGGAGGAATCCGCCGGTGAGCGGGTCGTCCTGACGGGTGAACACTGGGTCGCCTTCGTGCCGTACGCGGCGCACTGGCCCTACGAGGTGCACCTCTACCCCCGGCGCCGGGTGCCCGACCTGCTCGCCCTGGACGAGGCCGCGCGCGCCGAGTTCCCCCGCGTCTACCTGGAGCTGCTGCGCCGCTTCGACCGGATCTTCGGCGAGCACGAGCCGCCCACGCCGTACATCTCGGCCTGGCACCAGGCGCCGTTCGGCGCGCTGGAGGAGTTCGAGGGCGTCACCCGCGACGACTTCGCGCTGCACCTGGAGCTTTTCACCATCCGCCGCACGTCGGGCAAGCTGAAGTTCCTCGCGGGCTCCGAGTCCGGCATGGGCGTCTTCATCAACGACGTGCCGCCGGAGCGCGCGGCCCAGCGACTTCGAGAGGCAGCTACGGCATGAGCGGCAAGTACCTGGTGACGGGCGGCGCGGGATACGTCGGGAGCGTGGTCGGCCGGCACCTCCTGGAGGCGGGCCACGAGGTGGTCGTCCTCGACAACCTCTCCACCGGCTTCCGCGCCGGCGTCCCCGAGGGCGCCGCCTTCGTCGAGGGCGACATCCGCGACGCCGGCAAGTGGCTCGACGCCTCCTTCGACGGCGTGCTGCACTTCGCCGCGTTCTCGCAGGTCGGCGAGTCGGTGGTCAAGCCCGAGAAGTACTGGGAGAACAACGTCGGCGGCACCATGGCGCTGCTCGGCGCGATGCGCGAGGCCGGCGTGCGCCGCCTGGTCTTCTCCTCCACCGCCGCCACCTACGGCGAGCCGGCCGAGGTGCCCATCCCGGAGACCGCCCCGACGCTGCCGACCAACCCCTACGGCGCCTCCAAGCTCGCCGTCGACCACATGATCACCGGCGAGGCCGCCGCCCACGGGCTCGGCGCGGTCTCGCTGCGCTACTTCAACGTGGCCGGCGCCTACGGCCGCCACGGCGAGCGGCACGACCCCGAGTCGCACCTCATCCCGCTCGTCCTCCAGGTCGCCCAGGGCCGCCGCGACGCCATCTCCGTCTACGGCGACGACTACCCGACCCCGGACGGCACCTGCGTACGCGACTACATCCACGTCGCCGACCTCGCCGAGGCCCACCTCCTCGCGCTGGCCGCCGCCACCCCGGGCGAGCACCTGATCTGCAACCTCGGCAACGGCAACGGCTTCTCCGTCCGCGAGGTCGTCGAGACCGTCCGGCAGGTCACCGGCCACCCCGTCCCCGAGGTGACCGCCCCGCGCCGGCCCGGCGACCCGGCGGCCCTGGTCGCCTCCGCGGCCACCGCCCGCGACAAGCTCGGCTGGAACCCGTCCCGCGCGGACCTCGCGGGTATCGTCGCGGACGCCTGGGAGTTCGCGCAGCACATCGCAAGGGAGCAGTAGTGGGGGCAGCAGCACAGGAGCAGGTCCGAGGCGGCTTCACCGCGCGCTACGGCGCCGAGCCGGACGGGATCTGGGCGGCGCCGGGCCGCGTCAACCTCATCGGCGAGCACACCGACTACAACGACGGCTTCGTGATGCCCTTCGCGCTGCCGCACCAGGCGGTCGCCGCCGTCTCCCGCCGGGCCGACGGCGTGCTGCGCCTGCACTCGGCGGACATCGGCGGCGACCCCGTCGAACTGCGCGTCGCCGACCTGGCGCCCGAGTCGGACCGGTCCTGGACGGCGTACCCGTCCGGCGTGGTCTGGGCGCTGCGCGAGGCCGGGCACGAGATCACCGGCGCCGACGTCCACCTCGCCTCCACCGTGCCCTCGGGCGCCGGCCTGTCCTCCTCGGCGGCCCTGGAGGTCGTCGTCGCCCTCGCCCTCAACGACCTCTACGGGCTCGGGCTGCGCGGCCGGCAGCTGGCACGGCTGTGCCAGCGCGCGGAGAACGTCTACGTCGGCGCGCCGGTCGGCATCATGGACCAGACCGCCGCCGCCTGCTGCGAGGCCGGGCACGCGCTGTTCCTCGACACCCGCGACCTCGCCCAGCGGCAGATCCCCTTCGACCTGGCCGCCGAGGGCATGCGCCTGCTGGTGGTCGACACGCAGGTCAAGCACTCCCACAGCGAGGGCGAGTACGGCAAGCGCCGGGCCGGCTGCGAGCGGGGCGCCGCCCTGCTCGGCGTCGCCGCGCTGCGCGACGTGGCCGTCGACGAGCTGGACGCGGCCCTGGAACGCCTCGCCGACGACGAGGAGGCCCAGCGCCTGGTCCGGCACATCGTCACCGAGAACGCCCGCGTCGAGCGGGTGGTGGCGCTCCTGGAGGCCGGCGACACCCGCGCCATCGGCCCGGTCCTCGTCGCGGGCCACGCCTCCCTGCGCGACGACTTCCGCATCTCCTGCCCCGAGTTGGACCTGGTCGTGGACACCGCCCTGGCGAGCGGCGCGCTCGGCGCCCGGATGACCGGCGGCGGCTTCGGCGGCTCGGCGATCGTGCTGGTCGAGGCGGCCGACGTGGACGGCGTGACGAAGGCGGTGGAGGGCGCCTTCGCGGACGCCGGGTTCACCGCCCCGCGCGTGTTCGAGGCGGTCCCGTCGGCAGGGGCGCGGCGGCTCGCCTAGGCGAGCACTTTGACGAGGGTGTACTCGGTGATCCCCGGCGGATAGTCGGGGATCACGCACACCGTCTCGTAGCCCTGGCGGAGGTAGAAGCCGGGCGCCTGGAAGTCCCACGTCTCCACCCGCGAGCGCGCGCAGCCGCGCTCCGCGCGGGCGGTGCGCTCCGCCTCGGCGAGCAGCGCCGCCCCGAGGCCCGCGCCGCGGTGCCGCTCGTCCACCCACAGGTAGGTGACGTGCAGCCACCCCGCCCAGGTGTGGCCGACCAGGCCGCCGGCGAGGGCGCCGGCCTCGTCCGACGCCCAGACGTGCAGCGGCGATTCGCGTTCGTGAGGGGTCCCGCGCAGCGCGCGCAGCACCGGCGAGGCCGCCGTGTTCGCCTCGCGCAGCCGCCTGTGCAGCAGACCGCGCCGCTCCTTGTCCACTTCGGTCACCAGACGAAACATGCGGCACACCATAAACGGCCCGTGAGGTCAGTTCTGCAAAGGCCCTTCCGCTCCGGGCGCCCGTCCGTACTCTGATGGGCAGCACCGGGGGTGTCCCCTGCCTCGGGACCCCGGGCAAGGGGGTTTCATGGTGCGCATCCGGGTGCTGGTCGTGGACGACCACCGCATCTTCGCCGAGTCGCTCGCCGCCGCGCTGGCCGCCGAGCCCGACGTCGACGTCTCCGCCGCGGGCAGCGGCCCGGCCGCCCTGCGCTGCCTGGAGCGGGCCGCGGTCGAGGGGCGGCGCTACGACGTCCTGCTCGTCGACGCCGACCTGGGCGGGCAGGTGCCCGCGCCCCGGGCGGCGGTGCCGGTGCGCCGCGGTGACGAGGACGGCCTGGTGGACGGGCTCGCCCTGGTCACCGGGGTGCGGGCCGCGCAGCCGACGGTGCGGATCGTCGTCCTCGCCGAGAAGGACGACCCGCGGCGGGCGGCGCTGGCGCTGCAGGCGGGGGCGTCGGGGTGGGTGGCGAAGGACTGCTCGCTGTCCCGGCTGCTCAGCGTCATCCGAGGGGTGCTGCGCGACGAGACGCATCTGCCGCCGGCCCTGCTGACCGGCGTGCTGCGGGAGCTGACCGCGGCGCGGCGGCACCGCACCGAGAGCGAGCGGCTGGTGGAGTCGCTCACGCCGAGGGAGCGCGAGGTGCTGCGCTGCATGGTCGCCGGGCTCGGCCGCAAGGCCGTCGCCGAGCGGCTGTTCCTCTCCCCGCACACGGTGCGCACCCATATGCAGAACGTCCTCGGCAAGCTGGGCGTCCACTCCACCCTGGCCGCGGTGGCGCTGGCGCGCCGGGCGGGGGTCGGGCCGGTGGACGTGGAGCCGGCGGCGCGGCTGGCGCCGGAGCGGAGCGACAGCGCGAGCGCCTGAGCCGCGCCGGCCTGCTCAGCCGGGGATGTTGTCGAACGGGGCCGTCAACTGGCGCAGCAGCGCGGCCAGTTCGCTGCGCTGGGCGCGGGACAGCTCCGCCAGGATCGCGCGCTCCTGGTCGAGCAGGCCGGCCAGTGCCTGGTCGGCGCGGTCGCGGCCCTCGTCGGTGAGGCGGACCAGCACGCCGCGCCGGTCGCTGGGGTCGGGCAGCCGGCCGACCAGGCCCTTCTTGGCCAGGCGGTCGATGCGGTTGGTCATGGTGCCGGAGGTGACCAGGGTCTGGGTGAGCAGCTGTCCCGGGGAGAGCTGGTAGGGGGTGCCGGCGCGGCGCAGCGCGGTCAGCACGTCGAACTCCCAGGGCTCCAACTGGTGCTCGGCGAAGGCGAGCCGGCGCGCGCGGTCCAGGTGCCGGGCGAGGCGGCTCACCCGGCTCAGCACTTCCAGCGGCTCCACGTCGAGGTCGGGGCGCTCCCGGCGCCACGCTGCGACCAGCCGATCGACCTCGTCCTCCATGGCGATCAGTGTAGTGGTTGTGTCGACATGAAGTCTCTTGACGTCGACTCTCTTGACGTCAAGAGACTTTGGGAGGGATGGTGGGACGTATGACGCAGCCCACCTGGGACCCCGCCCAGTACCTCCGCCACGCCGGCCACCGGGCCCGCCCCTTCGCCGACCTCCTCGCCCGGATCCCCGACCTCCCCGCGGACCGGCCCCGCGTCGCCGACCTCGGCTGCGGCCCCGGCAACGTCACCGCCCTGCTCACCGAGCGCTGGCCCACCGCCCACGTCACCGGCTACGACAACTCGCCCGAGATGCTCGACCAGGCCCACGTCGACCACGAGGGCCCCACCCCGGGCGGCGGCCGGCTCGACTTCGCCCCGGCCGACCTGCGCACCTGGGCCCCCGACGAGCCCTACGACCTGCTCGTCTCCAACGCCACCCTCCAGTGGGTGCCCTCCCACGCCGACCGCCTCCCCGACTGGCTGGCGGCCCTGCCCCCCGGCGGCGTCCTCGCCTTCCAGGTCCCCGGCAACTTCGACGCCCCCAGCCACCGCCTGATGCGCGAACTGGCCGGCTCCCCGCGCTGGGCCGACCGCCTCGCCGGCACCCTGCGCCACGCCGACGCCGTCCTGGCCCCCGCCGACTACCTCGCCCACCTCACCGCCGCCGGCTGCGCGGCCGACGTCTGGGAGACGACGTACCTCCACCTCCTCCCCGGCGAGGACCCGGTCCTCGACTGGGTCAAGGGCACAGGGCTGCGCCCCGTCCTCACCGCCCTCGCCGACGACCCGGAGTCCCGCGACGCCTTCCTCGCCGAGTACCGCACCCTGCTCCGCGCGGCATACCCGGCGGGCCCGCACGGCACGGTGTTCCCGTTCCGCCGCGTGTTCGCGGTGGCCGCGAAGGAGACCTGAGCATGCTGATCGCCCTCGACCACGTCCAGCTGGCCGCCCCGCCCGGCTCGGAGCCCGCGCTGCGCGCCTTCTACACCGGCGTCCTCGGCATGACCGAGGTCCCCAAACCCGCGCCGCTCGCGGCCCGCGGCGGCTGCTGGTTCGAGGCCGGCTCCGTCCGGCTGCACGTGGGCGTGGAAGCCGACTTCCGGCCCGCCCGCAAGGCCCACCCGGGCCTCAGGGTCCGGGGCATCGCGGCGTACGCGGCCCGTCTCACCGCCGCCGGCACCCACGTCACCTGGGACGACGCCCTGCCCGACCACGCCCGCTTCTACGCCGCCGACCCGGTCGGCAACCGCCTGGAGTTCCTGGAGCCGCTGCCGGACCGGCGGCCATGGGTCAGTCAGGGCCGCCCGGACTCCGGCCCGGCGCACCCCTCCGCGCTCTGCCTTCGCCGTTCCGCCAGGGCGATGGCGGCCTTCAGGTCGGCGATCACCCGCGGCGACACCAGCAGTGCCGCCACCTGGCCGTGGTCGACGAGGGCGATGGGCTCGCGGTCGCGGGTGGCGCGGTCGATCAGCTCGTCCAGCTGCGGGGCGGCGACATCGACGGGAATCGTGAGCATGCCCCCATGGTGGCGCAGGACCCCCGCCGCGCGCCCGGCGTTCAACTCTTCCGGTGCCCGATCAGCCGCGGCTTCGCCTCCAGGCCGTCCAGGCCGTGCCAGGCCAGGTTGACCAGGTGGGCGGCGACCTCGGCCTTCTTCGGGCGGCGGACGTCGAGCCACCACTGGCCGGTCAGGGCGACCATGCCGACCAGGGCCTGCGCGTAGAGGGGGGCCAGCTTGGCGTCGAAGCCGCGGTTCTTGAACTCGCGGCCCAGGATGTCCTCCACCTGGGTGGCGATGTCCGAGATGAGCGAGGCGAACGTGCCCGTCGACTGCGGGATGGGGGAGTCCCGGACGAGGATGCGGAAGCCGTCCGTGTACTCCTCGATGTAGTCGAGGAGCGCGAAGGCCGCCTGCTCGCACAGCTCGCGCGGGTGGCCGGCGGTGAGGGAGCCGGTCACCATGTCCAGGAGCCGGCGCATCTCGCGGTCCACGACCACCGCGTACAGCCCCTCCTTGCCCCCGAAGTGCTCGTACACCACCGGCTTGGACACCCCGGCCTTCGCCGCGATCTCCTCCACCGACGTGCCCTCGAACCCCTTCTCGGCGAAGAGGGTGCGACCGATCTCCAGCAGTTGCTGGCGGCGCTCCGCACCGGTCATCCGGGTGCGGCGCGCGCGCCGGGGCTTGTCGTTGCCGGGGGTGCTGGAGTCGGTCGCCACGGCGACCATCATGCCGCCTCGGCGGTTTCCTTCCGGCGGCGGGAGTCCCCGGCCTCGGTGTTGCGCCGCGAGTCGAGCCGCGAGGCCGACGGCCACCGCACGTCGTACGCCCAGCCCAGCTGCTCGCACCAGCGGATGATCCGCGCCGAGGAGTCCAGCTGCCCGCGCATCACACCGTGTCGCGCGGAGGTCGGGTCGGCGTGGTGCAGGTTGTGCCAGGACTCGCCGCAGGACAGGATCGCCAGCCACCACACGTTGCCCGAGCGGTCCCGGGACTTGAACGGCCGCTTGCCCACCGCGTGGCAGATCGAGTTGATCGACCACGTCACGTGGTGCAGCAGCGCCACCCGGACGAGCGACCCCCAGAAGAACCCGGTGAACGCGCCCCACCAGGACATCGTCGCCAGCCCGCCGATCAGCGCCGGCAGCGCGAGCGACACCAGCGTCCACATCGCGAACTGCCGGGAGATCGCCCGCAGCGCAGGGTCCTTGATCAGGTCGGGCGCGTACTTCTCCTGCGAGGTCTGCTCCTCGTCGAACATCCAGGCGATGTGGGCCCACCACAGGCCCTTCATCAGGGCCGGCACCGTCTCCCCGTACTTCCACGGCGAGTGGGGGTCGCCCTCGGCGTCGGAGAACTTGTGGTGCTTGCGGTGGTCGGCCACCCAGCGCACCAGCGGCCCCTCCACCGCCATCGACCCCGCGATCGCCAGCGCGATCTTCAACGGCCGCTTCGCCTTGAAGGAGCCGTGCGTGAAGTGCCGGTGGAAACCGATGGTGATGCCGTGGCAGCCCAGGAAGTAGAAGAAGACCAGCAGGCCGAGGTCCAGCCACGTCACGCCCCAGCCCCAGGTCAGCGGCACGGCCGCCAGCAGGGCCAGGAACGGCACGACGATGAACGCCAGCAGGGCCAGCTGCTCCACCGACCGCTTCTTCTCACCGCCCAGCGTGGCGGAGGACGCCTGCTCGGCGTCCTGGATCACATCGGAACTCGTGGTCATGCGGTCCCCTGTGGGGTCGAGGGTGATGGCCGGTGCCGTAGGTCCGGAAACGCACCATTGCTACGGGTCCGTAACCTACGGCGTCGTAAGTATGGCAGCGCCTCGCGCGGCGGCAAGAGCCCGAGAGCCTGCGCGTGCCGCCCGACACCTATCCTGGTACCGGTCGGACAGCGCGGTCCGCTCTCAATGTTCCCCTCCCGGACGAGCTTCAACACTGCAAGGAGCCGCACCTGTGAGCAGTGCCGACGACCAGAGCACGACCACCAGCACCGAGCTGCGGGCCGACATCCGCCGCCTCGGCGACCTCCTCGGCGAGACCCTCGTCCGCCAGGAGGGCCCCGAGCTGCTGGAACTCGTCGAGAAGGTACGCCGCCTCACCCGCGAGGACGGCGACGCCGCAGCCGAGCTGCTGCGCGGCACGGAGCTGGAGACCGCGGCCAAGCTGGTCCGCGCCTTCTCCACCTACTTCCACCTCGCCAACGTCACCGAGCAGGTCCACCGCGGTCGCGAGCTGCGCGCCCGCCGCGCCGCCGAGGGCGGCCTGCTGGCCCGCACCGCGGACCGCCTGAAGGACGCCGATCCCGAGCACCTGCGCGACACCGTCCGCAACCTCAACGTCCGGCCGGTCTTCACCGCCCACCCCACCGAGGCCGCCCGCCGCTCCGTCCTCAACAAGCTGCGCCGCATCGCCGCCCTCCTGGACACCCCCGTCCTCGCCTCCGACCGGCGCCGCCTGGACACCCGCCTCGCCGAGAACATCGACCTCGTCTGGCAGACCGACGAACTGCGCGTGGTCCGCCCCGAGCCCGCCGACGAGGCCCGCAACGCCATCTACTACCTGGACGAGCTGCACGCCGGCGCCGTCGGCGACGTCCTGGAGGACCTCACCGCCGAACTCCAGCGGGCCGGCGTCGACCTCCCCGACGACACCCGCCCCCTCACCTTCGGCACCTGGATCGGCGGCGACCGCGACGGCAACCCGAACGTCACCCCCCAGGTCACCTGGGACGTCCTGATCCTCCAGCACGAGCACGGCATCAACGACGCCCTGGACATGATCGACGAGCTGCGCGGCTTCCTGTCGAACTCCATCCGCTACGCGGGCGCCACCGAGGAACTCCTCACCTCGCTGAAGGCCGACCTCGACCGGCTCCCCGAGATCAGCCCCCGCTACAAGCGGCTCAACGCCGAGGAGCCCTACCGGCTCAAGGCCACCTGCATCCGGCAGAAGCTGGAGAACACCAAGCAGCGCCTCGCCAACTCCACCGGCCACGAACCCGGCCGCGACTACCTCGGCACCGCCCAGCTCCTCGACGACCTGCGCATCGTGCAGACCTCGCTGCGCGAGCACCGCGGCGCCCTCTTCGCCGACGGCCGCCTCGCCCGCACCATCCGCACCCTGGCCGCCTTCGGCCTCCAGCTCGCCACCATGGACGTCCGCGAACACGCCGACGCCCACCACCACGCCCTCGGCCAGCTCTTCGACCGGCTCGGCGAGGAGTCCTGGCGCTACGCCGACATGCCCCGCGAGTACCGCGCCAAGCTCCTCGCGAAGGAGCTGCGCTCCCGGCGGCCCCTCGCCCCCACCCCGGCGCCCGTCGACGCGGCCGGCGAGAAGACCCTCGGCGTCTTCCAGACCGTGCGCCGCGCCCTGGAGGTCTTCGGGCCCGAGGTCATCGAGTCGTACATCATCTCCATGTGCCAGGGCGCCGACGACGTCTTCGCCGCCGCCGTCCTCGCCCGCGAGGCCGGCCTGCTCGACCTGCACGCCGGCTGGGCGAAGATCGGCATCGTGCCGCTCCTGGAGACCACCGACGAGCTGAAGGCCGCCGACACCATCCTGGAGGACCTCCTCTCCGACCCCTCCTACCGGCGCCTGGTCGCCCTGCGCGGCGACGTCCAGGAGGTCATGCTCGGCTACTCCGACTCCTCCAAGTTCGGCGGCATCACCACCAGCCAGTGGGAGATCCACCGCGCCCAGCGCCGGCTGCGCGACGTCGCCCACCGCTACGGCGTACGCCTGCGCCTCTTCCACGGCCGCGGCGGCACCGTCGGCCGCGGCGGCGGCCCCTCGCACGACGCGATCCTCGCCCAGCCCTGGGGCACCCTGGAGGGCGAGATCAAGGTGACCGAGCAGGGCGAGGTCATCTCCGACAAGTACCTCATCCCCTCCCTCGCCCGGGAGAACCTGGAGCTGACGGTCGCCGCCACCCTCCAGGCGTCCGCCCTGCACACCGCGCCCCGCCAGTCCGACGAGGCGCTCGCCCGCTGGGACGCCGCGATGGACACCGTCTCCGACGCCGCCCACGCCGCCTACCGCCGGCTCGTCGAGGACCCCGACCTGCCGACCTACTTCCTCGCCTCCACCCCGGTCGACCAGCTCGCCGAGCTGCACCTGGGCTCGCGGCCCTCCCGCCGCCCCGGCTCCGGCGTCTCGCTCGACGGGCTGCGCGCGATCCCGTGGGTGTTCGGCTGGACCCAGTCCCGGCAGATCGTGCCCGGCTGGTTCGGCGTCGGCTCCGGGCTCAAGGCGCTGCGCGAGACCGGTCTGGACACGGTGCTCGGCGAGATGCACGAGCAGTGGCACTTCTTCCGCAACTTCGTCTCCAACGTGGAGATGACCCTCGCCAAGACCGACCTGCGCATCGCCCAGCACTACGTCGACACCCTCGTGCCGGACGAGCTGAAGCACGTCTTCGAGGCAATCAAGGCCGAGCACGCCCTCACCGTCGCGGAGATCCTGCGCATCACCGGCGAGGCCGAACTGCTCGACGCTCAGCCCGACCTGAAGCAGACGTTCGCGATCCGGGACGCGTATCTCGACCCGATCTCCTACCTCCAGGTCGCCCTGCTGGGGCGGCAGCGTGAGGCCGCGGCGGCGGGGGACGAGGCGGATCCGCTGCTGGCGCGGGCGCTGCTGCTGACCGTCAACGGGGTTGCCGCGGGGCTGCGCAACACCGGCTGACGTCTTCGAAAGGTGCCCCGGGCTCCGAGGGGGCTCGGGGCACCGGCATTTCCTGTGCGGGGCGGCGGGTCACACCGCCAGGAACGCTGCCGTCAGCAACGCCATACCCGTGCCGGCCAGGGCCCAGCCCGCTCGGACGCGGCGCATGCCGCCGGCCACGACCACCGACGCGAGGAGGAGTGCGCCGCCCAGGGGGACCCACGCGTAGAGGATGCCGGAGGGGCCCGAGCGGACCGCCTCGTCGGTGCCGGGCTTGATGATCACCGCGTAGGTGTGGCCCTCCGAGACGGCCACGGTGTCCTTCAGGACGATGCCGCCCCGGGGCGGCGCCCCCTGCGTCAGCGTGCCGGAGCACGTGCCGCCCGCGCAGCGGGTCACCTCGACCGTGCCGCGCTCGCGGCCCTTGGTCAGCAGCACGTGCTGGGCCGTCCCCCAGGACGCCCACACGCCGGCTATCAGGATCAGCACCGCCACCGCCCCCATCGCGGTGACTCTTCCAAAGCGCATGGCCGGGATCATAAACGGTCGGGAGCGATCAGGAGTTGTACGAACTCTGCGCCCGCTCCAGGCCGTCCACCACCAGGCACTCCACCGCGTCCGCCGCCCGGTCCACGAAATAGTCCAGCTCCTTGCGCTCGGCGCCGGAGAAGTCCTTCAGCACGAAGTCCGCCACCTGCATCCGCCCCGGCGGCCGGCCGATCCCGAACCGCACCCGGTGGTACTCCGCGCCCATCGCCTTCGTCATCGACTTCAGCCCGTTGTGCCCGTTGTCCCCGCCGCCCAGCTTCAGCCGCAGCACCCCGTAGTCGATGTCCAGCTCGTCATGGACCGCCACGACATGCGCGAGGGGCACCTTGTAGAAGTCCCGCAGCGCGTTCAGCGGCCCGCCCGACAGGTTCATGTACGACATCGGCTTCGCCAGCACCACCCGCCGGCTGCCCGGACCCGGCGGACCGATCCGGCCCTCCACCACCTGCGCCTGCGCCTTGCCGTGCCGCTTGAACCGCCCACCGATCCGCTCCGCCAGCAGATCCGCCACCATGAACCCCACGTTGTGCCGGTTCATCTCGTACCCCGGACCCGGATTGCCGAGCCCCGCGATCAACCAGGGAGCGCCCGCGTCGGTCGTCACGTCCATGTCTCCTCCACCTCAGCCACCGTCAGCGCATACGCGTCGGCCGCCGCCCCACAGCGGGGACGGCGGCCGGCGAACCCTCGGGCTCAGGCCTCCGCGGCGGCCTCGTCGCCCTCGGCGGCGGCCTCGGTACCCTCGGCCTCCTCCTCGGCGGGCTCCTCCTCGACCTGCGCGGTCACGATCTGGATGACGGTGGTGTCGTCCTCGACCGTCAGCGTGACACCCTTCGGCAGCTCGATGTCCTTGGCCAGGACGGAGGCGCCGGCCTCCAGACCCTCGACCGACACCGTCACGGACTCGGGGATGTGCGTGGCCTCGGCCTCGACCGGCAGCGCGGCCAGCACGTGCTCGAGCAGGAAGCCACCCGGCGCCAGGTCGCCCTCGGTGTGCACCGGGACCTCGACCTGGACCTTCTCGCCGCGCTTGACCAGCAGCAGGTCGACGTGCTCCAGGAAGCCCTTGATCGGGTCACGGGTGACCGACTTCGGGATCGCCAGCTCGTTGGTCTTGCCGTCGACGTTCAGCGCGATCAGCACGTTCGGCGTACGCAGCGCCATCAGCAGCTCGTGGCCCGGCAGGGTCAGGTGCAGCGGGTCGCTGCCGTGACCGTAGAGCACACCGGGAACCTTGTCGTCACGACGGATACGGCGGGCGGCGCCCTTGCCGAACTCGGTACGCGACTCGGCGGAGATCTTCACCTCGGACATGATCACTCCTCGTAGAGGTAGGTACGGACGTGGTCACCCGGCCACGAACGGCCTGCTACGAAGAGCGCGTCGATAACGGAGCACCAGACCCGTGAACACACGAGTGCGGCCTCCCTCGCCGAGCAACTCGGGAAGTGTACTCGGCAGGGGAGGCCGCACCCAAAACGATCTACAGCAGCAGGGCGCAGGACCTCTACTGCTCGTCGAACAGGCTCGTCACCGAGCCGTCCTCGAACACCTCGCGCACCGCGCGCGCGATCGTCGGCGCGATCGGCAGCACCGTGATCTTGTCCAGCTCCAGCTCCTTCGGCGTCGGCAGCGTGTCCGTGAACACGAACTCGCTCACCTTGGAGTTCTTCAGCCGGTCCGCCGCCGGACCCGACAGCACACCGTGCGTCGCCGTCACGATGACGTCCTCCGCACCGTGCGCGAACAACGCGTCCGCCGCCGCGCAGATCGTGCCGCCCGTGTCGATCATGTCGTCCACCAGGACGCAGATCCGGCCCTTCACATCACCGACGACCTCGTGCACCGTCACCTGGTTCGCGACGTCCTTGTCCCGCCGCTTGTGCACGATCGCCAGCGGCGCGCCCAGCCGGTCGCACCACCGGTCCGCCACCCGCACCCGGCCCGCGTCCGGCGAGACCACCGTCAGCTTCGACCGGTCCACCTTCGCGCCCACATAGTCCGCGAGCAGCGGCAGCGCGAACAGATGGTCGACGGGGCCGTCGAAGAAGCCCTGGATCTGGTCCGTGTGCAGATCGACCGCGAGGATCCGGTCCGCGCCCGCCGTCTTCATCAGATCCGCGATCAGCCGCGCCGAGATCGGTTCACGACCCCGGTGCTTCTTGTCCTGCCGCGCGTAACCGTAGAACGGCACGATGACCGTGATCGAGCGCGCCGACGCACGCTTCAACGCGTCGATCATGATCAGCTGCTCCATGACCCACTTGTTGATCGGGGCCGTGTGGCTCTGGATCAGGAAGCAGTCCGCACCACGCGCCGACTCCTGATACCGCACATAGATCTCGCCGTTGGCGAAGTCGAACGCCTTCGTCGGGACGACTTCGATACCCAGCGCGTGGGCGACCTCCTCGGCAAGCTCGGGGTGGGCGCGGCCGGAGAAGAACATCAGCTTCTTCTCGCCGGTCGTCTTGATCCCGGTCACAGCACGTTCTCCTCAGAGGTTGCACGGCTCAGCCAGGTGGCGCGGCTGGGCCGGTTGGGGTGCGGATGTGCACTTATCACGGTACGCCCCCGTCGGCGCACCCGAACGCCGGTCAGCCCTCGCCACCGGCCTCCCGGGACACCGCCTCGGCCGCCTTCGCCGCCGCGCTCCCCGGACGCTTACGGGCCACCCAGCCCTCGATATTCCGCTGCTGGCCACGGGCCACGGCCAGCGAACCCGCCGGCACATCCTTCGTGATCACCGAGCCCGCGGCGGTGTAGGCGCCGTCCCCGACCGTGACAGGAGCCACAAACATGTTGTCCGAACCGGTACGGCAGTGCGAGCCCACCGTGGTGTGGTGCTTCTCCTGGCCGTCGTAGTTCACGAACACGCTCGCCGCGCCGATGTTGCTGTACTCGCCGATCGTCGCGTCCCCCACATAGGAGAGATGCGGGATCTTCGTGCCCTCACCGACGGTCGCGTTCTTCGTCTCCACATACGTGCCGACCTTCGCCTTCAGCCCGAGGCGCGAACCCGGCCGCAGATACGCGAACGGGCCCACCGACGCCTGCGGGCCGACCTCGGCGCCCATCGCGACCGTGTTGTCCACGCGGGCGCCCTCACCGACCCGGGTGTCCGTCAGCCGCGAGTTCGGGCCGACCTCCGCGCCCTCCGCCAGATGCGTCGCGCCGTGCAACTGCGTACCCGGGTGCACGATCGCGTCCCGCTCGAACGTCACCGTCACGTCCACCCACGTCGACGCCGGATCCACCACCGTCACGCCGGCCAGCATCGCCGCCTCCAGCAGCCGGTCGTTCAGCGTCCGGCGCGCCTCGGCCAGCTGCACCCGGTTGTTGATCCCGGCGATCTCCCGGTGATCGGCCGCCACCGAGGCCCCGACCCGGTGACCGGCCTCCCGCAGGATGCCGAGCACGTCCGTCAGATACTCCTCGCCCTGGCTGTTGTCGGTGCGCACCTTGCCCAGCGCCTCCGCCAGCAGGCGGCCGTCGAACGCGAACACGCCCGAGTTGATCTCCCGGATGCCGCGCTGCGCCTCGTCGGCGTCCTTGTGCTCCACGATCGCGGTCACCGCGCCGGTCGCACCGTCCCGCACGATCCGGCCGTACCCCGTCGCGTCCGGCACCTCGGCCGTCAGCACCGTCACGGCGTTGCCGTCTCCGGTGTGCGTCCCGGCGAGGGCGGCCAGCGTGGCGCCGGTCAGCAGCGGAGTGTCCCCGCACACGACCACGACGGTCCCGTCCACGCCGCCGCCGAGGGCCTCCAGGCCCATCCGGACGGCGTGCCCCGTGCCGTTCTGCTGCTCCTGCACGGCGGTGCGCGCCTCGGGGGCGACCTCGGCGAGATGCGCGGTCACCTTCTCGCGCGCGTGCCCCACGACGACGACCAGGTTCTCGGGCGCCAGCTCACCGGCGGCGGCCAGCACATGCCCGACGAGGGAACGCCCGCACAGCTCGTGCAGGACCTTGGGGGTGGCCGACCTCATACGGGTGCCCTCACCCGCGGCGAGTACGACGACGGCGGCCGGGCGAATGGCGCTCACGGGATGCCCTTCGGCTTTGAGGGGTGGACATCCGCAGGATACCGGGGGCGTTACCGGGCCGGTACGCGTGCGGGTCCCCACCGGGGGTGATGCCGGTGAGGACCCGAACCGAGGCTTTGGGTTCCGTGAGCTCCCCCGCAAGGATTCGAACCTTGTCCTACAGGCACCAAAAACCTGTGTGCTGCCAGTTACACCACGGGGGACAGCGCCTCAGACCTTACCCGAGACGCCCTCGCGCGTAACCCGTGATGCCCCGCCACCAGCCCTCGATGCGGTTGTACAACTCGGCGCCGCGAGCGACCGTGACCACGAGGCAACCGTGGTAGTCGTCGCCCGTGTTCTTGCGGACCGTCTTCGGGTTGTGCCGCTTCAGCGTCGGCCTCATGAAGGTCGCGGCGTCCACGCCCACGAGCCCCGCCCAGTAGCCATGGGCTGCCTCCACATCGGCGGACTCATGGATGAGGATCCGGAAGCCGAGCCGGTCGCGGCTCACCTCCAACAGGTCGAGCCACGCCAGGTAGACGTGGATCACGCTCGGGTCGCTGTTGACGAACACCACGCGCTCGCGCCGGTCGTAGGGCTTGCTCTTGGACCCTTCCGCCCAATACAGCGCGACACCCGCCATGAACAGCTCCCGGTCTGTGAGCGTGCCTGCCTCCCGCGCGGCGTCGGCCCTGACGCGCTCGCGTTCCTCGTCCTGAGCGTCGCGCAGGCGCCGCAGCCCCGCGTTCATGAGCGCCCTCTGCTCCTCGGGCGTGTAGCGCGGCTCCGGCCTCGGCAGGTCCCTGACCCACAGGGACACGGAGCTGCGCGAGCAGCCCAGCTCCACCTCGATCTGGTCGTAGGTCCAGCCCTGGAGGCGCAGCTCCCGAGCCTTGGCCCGCATGTCGTCCTTCGCGCGGGGGCGCTTGGTCCACTGCGGGGGCGGTTCGCCCTTCACCAGCTGGTTGAGGATGTCGTTGTTGAAGACCTTCAGCTCATCCCGGATCTGCCGAAGGCTGTAGCCCTCGCGGCGCAGCGCGACCGCCTGCTCGCGCAGGTTCTCGAAGTCCGCGTACTTGCTCGGTGAACGTGCCATGGGCATACCGTCCGGCCGGAATGCCCGGTTGCGGGGGTAAACCCCGAGGGGTTCATCAGTTCGAGGGATATCGCGTCGTATCGCTTGGGAAAAGTCACCGGTTCGGGGAGGTGCCGCGCCCGTAGGGTGGAGGGCATGACCACGACGGGGGAAGAGTGCGCACCGGCCCGGGGTGGGCCTTGGTGGTGGGAGCGGCGGCGCGGCGCGGCGCTGGATGTCGGGCTCGCCGCGGTGTCCGCGGTGGAGTGCGCAGCGGAGGGCGTGCCGTTCGCGCGGGACGCGGGGATCCCGGGGGCGGCGGGGGTCGTCTTCGGGCTGCTGGCCGGTTCGGTGCTGGTGGTGCGCCGCCGGTGGCCGATCGCGGTGGTGCTGGTGTCGATCGCCATCACGCCGGCCCAGATGGGCTTCCTGATGGGCATCGTCGGCCTGTACACGCTGGCGGCGTGCGAGCTGCCGCGCCGGGTGATCGCCTCGCTGGCGGGGATGTCGCTGCTCGGGACGTTGATCGTGACGTTCGTGCGGGTGCGGCAGGACATGGAGACGGGGGAGCTGACGATCGGGGACTGGTTCGTCCCCTTCGCGTCGATCACGACCTCGCTGGGGCTGACCGCGCCGCCGTTGCTGCTCGGCCTGTATGTGGGGGCGCGGCGGCGGCTGATGGAGAGCCTGCGGGAGCGGGCGGACAGCCTGGAGCGGGAGTTGCAGCTGCTCGCGGAGCGGGCGGAGGAGCGGGCCGAGTGGGCGCGCGGTGAGGAGCGGACGCGGATCGCGCGGGAGATGCACGACGTGGTGGCGCACCGGGTGAGCCTGATGGTGGTGCACGCGGCGGCGTTGCAGGCGGTGGCGCGCAAGGATCCGGAGAAGGCGGTGCGCAACGCGGCGCTGGTGGGGGACATGGGCCGGCAGGCGCTGACGGAGCTGCGGGAGATGCTGGGGGTGCTGCGCAGCGGGCCCGAGGAGCGGTCGGCTCCCGTCGCGTCGGCGGTGGGCGCGTCGGTGCCGTTGGCGGCGGTGGGGGTGGCCGCGGCGGCGGCCGCGTCGCGGGCGGCCGGGGAGGGGGAGGGGCCGTGCCTGTCGGAGCTGGACGAGCTGGTGGGGCAGTCGGTGGCGGCCGGGATGGTGGTGGACCTGTCGGTGGAGGGGGAGGAGCGGTCGTATCCGCCGGTGGTGGAGCGGACGGCGTTCCGGGTGGTGCAGGAGGCGTTGACGAACGTCCACAAGCACGCGGCGGGCGCGAAGACGTACGTACGCCTTGCGCACCGGGGGTCGGAGATCGCGATGCAGGTGGAGAACGGGCCGCCACCCGAGGCGGCGTCGTCGGCGCGGCTGCCGTCGGGGGGCAACGGGCTGGTGGGGATGAAGGAGCGGGTGGCCGCGCTGGGCGGCGTCTTCGTGTCGGGGCCGACGGACGCGGGGGGCTTCCGGGTGTCGGCGGTGATTCCGGCGGCCGGGACTGCCTAGCCGGTCCAGGGGCTCAGCCGGTGGTGAGGCGCACGGGGTGGTTGCCGGTGACGAGGGTGGCCAGGGCGTGGTCGATGTCGGCGCCGAGGTACCAGTCGCCGGTGTGGTCGAGGGCGTAGACGCGGCCCTCGGTGTCGACGGCGAGCAGGGCGCCGGCGGCGGTCTCGGTGCCGAGCGGGCAGGTGTGGGTGTCGAGGGCGCGGCCGAGGTCGGCGAGGGTGCGGGCCATGTGCAGGCCGTGCAGGGGGTCGAGGTCGAGGCCGGCGGGGGCGACCTGGCGGCCGGGTCCGGTGGGGGTGATGCGCAGCCCGCCGAATTCGGCCCAGACCTCGACGGCGGCGGGGAAGACGGTGTGGCGGTGCCCGGCGGGTGAGGTGTGGTCGCGCAGGGTGTCGGCCCAGTCCTCGGCCTGTTTGATGTCCCAGCGCCCGGGCTGCCAGCCGGCGTCGCGCAGGGCGGCGTCGACGGGGACGGGGAAGCGGGTGGTGGAGGTGCGGTCGGCGTGCATCGGCCCTTGGTTCGTCTCGTACGGGGGGATACGGGGGAGGGGCGGCGCGTCAGTCCTGGGCGGCGGGGTCGACGACGCGGACGCCGAAGTGGGCGGTGAGGGCGGTGCAGGCGCGGCAGGGCGCGGCGAAGTGGCCGTGCAGGGGGTCGCCGTCCTCGCGGATGCGGCGGGTGGTGAGCTTGGCGTGTTTGAGGGCCTTGCGGGCCTCGCCGTTGGTCATGGGGCGGCGGGCGGCGCGTTTGCTGCGGCCGGTGTCGGCGGTGGTGAGGTGCCGGGAGATGAGGAGGGTCTCGGCGCAGCGGCCGGTGAAGCGGTCGCGCTGGCCGCTGGCGAGGGCGTCGAGGAAGTCCTGCACGAGGGGGTGCAGGGCGGGGGGTGTGTCGGCGCGGGCGGCGGTGCCGGTGAGGGTGGTGCCGCGTACGGAGAGGGCGGCGGCGACGGTGGGGAGTATGCCGTCGCGGCGGTGGCGCAGCACGGGCGCGTGGGCGGTGTCGGCGGTGCTCCAGCCGACGCGGGGGTCGCCGGAGTACCCGGTCTCCGGTTTCGTCTGTGTTTCCGTCGTCGCCGTCGTCGCCGTCATGGTGTGTTCCCCTCCTGTGCATCCCCCGGAGGTCACAGGGTGCCAAATGCCGTGGCCGGGAAGGAAGCTGGGGCGCGGCGACACGCCCGTGGATGGGCGGTGCGTCACGGGAGGGTGACGGCTGGTCACGGCCCGGGGGCGGTGGTCGCCGGGTGGTGTTCCGCCGCCGGTGACCGGGGTCGGCGTACCGCATAGGCTGTCGGTCCAGCAGTGCAGAGCAGCAGACGAGACAGACGCCGCAGGGGGCTACCGCCATGACGACAGGTCGGCTCGGGCACGCCGCGCCGCCGAACGCGGCCTACGCCGGGCAGGTCGTGCACTTCCCGGATCCGGTGCGGGCGGCCCGTCATCCCCGCGGGGTGCGGGTGGACGGGGCGGGGTATCCCGACTTCTCGCCGTACGCCCGGGCCGCCGTGGAGATCGCGGAGCCGCCGGAGGGTTTCGGCGTGGACGAGCTGCGGCTGACGGACTACGTGTCGGCGAACGCGGCGCTGGCGGCGGAGGGCCACGAGTTGTGGGACACGGTGCCGTCGGTGGCGACGCCGCACGGCTGGACGTGGCACCACGTGGCGGACTCGCGGCGGCTCGAGCTGGTCCCGGTGGAGGTGAAGGCGCTGCTGCGCCACCACGGCGGGATCGCGACGTCGGCGGTGGACCACGGCAAGCGCGGTACGCGGCCGTTGCAGGAGACGCGGCCGGCGCACTTCGGGCTGCCGAAGTCCGGGGTGGCGGTGACGGAGCAGCAGGTGCAGGGGGTCGAGGAGGACCTCGGGTACCGGCTGCCGGGCGCCTACCGGTCGTTCCTGAAGGCGGCGGGCGGCTGCGCGCCGGTGGGCACGGCGCTCGACGCGGAGCTGGGGCTCCTGGTGGACCAGCCGTTCTTCACGGTGCGCGAGGAGGCGGCGGTCAACGACCTCGTCTACGTCAACAAGTGCCTGCGGGACCATCTGACGAAGGACTACCTGTGCGTGGCGTTCGTGCAGGGCGGTCTGCTCGCGGTGAAGGTGCGCGGGGAGAAGGCCGGTTCGGTGTGGTTCTGCGCGTACGACGACGTGCGGGACGTGGATCCGGCGTGGCCGCCGGCGGAGCGCGTGGGGCGGCTGCTGCTGCCGTGCGGTGAGGACTTCGACGTCTTCCTGTCCCGGCTGGCGGGTTCGCCGCCGGAGCTGGAGACGGTGGCCGACCTGATGGTGGACGGCGGTTTCGCCCGGGTGGTGTCCGGGGCGGACGACGCGTCGGCAGGGGAGTGAGCAGGGCGATGGTGACCTTCGCGCAGGCGCAGGAGCGCGCCGAGGAGTGGATCAACGGCGAGCTGCCGGCTTACCAGCACCGGGAGGTGCGGGTGCGGGAGTTCGAGCTGGGGTTCGTGGTGTGGGCCGAGGACCGGGCGGACGGGCCGCGCTCGGACGGCGGCGCGCACCGGCTGGTGATCGCGCGGGACAGCGGTGAGGCGACGCTGTGGCCGGCGCTCGCGGTGGGTGAGGTGATCCGCCGCTACGAGGAGGAGTACGGCCGTCCGGAGACGGACGAGGAGGACGACGCGGCGCCGGCGCCGCCGGCCCGGGTGGACCTGAACCAGACGTCGTTCCTGCTGACGCCGCCGGAGTGGCTGCAGGAGGCGGCGGACCGGATCGGCATCCCGGACCGGCGCGAGCCCTCCGGGGGTGAGCGGGGTGAGCGTGCGGCTGCGTCCTCGGACACCGGTGGTGAGCGTGCGGCGGCGTCCTCGGACACCGGTGGCGCGGTGTGGCCGTCCGCCGGTGTGGAGGGTGCCGGTGGTGCGCCGGACGCGCCGGCCGGGGCGACGCCCTGGGCGGGTACGGACACCAACGCCGACGCCGGTGAGGACCGTTCGGTGCCGCTGCCGGACACGGTGTTCGCGCCGCAGCTGAGCGAGGACGACGGCACGCCGCCGCCTCCGCCCGCGGTGCCGGAGGCGAAGACGGCGCTGATGAGCGGGGGGAGCCAGCTGCCGCCGACGGCGCTGGCACCGGCGGTGGACGAGTCGGCCGGGTCGGTGCCGGGGGCGTCCGGGCCGGGGACGCCGGGGTCGGGTGTGCCGACGCCGGGTGCGCCCGCGTCGGGGCCGCCCGCCACCGCGCCGGGTGTGCCGATGCCGCCCGCCGCTCCCGCGCCGCATGCCGCGACGCCGCCGCCGGGGGTGCCGCAGGCGCCGGGCCGGCCGCTCGCGCCGAACGCCGGGGACATCGCCGACGCCGCCACCAGCAAGGCCCCGCCGCCCCGGCGTGGCGGCGGCGCGGGCGCCCCGCCTCCGCCGCAGGCGGCGCCGCCGGTTCCGGGCGCGTCGGGCGCGTCGGGCGCGTCGGCGGGCGGCTACGTGCCGACGCAGATGGTGCCGTCCCTCGGCGGCAACAACCCCATCGCACCGCAGGGTCCGCCCACTCCACCCCCTCCGCCCGGCCCGACCGACCCGTCCGCCCCGCCGGCCCCTCCGGGCACGCCGCCGGGCGGGGTGCACCACGCCGCCACGATGCTGGCCGACCCGGGCCGTACGGGCGGTGGCGCCCCGCCGCCCCCGGCCGCCGCCCCCGCCCCCGGCCCGCAGGGCGCGGCCGGCGGTGCCCGCGGCGCCGTGCACCACGCGGAGACGGTGCTGGCCGCGCCTGCCCCGGCCGGCGGCCCGGGCGTGCCGCCGCCGCCGGGTGCCGTGCCGCCGCCCCCGCCGGGCGCGGTCCCGCCCCCGGCGTCGTACGGCTATCCGCAGCCGCCGCAGGGCCTGCCGACGGTCGGCCCCGGCTACCAGGCCGTCCTGCGCTACCGCGCGCACGACGGCTCCGAGCAGCAGGTGATCCGGCGTTCGGCGCCGGGCACCCCGCACCCGGAGTGGCAGATCTTCCACGAGCTGCGCGCCATGAACGTGCCGCCGGACCGGGTGCTCGAGCTGCACACCGAGCTGGAGTCGTGCGAGCTGCCCGGCGCGTACTGCGCGCGGATGATCCGGGAGCAGTGGCCGCAGGCGCGCATCACCTCCATCGCGCCGTACGGCACCGACCACGGCAGCCGGCAGCAGGGCATGGGGCAACTCCTCGTGCATCAGGGCGAGTTGCACCAGGTGGCCGACGGCCCCGCGCGGCCGGCGCCGGTACGCGCCCCGCTGCCGCAGGTGCAGCCGGTGCCGCCCGTGCCGCCGGAGGCGATCGGGCAGGAGCTGGCCGGCGCGTTCGGGCCGGGCGTCTTCCGGTTCGAGCAGGCGGCGGTGTCCCGGCAGGGCGTGCCGCCGGTGGTGGCGCACACCCTGGTGGCGGCGGGCCTGCCGCTGGACATGGGCCCGTTCTTCTGGGCGCAGGCCCAGCCGGGGCGCCCGGTGCCGACGCTGGCCGAACTGGCCGCCGAGCGGGGTGTGCAGCCGGCCCCGGACGCGGGCTCGTACCTCGTCGTCGGCAGCGACTTCGGCAAGGCGGTCTGCGTGCAGTACGGCACGGCGGCCATCGTGGCGGTGCCGGTGGAGGCGGGGCCCGGCGGTGCGCCGGTGCCGCCGCAGTTCGTGAACTCCTCGCTGCCGGAGTTCGCCCGCTGCCTGGCGCTGCTCGGCCGGATGTGGCGACTGCGGTTCGGGCTCAACCAGGAGCAGGCGGGCCGCTGGACGGTGGACTTCCAGGCGCAGCTGGCCTCCCTCGACCCGGCGGCGCTCGGCTCGCCGGAGAGCTGGTGGTCGGTGCTGCTCGAGCAGATGTGGGACGGGTTGCTGTGACCCTGCCCTGAGCCGCCCCGGCTGACGCGCGCCCCCATGCCTTCCGGCAAATCGGTCGGAATGTGTGCAAATCTGTGCGGATCGTCCGTGAACGAGACGGAGGTCCCACATGAGCAGCTTCGCGGTGGTACGGGGGCGCGGCTACCGGCCCGGCCGGGTGGACGCGTGTGCCGAGGCCCTCTCCCGGGAGCGGGACGCGGCGTGGGAGCGCGCCGCCCGGCTCACGGTGCTGGCCCGCGACATGGCCGAGGAACTGGCGGAGCTGCGGGAGGTGGTGGCCGGGCTCGCCCCGCAGGACTACGCGGTGCTCGGCGAGCGGGCCCGGGAGCTGTTCGCGCTGGGGGAGGAGCAGGCGCGGGCCGTCCTGGCGGACGCGGGGCGCTCCGCGCGGGAGCTGGCGTTGCGGGACGAGGCGTACGCGGCCGAGCTGCGCGAGGCCGCGGAGGCGGAGGCGGGGCGGGTGCGCGGTGAGGCCGACGCACGGGCCGAGGCCCGCCTGCTGGCGGCCCGTACGGCGGCCGACGAGGTGCGGGTCGCTGCGCGGCGCGAGGTGCGGGCGGGGCGGGGTGAGGCGTTGGGCGTGCTGCGCGAGGCGCGGCGCCGGACCGCCCTCCTCCTGGCCGACCAGGGGCGGGACCATGCCGAGCGGTTGGCCGAGGCCGAGTGCGGGGCCGCCGGGCGGGGGCGGGATCTGGACGCCCAGCATGCGGAGCGGTTGGCTCGCGCCGAGGCGGAGGTGGTTGTGGCCCACCAGTCGCTGGCCGACGCGGAGTCGGCGGACCGCGGCCTTCAGGACGAAGCGGGTGCTCGCGCGGGGGAGATCCTCGCGGCGGCCCGGGCCCGCGCCGACGCGATCGCTCGGGACACGGAGCGGGTGCTCCACGCCCACGGCGAGCACTGGGACGCCGTCCAGGCCGAGACGGACGTGGTCCGAGCCACCCTCGACGCCCTGACGGGCGAGGTCACGGAACTGACCAGGTAGTCCGTCGGCTGCGGGTGCGTCGTGGCTGGTCGCGCCCCGCGGCGGAGCCGCAAGTCAGCACAGTCCCGCGCCCCTGGGGCATACAGTCCCGCCCGCTCCCCAGCTGCGGGCAGCCGCACCGCGCCCGCCTCCCCCTCCCACCCAGCTGCGGGCAGTCGTGCCGCTGGGGCGGCACGGGTGGGCGCTGGGGGCCCCTGCTCGAAGAGCTTGGGGGAGGCACCCCGTCGCGCCGGGCTGCGCAGACGCCCCCCCCGCAGCGACGCCCCGTTACTCCACCCGCACCGGGAACCTCCGAGGCGCCACCACCAGCAGCACCACAAAGGCGACCGCCGCCGCGCCCGCCGCCCCGAGGTACACGGCGTGCACCGCCTCCGCGACGGCCCTCCGCACGGGCTCGCTCACCCCCCGCCCGACACTCTCCAGCTCCACCCCGCCCAGCCGCGCCCCCAGCACCCCGTTGGCCACCGCCCCGAACCCCGCCGCCCCCACCGTCTGCCCGATCTGCCGGCAGAACAGCACCGACCCCGTGGCCGTCCCCCGTTCCGCCCACCCCACCGTCGACTGCACCCCCACGATCAACGGCAACTGGAACAACCCCAGCAGACCCCCCAGCACCAGCATCAGCACCGTCGGCTGCCAGGCCGCCCCCGGATACGGCAGGAAGGGGAACGCGAGCAGCACCAGACACGCGCCCCCGATCCCGACCAGCGCCGTGTCCCGGAACCCGATCCGGCGGTACACGTGCTGACTGAGCGCCGCCGCCATCGGCCAGGTCAGCGTCCACACCGACAGCACGAACCCGGCCGCGACCGGCGCCAGCCCGAGCACCGCCTGGGCGTACGTCGGCAGGAACACGGTCGGCGCCACCATCAGCACCCCCAGCGCGCCCAGCGCGAGATTGACCGCGGCGATGGTCCGCCGCCGCCACACCCAGCCCGGGATGATCGGCTCCGCCGCCCGGCGCTCCACGAGGACCGTCACCCCGAGCAGCGCGACCCCCGTGCCGAGCAGCGCCAGCGAGGGCGCCGACAGCCACGGCCAGGCCGTCCCGCCCTGCACCAGCGCCGTGAGCAGCGTCCCCCCGCACGCGAACACCGCGAGCGCCCCCGCCCAGTCCACGCGGGGCCGCGCGGCGGGCCGTTCGCGGGGCGGCTCGTGCAGGTGCCGGACGATCAGCCACAGGGCGAGCGCGCCGACGGGCAGGTTGACCAGGAAGATCCAGCGCCAGTCGGCGTAGGCGGCGAGGACCCCGCCGAGCCCGGGGCCGGCGACCGCGGAGACCGCCCACACCGTGGAGAGCCGGGCCTGGATCCGCGGTCGCTCCTCGAGCGGGTACAGGTCGGCGGCGAGCGTCTGCACCGTGCCCTGGAGGGCCCCGCCGCCCAGGCCCTGCACGATGCGGAAGGCGATCAGCGCGGCCATGTTCCAGGCGCCCGCGCACAGCAGCGACCCGGCCAGGAACAGCACCGCGCCCGCCACCAGGACCGGCTTGCGGCCGACGGTGTCGCAGAGCCGGCCGTAGACGGGGAGGGTGACGGTGACGGCCAGCAGGTAGCCGGAGAACAGCCAGGAGAAGAGGGAGAAGCCGCCGAGGTCGCCGACGATCTGCGGCACCGCGGTGGCGACGATCGTGGAGTCGAGGGCGGCCAGCGCCATCGCCAGCATCAGCGCGGCGACGACGGCGCCGCGCCGCTCCGGCCCGGCACCGGTGACCCGTGCGCGTACCACTGCTCCGGTGCCACCCATCCCGACCTCCCCGTGACCGCAGGCGCCCAGCTTCCCACCCGACCCCGACACGGCTCATCCCGGGGACTGACAGCCCCTAGGGGTTCCTTCGTCCTTCAGACCGGGTCGGGTTGGTACCGGCGGAGGACGTGGCACCCCCCGGCCCGTCCTTAACCTGGCTTTACGCCGCTGGGGGGCGGCGGACCGCACCACCGGGGGTGGGGTTTTCCCCAGCAGAAGACTGCACCGCGCACCAGCGCGCTCGACCCCCGCGTCTCGACAGACTTCAGGTGCCGGACGACCGGACCACCGGTACACCGATCAAGGAGAACCGACATGACATCGGCCGTGACCATTCCCAAGCACGGGGGCAGTGGAGGGCGTACGGCCGTGGCCGCGCGGGCGCGTCAGGTGGTGAAGGCGTACGGCGCCGGGGAGACCCGGGTGGTCGCCCTCGACCACGTCGACGTGGACATCCTGCGCGGCGAGTTCACCGCCATCATGGGCCCCTCCGGGTCCGGCAAGTCCACGCTGATGCACTGCCTGGCCGGACTTGACACCGTCACCGAGGGCCAGATCCACCTGGACGAGACCGAGATCACCGGGCTGAAGGACAAGAAGCTCACCCAACTGCGCCGCGACCGGGTCGGTTTCATCTTCCAGGCGTTCAACCTGCTGCCGACGCTGAACGCCCTGGAGAACATCACGCTGCCGATGGACATCGCCGGGCGCAGGCCCGACAAGGAGTGGCTGGACCGGGTCGTGGAGACCGTCGGTCTCGCCGGTCGGCTCAAGCACCGGCCCAACCAGCTCTCCGGCGGCCAGCAGCAGCGCGTCGCCGTGGCCCGGGCGCTGGCCGCGCGGCCGGAGATCATCTTCGGGGACGAGCCGACCGGCAACCTCGACTCCCGGGCCGGCGCCGAGGTGCTGGGCTTCCTGCGCCGGTCGGTGGACGAGCTGGGCCAGACCATCGTGATGGTCACCCACGACCCGGTCGCCGCCGCCTACGCGGACCGGGTGCTCTACCTCGCCGACGGCCGGATCGTGGACGAGATGCGCCGGCCGACCGCCGAGGCCGTCCTGGACCGGATGAAGGACTTCGACGCCCGGGGGCGCACGTCATGACCGTCGTCAGGACCTCGCTGCGCAACTTCTTCGCGCACAAGGGGCGCATGGCGCTCTCCGCGGTGGCGGTGCTGCTCTCCGTGGGCTTCGTGTGCGGGACGCTGGTGTTCACCGACACCATGACCACCACCTTCGACAAGCTCTTCGCGGTCTCCGCCTCCGACGTGACCGTGCAGCCCGCGAAGGCCGAGGCCGACGAGACCCCGCAGAACGGGGTGCCCGAGTCGCTGCCGGCCGCCACGCTGGACCGGGTCCGCTCCGTCCAGGGCGTCAAGTCGGTGGAGGGCTCGGTCAGTTCGCAGAGCGTCACCGTCGTCGACGGCCGCAACAAGAACGTCGGCGCGGGCGACGGCCCGCCCACCATCGCCGGCAACTGGACGAGGAACGACCTGAAGTCGATGGAGATCACCTCTGGGCACGCCCCGCGCGGGCCGACCGAGGTGATGGTCGACGCCGACACCGCCGACAAGAAGCACCTGGAGATCGGCGAGGAGCTGCGCACCATCGCGCAGACCGGTGACTTCAAGGCGCGGATCGTCGGCATCGCGACCTTCAAGGTGACCAACCCCGGCGCCGCGATCTTCTACTTCGACACCGCCACCTCCCAGCGCCGACTGCTCGGCGCCGCCGACAGGTTCACCGCGGTCAACGTCACCGCCGCCGACGGGGTCTCCGACACCGTGCTCAAGCAGCACGTCGTCCAGGCCCTCAAGGGCGACTACAAGGTGCAGACGGCCAAGGAGAACTCCGACGAGAACCGCGAGAGCCTCGGCTCGTTCCTGGACATCATCAAGTACGCCATGCTCGGCTTCGCCGGGATCGCCTTCCTGGTCGGCATCTTCCTGATCGTCAACACCTTCTCCATGCTGGTTGCCCAGCGCACCCGCGAGATCGGCCTCATGCGGGCCATCGGCTCCTCGCGCCGGCAGGTCAACCGCTCGGTGCTGGTGGAGGCGCTGTTCCTCGGCGTCGTCGGCTCCGTGCTCGGCGTCGCGGCGGGCGTCGGGATCGCGGTCGGCCTGATGAAGCTGATGTCGGCGGCGGGCATGAACCTGTCCACCGACGACCTGACCGTGAAGGCGACGACCCCCGTGGCCGGCCTGGTCCTCGGCGTCGTCGTCACCGTCCTCGCCGCCTGGCTGCCGGCCCGCCGGGCCGGGAAGATCTCCCCGATGGCCGCCCTGCGCGACGCCGGCACCCCCGCCGACGGCCGGGCCGGCCGGATCCGCGGCACCATCGGCGTCCTGCTCACCGGCGCCGGCGGAGCCGCGCTGGTCACGGCGGCCCGCGCGGACAAGGCGACCGACGGCTCGATGATGCTCGGCGCCGGCGTGGTCCTCACCCTGATCGGCCTGGTCGTGATCGGCCCGCTGCTGTCCGGCGCGGTGGTGCGGGTGCTCAGCGCGGTGCTGCTGCGGGCCTTCGGCCCGGTCGGGCGGCTCGCCGAACGCAACGCCCTGCGCAACCCGCGCCGCACCGGCGCCACCGGCGCCGCGCTGATGATCGGCCTCGCCCTGGTCGCCTGCCTGTCGGTGGTCGGCTCCTCCATGGTGGCCTCCGCCACCAGCCAGCTCGACAAGTCGGTCGGCGCGGACTTCATCGTCCAGGGCAACCAGCGGATCGTGCCGCAGGCCGAGCAGGCGATGCGGAAGTCACCGTCCCTGGAGCACGTCACCAGCTACCGCGTGGTCGACGCCACCGTCACCGCGCCCGACGGCACCAAGGACACCGACGGCGTCACCGCCGCCGACCCGTCCTACGCCGACGACCTGCGCCGCCCGACCACGGCGGGCGACCTCAAGGCCGCCTACCGCCCCGGCGCCATGGCGGTCGGCTCCGACTACGCCGAGGACCACGGCGTGCACGTCGGCGACACCCTCACGGTCGCCTTCGAGGGCGGTCGCACGGCGAAGCTCAAGGTCGCCGCGATCACGGACGACGAGACCGCCATCGACCAGGGCGCGCGGTACCTCTCCACCGAGACGATGCGGACGTACCTGCCGGCCGCCAAGGTCCCGCCGAACATGATCATGTTCGCGAAGGCCGCAGACGGCCACGAGAAGGACGCGTACGCGGCCCTGAAGCAGGCCATGGAGCCGTACCCGCAGTACCAGGTGCGCGACCAGACCGACTACAAGGAGCAGCTGAAGGACCAGGTCGGCCAGTTGCTCAACATGGTCTACGGGCTGCTCGCCCTGGCGATCATCGTCGCCGTGCTCGGTGTCGTGAACACCCTCGCCCTCTCGGTGGTCGAGCGGACCCGCGAGATCGGCCTCATGCGGGCCATCGGGCTCTCCCGCCGCCAGCTGCGCCGCATGATCCGCATGGAGTCGGTGGTCATCGCCCTCTTCGGCGCCCTGCTCGGCCTCGGCCTCGGCATGGGCTGGGGCGCCACCGCCCAGCGCCTGCTCGCCCTGGAGGGCCTGGACGTCCTGGACATCCCCTGGCCGACGATCCTCTACGTCTTCGTCGGCTCGGCCTTCGTGGGCCTCTTCGCCGCCCTGGTCCCGGCCTTCCGGGCGGGCCGGATGAACGTCCTGAACGCGATCGCGACGGAGTAGCACCGCGGTCCCACCAGACCACCGCATACGGGGGTTGCGGGGGGAATCCCGGCGCCGGAAGCCACGTGGCTCCCGACGCCGGGCCTTCCGCTGTCCGCGCCCGGGGCCGCCGTCTTCCGACCGACCGAGTCGCCGCCGACCCGGGCGTCCACCTTCCAACTGACCGAGTCGGGTGGTGGGTGGGCACAGGCCGGGGGTCCAGGGGGCGGAGCCCCCTGGTACGGCCACCCCGACGCCGCCCGCCTCGCACCCGACTCGCACCCGGCGTCGCCCACCTCGCACCCGGCGCAGCCACCCGCAGCCGGCGTTGTCCACAGCCTCCCGTGCAGCCGCGCAGCGCGACGTACCCTGGACAGCCCGGCACCCACCGCGTCGGGCCACTCGTGTCGCCCCACCCCCAGGACGGAAAGCACCCCCTCCATGAGCCTGCACGGTCTGCTCGACGCCGTCGTGAAGGACGCCGCCCTCGCGGAAGCGATCACGGCGGCCACCGACGGCAACCGCACGCACGTCGACCTCGTCGGACCCCCCGCCGCCCGCCCCTTCGCGGTCGCCGCGCTGGCCCGCGAGGCCGGCCGGCCGGTCCTCGCGGTGACGGCGACGGGCCGCGAGGCGGAGGACCTGGCCGCCGCCCTGCGCTCGCTGCTGCCGCCCGAGGGCGTGGTGGAGTACCCGTCCTGGGAGACCCTGCCGCACGAGCGGCTCAGCCCGCGCAGCGACACCGTCGGCCGCCGCCTCGCCGTGCTGCGCCGCCTCGCCCACCCGCGCCCCGACGACCCCGAGACCGGCCCGGTCTCCGTTGTCGTCGCCCCCGTGCGCTCCGTGCTCCAGCCACAGGTCAAGGGCCTGGGCGACCTGGAGCCCGTGGCGCTGCGGAGCGGGCAGAGCGCCGACCTGGAGGAGATCGTCGCGGCGCTCGCGGCGGCGGCGTACGCGCGCGTGGAGCTGGTCGAGAAGCGCGGCGAGTTCGCCGTGCGCGGCGGCATCCTCGATGTGTTCCCGCCCACCGAGGAGCACCCCCTGCGGGTGGAGTTCTGGGGCGACGACGTCGAGGAGATCCGCTACTTCAAGGTCGCCGACCAGCGCTCCCTCGAAGTCGCCGAGCACGGCCTGTGGGCCCCGCCCTGCCGCGAGCTGCTCCTCACCGACCAGGTGCGCGAGCGCGCCGCAGCGCTGGCGGAGCAGCACCCGGAGCTGGGCGAGCTGCTCGGCAAGATCGCCGAGGGCATCGCGGTGGAGGGCATGGAGTCCCTCGCCCCGGTCCTGGTGGACGACATGGAGCTGCTGCTCGACGTGCTGCCGGCCGGCGCGATGGCCCTGGTCTGCGACCCCGAGCGGATCCGTACCCGCGCCGCCGACCTGGTGGCGACCTCGCAGGAGTTCCTCCAGGCGTCCTGGGCGGCCACGGCGGGCGGCGGGGAGGCGCCGATCGACGTCGGCGCGGCCTCCCTGTGGTCCCTCGCGGACGTCCGGGACCGGGCCCGCGAGCTGGGCATGATGTGGTGGTCGGTGTCCCCCTTCGCCGCCGACGACGCGCTGGAGGAGGCCGACACCCTCAAGCTCGGCATGCACGCCCCCGACACCTACCGCGGCGACACCGCCCGCGCGCTGGCCGACACCAAGGGCTGGCTCTCCGACGGCTGGCGCACGGTGTACGTCACCGAGGGCCACGGCCCGGCCGCCCGCACGGTGGAGGTGCTCGGCGGCGAGAACATCGCCGCCCGCCTCGACATCGACCTGACCGCGATCGACCCGGCACTCGTCCACGTCTCCTGCGGCTGCGTCGACCAGGGCTTCGTGGACCCGGCGCTCAAGCTGGCCGTGCTCACCGAGACCGACCTGACCGGGCAGCGCACCGCCAGCAAGGACCTGGGGCGGATGCCGACCCGGCGCCGCAAGACCATCGACCCGCTCACCCTGGAGGCGGGCGACTACATCGTGCACGAGCAGCACGGCGTGGGCCGCTACATCGAGATGGTCCAGCGCACCGTGCAGGGCGCCACCCGCGAGTACCTGGTGGTGGAGTACGCGCCCGCCAAGCGCGGCCAGCCCGGCGACCGGCTGTACATCCCGACCGACCAGCTGGAGCAGATCACCAAGTACGTCGGCGGCGAGGCCCCCACCCTGCACCGCCTGGGCGGCGCCGACTGGACCAAGACCAAGGCCCGCGCCAAGAAGGCGGTCAAGGAGATCGCCGCCGACCTGATCAAGCTGTACAGCGCCCGCATGGCCGCCCCCGGCCACGCCTTCGGCGGTGACACCCCCTGGCAGCGCGAGCTGGAGGACGCCTTCCCGTACGCGGAGACGCCGGACCAGCTGACCACCATCGCCGAGGTCAAGGAGGACATGGAGAAGACGGTCCCGATGGACCGCCTGATCTGCGGCGACGTCGGCTATGGCAAGACCGAGATCGCGGTCCGGGCCGCCTTCAAGGCCGTCCAGGACGGCAAGCAGGTCGCGGTCCTGGTGCCGACGACCCTGCTGGTGCAACAGCACTTCGGCACCTTCAGCGAGCGGTACGCGCAGTTCCCGGTCAACGTGCGGGCGCTCTCCCGCTTCCAGACCGACGCCGAGGCGAAGGCAGTCCTGGAGGGCCTGCGCGAGGGCTCCGTCGACCTGGTCATCGGCACCCACCGCCTCTTCGCCTCCGAGACCAAGTTCAAGGATCTCGGCCTGGTCATCGTCGACGAGGAGCAGCGCTTCGGCGTCGAGCACAAGGAGCAGCTGAAGAAGCTGCGCGCCAATGTGGACGTGCTGACCATGTCGGCCACGCCCATCCCGCGCACCCTGGAGATGGCGGTCACCGGCATCCGCGAGATGTCGACCATCACCACCCCGCCGGAGGAGCGGCACCCGGTGCTGACCTTCGTCGGCCCCTTCGAGCAGAAGCAGATCGGCGCCGCCATCCGCCGCGAGCTGCTGCGCGAGGGCCAGGTCTTCTACATCCACAACCGCGTCGAGTCCATCGACCGCGCCGCGGCCCGCCTCCGCGAGATCGTCCCCGAGGCGCGCATCGCGACCGCGCACGGCCAGATGTCCGAGCAGGCCCTGGAGCAGGTGGTGGTCGACTTCTGGGAGAAGAAGTTCGACGTGCTGGTGTCGACCACGATCGTGGAGTCCGGCATCGACATCTCCAACGCCAACACCCTGATCGTGGAGCGCGGCGACAACTTCGGCCTCAGCCAGCTGCACCAGCTGCGCGGCCGGGTGGGCCGCGGCCGGGAGCGCGGCTACGCGTACTTCCTGTACCCGCCGGAGAAGCCGCTCACCGAGACCGCGCACGAACGGCTCGCCACCATCGCCCAGCACACCGAGATGGGCGCGGGCATGTACGTGGCGATGAAGGACCTGGAGATCCGCGGCGCGGGCAACCTGCTCGGCGGCGAGCAGTCCGGGCACATCGCGGGCGTCGGCTTCGACCTGTACGTCCGCATGGTCGGCGAGGCCGTCGCCGACTACCGGGCCTCCCTGGAGGGCGGGGTGGAGGAGGAGCCGCCCCTGGAGGTCAAGATCGAGCTGCCGGTCGACGCGCACGTCCCGCACGACTACGCCCCCGGCGAGCGGCTGCGCCTCCAGGCGTACCGCGCGATCGCCTCGGCCAACAGCGAGGAGGACGTCAAGGCCGTACGCGAGGAACTCACCGACCGCTACGGCAAGCTGCCCGAGCCGGTGGAGAACCTGCTGCTGGTGGCGGGCCTGCGGATGCTGGCGCGGGCCTGCGAGGTCGGCGAGATCGTGCTCCAGGGCAACAACGTCCGCTTCGCGCCGGTGGAGCTGCGGGAGTCGCAGGAGCTGCGCCTGAAGCGCCTCTACCCCGGCAGCCTCATCAAGCCGACCGGCCACCAGATCCTCGTACCCCGCCCGAAGACCGCGAAGGTCGGGGGCAAGCCGCTGGTCGGCCGCGAACTGCTGGCGTGGACCGGCGAGTTCCTGACCACGATCCTGGGCTCGTAGCGCGCCCGCGAGACGAAGACGGAGCCGCCCTCGGGCGGCTCCGTCTCGGGTCTGTGGTGCCGGCCGGCTACCGGTCCTGGTCGCCGCCCATGCCGAACCTGTCCTCGGCCTTCTGCTGCGCGGAGTCGACCTGGTTCTCGTACTTGCCGCCGGTCCTCTCGTTGACCTGCTTCTCAGCGGTGTCGGAGGCCTGCTTCGCCTTGTCCTTGGCCGCCTGGTTGCTCTTGAACCTGTCGAAGATGCCCATGCAGAACTCCTTACGGACGTGACTCACCACCGACCATACGCCCGGTTCGCCGGGTATGTCGCGCGAGGCCGTCGGCGACGGAAGCCCCCCGGCATGCGCCCCCGGCGGGCGGGGCATCCGGAAGGACAGGTCCGGGGAGGACCACCGGGTGGACAGGGGAGGGACGCGCGTGATGCGCAGGACACGGCGTACGGCACTGACCGGCTCGGCGGCGCTGCTCGGCGCCACCCTGCTGGTGACCGGCTGCAAGGACGTCGACCTGCCCGAGGGCGCCCCCACGGGCCCCGCGGGCCCGGCCGCCCCCGGCGGCGACGACGGCCGCGCGGTCAGCCCGCTGGACAACCCGGACGGCACCAAGCCCGGCCTGGCCGCGATCACCTCGGACGCGGACAAGGCGAAGGCCCGCACCCTGATCCAGAAGGTCACCACCAAGGGCCGCGGCCCGAAGACCGGCTACGACCGCGACGAGTTCGGCTACGCCTGGATGGACAACGCCCCCGGCGACGTCCCCTACGCGCACAACGGCTGCGACTCACGCAACGACCTCCTCAAGCGCGACGGCGAGAAGATCCGCTACCGCGGCGGCTCCGACTGCGTCATCGTCTCCCTCACCCTGCGCGACCCCTACACCGGCAAGACCATCGTCTGGACCAAGTCCAACGCCACGGAGATCCAGATCGACCACGTCATGCCCCTCTCCTACGACTGGCAGATGGGCGCCGCCCACTGGGCCAAGGGCAAGCGCCAGGACATCGCCAACGACCCCCTCAACCTCATCCCGGTCGACGGCCCCACCAACGGCGCCAAGTCCGACTCGGGCCCGGCGAGCTGGCTCCCGCCCAACAAGGCCGTCCGCTGCTCCTACGCGGTCCGCGTCGCCCAGGTCTCCGCCAAGTACGACCTGCCGGTGACGAAGGCGGACAAGGAGACAATGCTGGACCAGTGCGGGGGCTGACCGCCCGGCAAGGCCGTGGTGAGCGGGCGGCGGACGCCGAGGAGGCACGCAGTGGTCAGCGCGGTGTGTTGTGTCAACCCGTCTTCTTCCAGTCCTGGCAGCCGGTGGTCTTGAAGTACGCGTCCTTCGCGCCGATCGTCACCACCGCGGTGCCGGTCACATTGTTGTTCGCGGCGATCGACTCCAGGGAGTGCTCGGCGTCCTTCGCCCGCTCCCAGTAGCACATGTCGTCGGTGTTGCCGGTGGACTTGTACGTGCCGGGCGCGACGTCGACACCGACCTTGAACATGCCGCCCTTGCCGCTCATCTGCGTGGCGGGGGTGCCCGCGGCCTTCGGGTCGACGGCCTCCCAGTCCTTGCAGCCGCTGGACTTGAAGAGCTTGTCGGTGGCCTTGACGGTGACGTACGAGGTGCCGGTGACGTTGTCGTTGGCCAGCAGGGAGTCCGCGTCGCCCGAGGCGTCCTTGGCGCGCTCCCAGTAGCACATGTCGTCGGTGTTGCCGGTGGTGCGGTAGGTGCCGGGCTTGATGTCGGAGCCGACCTGGTAGTCGCCGTCGCCGGCGAAGGCGGCCTTCTTCTCGGCCTTCTTCCCCGTCTCCTTCGCGGTGTCCTCGGCACCGCCCGACTGCCGCTGGGAGGCCGAGGAGCCCTTGCCCTCCGAGCCGCCACCGTCCCCGTCGCCGCCGGCCGCCACCGAGACGGCTCCGATGACGACGATCCCCACGACGGCGCCGAGTGCGACCTTGCCCTTCATGCCCATGACGGTGTCCCTCCCCCTGTGGCGGCCACCGCTGCTCGGCGTCCGCTCGTTGGCGAGGTCAATAAGAACAGAGCTTGTGAACCGAGTCAACCGTGTACACGGGAGGAGAGGAGTACACGTCCGTGAAGCGCTCGCTTCTTCGCGCCTCGGTATGCTCGGCGCCACATCGTGAACGAGGGAGCCGGCGGATGCAGCACAACGAGACGGACCGCGCCACCGAGGTGACCGCCGCCGGCATCGCCCGGCTGGCCGGCGTGGGCCGGGCCGCCGTGAGCAACTGGCGCCGCCGGCACCCGGACTTCCCCCGGCCGGTCGGCGGCACCGAGACCAGCCCGTCCTTCGCGCTCGGCGAGGTGGAGGGCTGGCTGCGCCGGCACGGCAAGCTCGCCGAGGTCCCGTTGCGCGAGCGCGTGTGGCAGCAACTGGTCGGCCACCCCGAGGGCGCGGTCGCCGCGCTCACCCACGCGGGACGCGTGCTGCTGCTGATCCACGACCGGCCCACGCGCTGGCTGGAGGTGAGTTCCGGCCCCGACGACCGGCTCGCCGCGCTGCTGCCAGCGGCGCTGGAGGAGGTGCTGACACCGAGGTTCGGGGCGCCCACCGCGCAGGCCCCCGCTGCTGTGAACACCCCGGCCCCCGGCCCCGCCCCCGCCCCCGGCCCCGCCCCCGGCCCCGCCCCAGGCCACGCCCCGGTGAACGCCCCCCTCACCCCGCCCGCCGCCCTCGCCTCCGCCCCCTACCTCCGCGGCGTCGCCGAGCTGGCCGCCGAGCACGGCGCCCGGCAGACCTTCGAGTTCCTGCTCGGCCGGCACCTGGACGCCAACCCGCGCCAGTACACCCTCACCCCCGCCGAACTCGCCGCCCTGATGGCCGACCTGGCCTGCCCGGCCGACCCCGCGCCCGCACCGCCCCGCACCGTCCTCGACCCCGCCTGCGGCACAGGCGCCCTGCTGCGCGCCGCCGCCGGCAGCGGTGCGCGGGAGCTGTACGCCCAGGACGACGCCGCCGACCTCGCCGCCCTCACCGCGCTCCGCCTCGCCCTGCACTCCCGCGCCGGCGTGCGCGCCGCCACCGCCGACACCCTGCGCGCGGACGCCTTCCCCGACCTGCGCGCCGACGCCGTCCTGTGCCACCCGCCGTTCAACGAGCGCAACTGGGGGCACGACGAACTCGCCTACGACCCCCGCTGGGAGTACGGCTTCCCGGCCCGCACCGAGTCCGAACTGGCCTGGGTGCAGCACGCGCTGGCCCGGCTGCGCGACGGCGGCACCGCCGTGCTGCTGATGCCGCCCGCCGCCGCCTCCCGCCGCTCCGGGCGCCGGGTCCGCGCCGACCTGCTGCGCCGGGGCGCGCTGCGCGCCGTGCTCGCGCTGCCGCTCGGCGCGGCACCGCCGTACAACATCCCGCTGCACCTGTGGGTGCTGCGCCGCCCCGGACCGCCGCCCGCGCAGCCCGAGGTGCTCCTCGCCGACGTGGCGCGGTTCGCCGGCGAGGGGCGCGGCGGCCCGGACTGGCGGGCGGTGCGCGAGAGCCTGCTGGACGCCTGGCGGGCCTTCGACGGCGAGGGGCGGCTGGCCGAGGAGCGGCCGGGGCTGGCCCGCTCCCTGCCGGTCATCGCGCTCCTCGACGACGACGTGGACCTGGCCCCGGCCCGGCACCTCCCGCCCGCCCCGGCCGCCGACGGCGCCGGCCGCCTCACCGACGTACGCGACCGCCTCGGCACCGCCCTGCGCCGCACCGGCGAGCTGACCCCGCCGCCGGCCGACACGGCGGGGCCCGCGCCCCGCTGGCCGCTCACCACCGTCGGCGAACTCGCCCGCGCCGGCGCCCTGGTGCTGCGCACCGGCACCAGCGGCGGCCCCGCGCGCGTACCGCTCCTCACCGACCACGACGTCCTCGCCGGCACCGCCCCCTCGGGCACCCTGCCGGAGGGCGACGAGGAACCCGTGCTGACCGAGGCCGGCGACGTCGTCGTGCCCGTCCTCGGCGGCGGCTCCGTCGCGCGCGTGGTGGACGAGGCCACCGCCGGGGCGGCCCTCGGGCGCAACCTGGTGCTGCTGCGCCCCGACCCGGCCGCGCTCGACCCCTGGTTCCTCGCCGGGTTCCTGCGCGGCACCGCCAACAACCGCCAGGCCAGCAGCTACGCGTCCACCGCCACCCGCCTCGACGTGCGCCGCCTGCAACTGCCCCGGCTCGCCCCGGCCGACCAGCGCCGCTACGGCGCCCGATTCCGCGCCCTGGACGAGTTCGAGTCGGCGCTCCGGCTCGCCGCCCGGCTCGGCGAGCAGCTCGCGCGCGGGATGTACGACGGGCTGACCGACGGCACCCTGACGCCCGAGCCGGGCGGGAAGTGATCAGGACGACAACGGTTCGGTACAACCCCGCGACCGGTGTCCTTGTCGGCCTATACGCTCGTACCGACTCACCCGAACTTCCGTCCGTACCAGGCATCCAGGAGCAGCCATGCACGGCCAGGGCCATCCGCAGCCGGTGAAGCAGCCGCCCCCCACCGGGTGGCTGGTCTTCCTGCGCGTGGTGTTCGTGGCCCTGGGCCTCCTCAGCATCGGCTTCCTGGCCTGGGCCATGCTGCTGCGCCTCGCGCTGGTCACCCGCAAGTCCGTGGACTGGGGGCTGTTCACGGCCGCCCTGGCGCTGGACGCGCTCAGCATGGTGCTGATGGCCACCGAGCCGGGCGACGAGATCCACACCCCCGCCGGCTGGACCGGTCTCTCGCTGCTCCTGCTCACCCTGGTGGTGGGGATGGCCTACTACCTCGCCGCGGACGTACGCCACTTCCACCAGCTCCGCTACGCCGGCTACGCCCCGGCGCCCGCCGGGCCGGCCTACGGCTACCCGCAGCCCCCGTCCGCGTACCCGTACCCGGCCGTCGCCGTGCCGCAGCCGACGTACCCGACCCCGCCCCCGATGCCGCGGTCGGCAGCACCCACCCCGCCCCCGATGCCGCAGCACTCGGCGCCCACCCCGCCGCCCCACCCGGCCGGCGCCGGGCCCGCCCGCATCGACGAGGTGCGCGCCGAGCTGGACGAGCTGAGCGACTACCTGCGCCGGCACGAGGGCGGCAGGTGAGCGCGGTGACCGGGCGCGTCGTCGCCGGCCGCTACGCCCTGTCCACGCTCATCGGGCAGGGCGGCATGGGCCAGGTCTGGACCGCCTACGACCAGCGGCTCGACCGGCGCGTGGCGGTGAAGCTGCTGCGCCCCGACAAGGTGGCCGGGCAGGAGGCCGACGAGCTGCGCCGCCGCTTCGTGCGCGAGTGCCGGGTGACCGCGCAGGTCGACCACCCCGGCCTGGTCACCGTGCACGACGCGGGCAGCGAGGGCGAGGAGCTGTTCCTCGTCATGCAGTACGTCGACGGCGCCGACCTCGCCGACCACCTCGCCGAGCACGACCCCTATCCCTGGCGGTGGGCGGTCGCGGTCGCCGCGCAGCTGTGCGCCGTGCTGAGCGCCGTGCACGCGGTGCCGATCGTCCACCGGGACCTGAAGCCGCGCAACGTGATGGTGAAGCAGGACGGCACGGTCACCGTCCTCGACCTCGGCGTCGCCTCCGTCATGGACGCCGACACCACCCGCCTCACCCACACCGGCACCCCCATCGGCTCGCCCGCCTACATGGCCCCCGAGCAGGCCATGGGCGGCGCGGTCGGCCCGTACACCGACCTGTACGCGCTCGGCGTGCTGCTGCACGAACTGCTCAGCGGCGACGTGCCGTTCACCGGCTCCACCGCCCTCGGCGTGCTCCACCGGCACCTGTACGAGCCGGCGCTCCCGGTGCGCCGGATCCGACCCGAGGTCCCCGAGCCGCTGGAGGCCCTGGTGCTGCGGCTGCTCGCCAAGGACCCGCAGCACCGCCCGGCCTCCGCCCAGGAGGTCTACGAGGACCTGGCGCCGCTGCTGCCCGCGCACGGCGTGCCCACCGGCGGCCCGCTCGACCCCACCCGCCCCTTCGTGCGCCCGCACGCCCCCTGGCCCGACCGCGCCCGCACCCCCGCGCCGCAGCCGGCCCCCGTGCCGGCCGTCGCGGAGGCCGCGAAGCCGGACGTGGCCCGCGCGGTGGACGAGGTGAAGCGGCTGCTCGGCGAGGGCCGCATCACCCAGGCCGTCGACATCCTCGGCGCGATCCTCCCGGCCGCCGCCGAACAGCACGGCGAGCACTCCCCGGTGGTCCGGACCCTGCGCCGCCAGTACGCGGCCACCCTCATGGACGACGGCCAGTACCGGCGCGCCCTGCCCGAGTTGCGCCGCCTCGCCGACGAACGCGCCGCCGAGGCCGGCCAGGCCGACCCGCGCTCCCTGCGCCACCGCTACGACGCCGCCCAGTGCCTGGAGCAGCTCGGCGACCCGGCGGCGGCGCTCGCCGAGTACCGCGCGCTGCTGCCGTACTACGAGAACCAGTACGTGGCCGGCGACCCCGACCTCGCCCACGACGTCCGCCGCCGCATCGGCCACCTGCTGCTCGCCCTCGGCGACCGCGCCGCCGCCCACGAGACGCTGGCCCGGCTGCTGCACGACGTGGAGCGCACCCGGGGCCCCGGGCACCCGCTGGCCGCCGACATCCGGCGCACGCTGGAGTGGCTGGGACAGGTGCGGGGCTGACGCCTCGCCCCGCGCCTTCGACACCTGCACCGCGCCCTCCACCGCCGCGATGAAGGCGTGGCGCACCGACCGCTACTACGGGCCTTCACCAGGGGCCTGCGTGGAGCGCGGCGGCTACGCGATCACCGTGGACCGGAACCAGTGGGACGCGCCGGTGGCCATCACCGGCTGAGCGATGGATCGTTGGTCGAGGTGAATCGTTGGTCGAATGGCTTGGCCGGAGCGCGGCCACTGCCTACCATCGATCATCGCAAGACTTTGTGCACCGCCGCACAAGCTCCTCGGGAGGTCCCCTTGCACCGCCGCCGTCGCCCCGCGCTCCTCCTCGCCGCCGCGATCGCGGCGGCACCCCTGCTCACCGCCTGCGGCAGCGACGCGCACCCCGGCGCCGCGGCCGTCGTCGGCGACCAGCGGATCACCGTCGCCCAGCTGGAGAGCCGGGTGGGCGAGGTGCGCGCGGCCCAGCGGGCGGCGGTGCCGGGCACCGAGCAGTACCAGCAGGTCGTCGCCCGCACCGGCACCCTCACCCGGGACACCCTGCACGGCATGGTCCTGGACCGGGTGCTGCACCGCGCCGCCTCCGACGCGGGCGTCCGCGTCACCCGCAAGGAGGTCCAGCAGACCCGCGCCGGCTTGGAGCAGCAGGCCGGCGGCGCGAAGGAGCTGGAGAACGTCTGGCTCCAGCAGTACGGCGTCGCCCCCGGGCGCGTGGAGGAGAACCTGCGCCTGCAGATCGAGGCGCAGAAGCTCGCCCAGTCCCTCGGCACCGACACCAGCCGGCCGGAGTTCTGGAAGGCCCTGTCCGACGCCTCCGGCAAGCTGCACATCGACCTCAACCCTCGCTACGGCAGGTGGGACGTGCAGAAGAGCGGGCGGGTGGACGCCAAGGTGCCGTGGGTGAAGGAGGTCTCGGCGGCGTAGCCGGGGTGTCGGCGCGGTGGGTTACGTTCGGAGGGTGAACGCCACCACCGCGGGCCGCGTCGTCCTGCTCACCACCAGCCACCGCGTCGCCCCCGGCCTGCTGTCCTGGCCCGCCTGGCAGGCGCTGCGCGCCGCCGACCGCGTGCTGTGCGCCGACGCCGCGCACCCGCAGCTGCCCTACCTCCGCGAGGCGGGCGTCCCGGTGGCGGAGGCGGCCCCCACCGCCGAGGAGCTGGTCGCCTTCTGCGCGGGCGCGGGCGGCCGCACGCTGGTGGTCGTGGCGGCCGGCGAGGGCGAACCGGCCCTCACCGACGGCCTGGCCCGCCTGGCCGGCTCCGGCCGCGTCGACATGCCCGAGCTTGAGTTGCTTCCCGCCTCCTACGACCTGCCCGGCGCCCGGCTGCTCGACCTCGTGCAGGTCATGGACCGCATCCGCCGCGAGTGCCCCTGGTCCTCCCGGCGCACCCACGAGAGCCTCGCCAAGTACGCCATCGAGGAGGCGTACGAACTGGTCGAGGCGATCGAGGCCGGCGACCGCGCGGAGCTGCGCGAGGAACTGGGCGACGTGCTCCTCCAGGTCGTCTTCCACGCCCGCGTCGCGGAGGAGGACCCCGAGGCCCCCTTCGACATCGACGACGTGGCGGCCGGCCTGGTCGCGAAACTCGTCCACCGCCACCCGCACGTCTTCGGCGAGGAGAGTGCCGACACCCCCGAGGAGGTCAGGGCGCACTGGCTGCGCACCAAGGCCGCCGAGAAACAGCGCACCTCGGTCACCGACGGCGTCCCCCTCGGCCAGCCCGCCCTCGCCCTCGCCGCGAAGCTCTCCTCCCGCGCCCGCACCGCCGCCCTCCCGGTCCCCCTCCCCACCGGCGACGGCATCGGCCACACCCTCCTGACCCTCGCCGCCGAGGCCGACGCGGCCGGCGTCGACCCGGAGGCGGCCCTGCGGGCGGCGGCCCGCGCGTACCGGGACGCGATCCGGGCGGCGGAGGGCGGGGCGGATGCGGTCGACTGACCGGGCCGGTCAGCTGCTCGGCCGGTGCTCGAAGAACACCAGAGGCGTCTGACGGACGCCTTGTCGCGACCGTAGCCGCGGATGCCCGGCGGCCACTTCCGGCCGCACCGCCAGCACGTCGGGCCAGACGGCGATCTCGACGGGCGCACCTCGCATCACGCCGTCCCAGTCCGTGTCTTCGGTCACCCCCCGGCGATCGACGACCACGCCCCGGGTGGCGACCAGGTCCATGTGCACGACGTGGGTGATCGCCCGGACCGCCGTCTCCTGCTCTTCAAAACGCATGCCGTCCAGACCGAACTCCACCACAAGCTCCCCGTCGGCCGATGGACGGAACCTGGTGACCATGTCCGTGTGCTCGTCCAGCCAGAGCTGGAAGGTCACTTCGCTCCCGCTGTTCAGCGTCAGCAGCCGAACGAGTTCGGCCCGCTCGACCGCGACCTGTTCCCCCCAGGACTCCGGTCCGTCCGTGAGGACGGTGACAATGCGGGACGCGGGGTGCGCAAGGTGAACGCCGTCCGTTGCGAGGCTGCGCAGAAACCGCTCGACCCCTTCGCGCTCCAGCCGATCGGCGTACCAGAAGCAGAATCCGTCACTCATTCCCACTCACCTCGTGAAGGTGTGTACGTTTGCGTCCCCGAGAATCCTCCTGGCCACCGCAAGCGCCGCATCCGGGGTCCCCTCCTCCAGATAGACCTGCGCCCGTACCCCCCGCTGTTCCGCCGCGTACTTCAGGATGTGGCACTTCTCCCCGAACTTGGCCAGGTTCCTCGCCTTCGCCGGGCCTCCGACCGCGATGTACGAACCGTCCGCACCGATGACGTCCACGTCGGTGGTGCCCGCCCCCGGTTTGGTGATCTTGAGTCCCGGCTTCCCGGGCGCCCCGGACGGGATCTTGCCGCCGGTGAGCTCCGCGACTTTCCGTTCCCGGGCGGCTCCGACCTCCTCCGCCTGTACAGGGTCGGTCGAGCGCGGTTGCTCTTCCTCGGGAGTCTTCCTTCCGCCTGACCGCTCCGCCGCCGAACCATCGGCACCCACCGCCATGAGAATCACACCGGCGAACCCGAGACGGGCCGTGACGAGCGCGGCCTGCGCTGTCATCGTCTCCGCGAGGGCTCCTCCGCCGGCCAACGCCAGCCCCGTCGCCGGCGGGAAGAACGTGAGCAGCGACAGGAGGATCAGGGCGAAGCCGAGGTGGACGAGGAGCCCGTCGAGCGCTTCGAGGAGATGCATGACGTGGACGGGCCGTCCGTGGGGTGCGTCGTCCAGTCCACGCCGGACCAGCAGTGTCCCGCTGACGGCGGTACCGACTGCGGACCCGAGACGTAGGCGGTGGACCACGAGTCGCTCCCCCAGAGGCTGAGCTGTGGCCGGTGCCCAGGTGCGGAGCAGCACGGCCAGCTGCCAGCCGAGCCACGCCGGCGCGGCGACCACGCAGCCTGTCAGCAGGCGCAATCCGATTCCTGCGGCGAAGAAGTCCTGTAGTCCGACGCCGGACTTGAACGATCCGACTCCAAGAAAGAGGAGGGACGGAAGAGACAGCAGGCAGGGTATGAGCATCAGCCATCGACGCCGCCGCGAGCCCGCCCAGGCGGCCCGCAGACGACTCCGCGAATCGACCGTTCGCCAGGCGTGCTCATCGGCGGTCTCGTTCATCCGAGCGGCGATTCCGGCGACAGTCCGCCGCAGCTCCACCGTGTCGGGGTCGGTCACCTGCGCCACGCGGGCGTAGCACAGGGATCGGCGCAGACGGGCGAACCGGAACGCGACCAGCGAACTCCAGGGGAAGCGGAGGGCCGCGTAACGTGTCAGAGCGGCGACGCCGTCGCCGTCTATGCGCTCGGATGCCAAGAGGGTGTCCGCCAGCTCTCCCTTCCCACGGTGCACGTGCCACGTGTCGATCACCATTGCGAGCCCCAACGCGGCCACGCTGATCGCCCAGAGGTGCCCGTCCAAGTACTGCAGGGCGTCGCGACGCCCTCCGCGCCTTGGCTCAACGGCCACATAGTTGTTCAGGGTGTGATGCGTCACCGCGATGGCCATGGGGACCAGGGAGAAGGGCTTCAACCAAGCGGGTGAGCGGCAGAGAAGACCGACCCCGAGACCGGCAACGGCGGTCCATGCCAGGTGGGTGAAGGTCGCAGTCGCCGTGGGTGTCGAGTGGCCCAGGCCGAGTGAGTCCGAGGGTGCCGGAAGCCAGGCTGTCAGGATCTGCATCGGACCCGGGATGTAGGGCGGTGAGAGGCTGTCCGGCACGATCCAGCCGCCGTCAGGGCGTGCCAGGGAACGGTCGGCGTCGAGGGAGTAACGGATCAGCGACTCCAACAGCCCGAATCCGGCGCCCAGGCCCGCGCCCAGCACGACGAAATCGGTCAGGCCCCATTGCCGCCGCACCTTCGCGGACAATCCGGCAAGCAGTAAGGGAGTGGCCTTGACCAGCTCTTCCGTCCATGGCGCCATGGAGTAGCCGGTAGTGCGCACTACTTGGACGAGTGACCGGGTCTCATCCGCCATGGCGCGGGTGTAACCGAACTCCAATAACGCAGCGGCCGTTCCGCAGGCGAACAGGCCGGCGGCCACCGCGAGCATCACCGTCGACAGACGCACTGTTCGCGTGGGCCACGACACCACGAAGAGCTGCAGCACGCCGTACACGGCCGCGAACGTCATCATCACCGACACTGCGACCCCCCGTTGGGCGCTCAGTGAACCGGACGCGGCACCTCGGCTCGTCCCGCACCTCGGCGTCCTTGACGACACCCTCATCCCTGGCCCCGTCACACATCAATAGGGTCGACACATGCCGTACGACGAATCACAGGCCCCCGAACTCTTCACCTGGGAGTTCGCCGCCGACCCCTACCCCGCCTACGCCTGGCTCCGCGAGCACGCGCCCGTGCACCGGACGCGGCTGCCCAGTGGCGTGGAGGCGTGGCTGGTGACGCGGTACGGGGACGCCAAGGCGGCGCTCGCCGAGCCGGGGCTGTCGAAGAACCCGGCGCACCACGCCGGGCCCGCGCACGCCAAGGGCAAGACCGGGATCCCGGGGGAGCGCCAGGCGGAGCTGATGACCCACCTGCTGAACATCGACCCGCCGGACCACACCCGGCTGCGCCGCCTGGTCAGCAAGGCGTTCACACCTCGCCGGGTCGCCGAGTTCGCGCCCCGCGTGCAGGAGCTGGCCGACGGCCTGATCGACCGGTTCGCCGCCACCGGCTCCGCCGACCTCATCCACGACTTCGCCTTCCCGCTCCCCATCTACGCCATCTGCGACCTGCTCGGCGTCCCCCGCGAGGACCAGGACGACTTCCGGGACTGGGCCGGCATGATGATCCGGCACGGCGGCGGGCCGCGCGGCGGGGTCGCGCGGTCGGTGAAGAAGATGCGCGGCTACCTCGCCGAGCTCATCCACCGCAAGCGCGCCGCCCTGCCGCCCGAGCCGGGCCCCGGCGAGGACCTGATCTCCGCCCTCATCCGCGCCTCCGACCACGGCGAGCACCTCACCGAGAACGAGGCCGCGGCGATGGCGTTCATCCTGCTCTTCGCCGGCTTCGAGACCACCGTCAACCTCATCGGCAACGGCACCTACGCCCTGCTCACCCACCCCGAGCAGCGCGCCCGGCTCCAGGACTCCCTCGCCGCGGGGGAGCGCGGGCTGCTGGAGACCGGCGTGGAGGAACTCCTGCGCTACGACGGCCCCGTGGAGCTGGCCACCTGGCGCTACGCCACCCGCCCCCTCGTCATCGGCGGGCAGGACATCGCCCCCGGCGACCCCGTCCTGGTCGTCCTCGCCGCCGCCGACCGCGACCCGGCCCGCTTCACCGACCCCGACACCCTGGACCTCGCCCGCCGCGACAGCCAGCACCTCGGCTACGGCCACGGCATCCACTACTGCCTCGGCGCCCCCCTGGCCCGCCTGGAGGGCCAGACCGCGCTCGCCACCCTCCTCACCCGCCTCCCCGACCTGCGCCTCGCCGCCGCCCCGACCGACCTCCGCTGGCGCGGCGGCCTCATCATGCGCGGCCTGCGCACCCTGCCGGTGTCGTTCACGCCGGAGGACGGTGCCCGGCGCCCGGTCAACCGGCCAGCGTGTTCAACGCCGTGATCCGCGCCGCGTCCAGCCGTACCGTGGCCGCCGCGACGTTCTCCTCCAGGTGGGCCGTCGACGCCGTACCGGGGATCGGCACCAGGTTCTCGGCACGGGCGAGCAGCCAGGCGAGTGCGACCTGGGACGGTGTGGCACCGATCTGCGCGGCGACGCCGCTGAGCGGGCTGTCCGGCCGCGCCAGGGCCCCGACGTCGAGCGGGAACCAGGAGACGAACGGAAGCCCCTGGCGCGTGCAGTGGTCGAGCACGTCCTCGTGCTTGCGCTGCGTGACGCTGTACTCGTTCTGGACGGAGGCGATCTCGACGATCTCCCGGGCGGCGGTGATCTGGTCCACCGTCACCTCGTTGAGGCCGATCGCGCCGATCTTCCCCTCCTCCTTCAAGCTCTTCAGCTCACCGATCTGGTCCTCGAACGGCACCGTGGGGTCGACCTGGTGCAGTTGGTAGAGATCGATGTGATCGACGCCCAGACGGCGCATGCTCAGCACACATTCCTGCCGCAGGTACTCCGGCCGCCCGAGGACGGCGTAGGAGCCCGGACCCGACTGGGTCTGACCGCCCTTGGTCGTGATCAGCACGTGCTCCGGGTAGGGGTGCAGCGCCGCACGGATGATCTCCTCACTGACGTGCGGTCCGTACACACTGGCCGTGTCGATGAAGTCGACGCCCAGCTCGACCGCGCGCCGCAGGAGCCGCACCGAGGCGCCGCGGTCGGCCGGCTCACCCCAGCAGCCGGGACCGACCAGGCGCATGGCCCCGAAGCCGAGTCTGTGGACGGTCTTCCCGGCGATCTCGATCGTCCCGGACGCGTGGTTGACGCGGTTCTCCTGGGGCTGGTCCTCGGTCATGCGAACTCCTCGGCAGGTCTACGACGGGCGTACGGGACGGCTGTCGCCGGATCGCGGGCGTCAGCCGCCCAGGGCGGAGGTCGACCGGACGGCCGCCGCCGCCCGCTTGCGCCGCCTGCGCAGCAGCACGACGACGAGCGCGAAGACCTGGAGCACGAGGTCCAGGCCCGGCAGGTCGGCGGTCGCCTCCGCGCGGACGTGGCCGGTGCGGCGAATCGTGCCGGCGGGCTCACCGTCCTGGCCGAGCATGGTGTACTCGCGGTCCGTCGCCGCGGTCCGGCGGAACGGGACGACCCGCTCGGCACACGTCAGGTTCCAGCTCCGGCGCACGCGGTCCGTGCTCGCGACGACGGTCCCGCCGGCGTCGAACAGTTCGTAGACGCCGCTGAAACGGTGGGTGCGGACGTGGTACTCGTCCCCGCGCAGGGTGAAGCGCGCGCCGACGCGGCCCCGGCGCAGCGAGATGGTCGTCAGCGTCCGGCCGTCCTCGGTGAACTCGTACTCCTGGCTCGCCGGACGGCTCCTCTTCGCGTGCAACATGACCTCATCGCACCACCCGCTCGCCGGTCGGACCCATGCCATCTGTCACGCATGACCGGGCGACGGCCGAACGTTTTAGCATGAGCTACGTGGACGCACGCGACCCGGACGGGTTCTCCATCGGCCGGTGGCCGGACTGGAGCTTCTGGAAGAACCCGCCGGACCGCCCCGGGGCCCGCGGCCGGGGCCCGGTGGCCCTCACCGCGGCCACCGGCCTCGCCTCGCTCGCCCTGATCCCGCGGGCCGTGGGCATCGCGCACGGTGCCGCACCTCCGCTGCGCACGTCGTGCGCGGTCGGTTTCCTCGCCTGCTACGTCGTCGGCTGCGTGCTGGCGCCCTGGTACGGGCCGATGGCGCTGCGACGGGGGCGCGTCGTCATCGTGGTCGTGATGTTCCTGCTCGGGTCGGCACCGGCCGTGTTCCTCGCGTCGCCGTCCTACCTGACCGATCTGACCTTCGCCCTCGCGATCGGGCTCATGCTGCTGCCGCTGCGCCACGCGCTGCTGCTCGGTCTCGTCACGGTGCTGGGGCAGATCGTCTGGATGCGTCTCGCCCGGGGCGAGGTGGCCTGGGCGCAGGTGGCCGTCCTCGTCGGCGTGACCGCGGCACTCGGCACCGTCTTCGCGCTCAGTTTCACGATCGGCCATCTGCGCGCCGCGCGGGAGCAGGTCAAGAGGCTGGCCGTGCATCAGGAGCGGGAGCGGGTCGCCCGGGACATGCACGACATCCTCGGCCACACCCTCTCCGCGATGACCGTCAGACTCGGGCTGACGCGGCGCGTTCTGGAGTCCTCCGGGGACGTGGCCCTCGCCGTCGGTCAGGTCACCGAGCTGGAGACCATGGCCCGCACGGCGCTGACCGACGTGCGGGCCACCGTCTCGGGCTACCGCACCCTGTCGCTGGACAGCGAGCTGGCCGGTGCCCGCATGGCGCTGGCCGCCGCCGGGGTACGGGCCGAGCTGCCCGCCGCGACCGACGCCGTGCGCCCCGAGCTGCGCGAGGTGTTCGGCTACGTCGTGCGGGAGGCGGTCACCAACGTGCTGCGGCACTCCGACGCCGAACGGTGCACCGTCCGCGTCGGACCCGACTGGGTCGAGGTCGCCGACAACGGCGGTACCGGCGGTGGGGCGTGCGCCGGGAACGGGCTCACCGGTCTCACCGAACGGCTGGCCGCCGTGTCGGGCACCCTCGAACACGGGCCCGCCCCCGGCGGCGGGTTCCGGGTCCTCGCCCGCGGACCGGCCCCGGCGCTCCGCCCCGCACCTTCCGGCGAAGCCGGCGCGCGATGATCCGCGTCCTGCTCGCCGACGACCAGGCACTCGTCCGCGGTGCTCTCGCCGCCGTGCTCCGGCTCGAAGCCGACCTCGACGTGGTGGCGGAGGTCGGCACCGGCACCGAGGTGCTGGCCGCCGCGCGGCGGACCGCGCCCGACATCGCGCTGCTCGACGTGCAGATGCCCGGCCGGGACGGCCTGAGCGTCGCCGCCGATCTCCAGCGGGCCGTGCCCGGCTGCCGCACCGTCATCTGCACCACCTTCAGCCGGCCCGGCTACCTCGCGCGGGCGATGTCCGCGGGCGCTGCCGGGTACGTCGTGAAGGACTCCCCGCCCGAACAGCTGGTCGACGCGATCCGCCGCGTCCACGCCGGCCTGCGCTTCGTGGATCCGGCCCTCGCGGCGGAGGCCCTGGCCGCCGGCGCCAGCCCGCTGACCGGACGCGAGGCCGACGTGCTGCGCGCCGCCGCCGAGGGCGGCACCGTGGCCGACATCGCCAGGGTGCTCCGGCTGTCCCGGGGCACCGTCCGCAACCACCTGTCGTCCGCGATCGGCAAGACGCAGGCCCGCACCCGTGCCGAGGCGGCCCGGATCGCGGAGGCCAGCGGCTGGCTGTGACCGCGGCGCCGGCCCGTCCGGGCCTCACGGGTCAGCCCGCGTCCTCGTCCAGCGCCGCGTGCCGGGCGATGCCGTCCAGGATGTCGTGTTCGCTGACGAGGACCTCCTCCGCGCCGGTGCGGTCCATGATCGACAGGAGGATCAGGGCGCCCGCGGCGATGACGTCGACCCGGCCCGGGTGCATGGACGGGATCGCGGCGCGTTCGGCGTGGGTCGAGTGCAGGAGGCGGTCGGTGATCTCGCGGACCCGCTCGCGGGTGACGCGGGAGTGGTGGATGCGGGTCGAGTCGTACGCGGGGAGGTCCTGGGCGATCGCGGAGATCGTGGTGACCGAGCCGGCCAGGCCGACCAGCGTGCGCGCCTCGCGCAGCGGGACCGTCTCCTCCGCGAGGTCGAGGGCGGCCTCGACGTCGTCCCGTATGGCGGCGATCTGCTCCTCGGTCGGCGGGTCGGTCACCTCGCCGTCGCGGACCAGGTGGCGCTCGGTCATCCGGACGCAGCCGACGTCCACGGAACGGGCGGCGCGCACCTCGCCGTCGCCGACGACGAACTCCGTCGAGCCGCCGCCGATGTCCACCACGAGGTAGGGCGTGGCCAGGTGGCCGGACAGCTCCTTCGTGGCGCCCGTGAAGGAGTACGCGGCCTCCTGGTCGCCGGTGATGACGACCGGCTCGACGCCGAGGATCTCCACCACCCCGCGCACGAACTCGTCCCGGTTCTCCGCGTCCCGGGAGGCCGAGGTCGCCACGAAGCGCACCCGCTTCGCGCCGTGCTCCTCGATGACCGCGGCGTACTCCCGGCACGCCGCGAAGGTCCGCTCCAGCGCCTCCGGTGCGAGCCGTCCGGTGCGGTCGACGCCCTGGCCGAGCCGCACGACGGTCATCCGCCGGTCCAGGTCGGTCAGCTCGCCGGTCGCCGGGTCGACGTCGGCGACCAGCAGGCGGATGGAGTTCGTGCCGCAGTCGACGGCGGCGACCCTGGTCATCGGGCGTCCTCCTCGCAGGTCTCGGTCAGGGACACGCAGGGGCCCTTCGCCCACCACTCCGGCAGCATCGCGAGCGCCTCGTCGCCCAGCGGGTTGACGCCGGGCCCGGCCGCGAGGGAGTGGGCGACCAGCACGTGCAGGCACTTGACCCGGTCGGGCATGCCGCCGGCGCTGGGGAAGCCGGTCAGCTCCTCGATCTCGTCGCGGCGTCGGACGTAGTCCTCGTGCGCGGCGCGGTAGGCGCCGGCCAGCTCCGGGTCGGCGGCGAGGCGCTCGGTCATCTCCTTCATCACGCCGTTGGCCTCCAGGGTGCCGATGGCGGAGGCCGCCTTCGGGCACGTCAGGTAGTACAGCGTCGGGAAGGGCGTGCCGTCCGGCAGCCGCGGTGCCGTCTCCACGACGTCCGGCTGCCCGCAGGGGCACCGGTGCGCGATGGCGCGAAGCCCGCGCGGGGGGCGCCCGAGCTGCTGCTTGAAGGCGGCGACGTCCGCGTCGGTGGGCTCGGTGCGCGGGGTGGGCGGCGGGGGCGTGTCCATGAGCGTCTTCTGCTGGTCTTCCTGTGTGGTCGAGGGGTCACGGGGTCACGGGCGGCGGCCGGACACCCGTCACCCGTGCCGCCGGGGCGCCGCGGCGGCGTCCGCCCGGTCCACGCCGTCCAGGACGTTGCGGTACCAGGGCCGGTCGGCAGCGCCGAGGTCGGTGCGGGTGGTGCGGGCCGCGTCCGGGTCGACGACGGTGTAGCCGGTCTCGCCGGGCAGCACGTAGTGCAGCCGCAGCCGGATCTGCTGCTCGGCGTAGGCGTCGTCCTGCCAGCGGGCCTTGAGGTCGCGCAGGTCCTCCACCCGCTGCCGGGTCTCCTGCTGCTCGCGGCGCTGGTCGGCGATGTCGGCGCGCTGCGCCACGTACTGCCGTATCGGGTAGGCGAGTGCCACGACGAGCGAGCAGAGCACCATCGCGAGGAGGGCCGCGCGGCCGGTCAGCCGGGAGCGGCGGGCCTGCCGCCGGTTCTGCGAGCGGTAGACCCGGGCCGCGGTCTGCTCGCCGAGCAGCCGGATCCTGGTCGCGGTGGAGAAGCGGTCGCGGTCCTTCACCGCCATGCCCGGCCTCCCATCTCGTACGTACGTCCCCGCACACGGTACGGGACCGGGTGCGGGGACGTACGGACGACGCCGCCTACGGCGTCACCTGCCGGGTCGTCAGCCCTTGAAGCGCGGGAAGGCGCTGCGGCCGGCGTAGACCGCGGCGTCGTCGAGGATCTCCTCGATGCGCAGCAGCTGGTTGTACTTGGCGACGCGCTCGGAGCGGGCCGGGGCGCCGGTCTTGATCTGGCCGCAGTTGGTGGCGACGGCGAGGTCGGCGATGGTGACGTCCTCGGTCTCGCCGGAGCGGTGGGACATCATGCACTTGAAGCCGTTGCGCTGGGCCAGCTCGACGGCGTCCAGCGTCTCGGTCAGCGAGCCGATCTGGTTGACCTTCACCAGCAGCGCGTTGGCCGCGCCCTCCTCGATGCCGCGGGCGAGGCGCTCGGGGTTGGTGACGAAGAGGTCGTCGCCGACGATCTGGACCTTGTCGCCGAGCTTGTCGGTGAGGGTCTTCCAGCCGTCCCAGTCGTCCTCGAACAGCGGGTCCTCGATGGAGACCAGCGGGTACGCCTCGACCAGCTCGGCGTAGTACTCGGTCATCTCGGCGGCGGTGCGGTCCTTGCCCTCGAAGGAGTAGGTGCCGTCCTTGTAGAACTCGGACGCGGCGACGTCGAGCGCCAGGGCGATCTGCTCGCCGGGGGTGTAGCCGGCCTCCTTGATCGCCTCGAGGATGAGGTCGAGGGCCTCGCGGTTGGAGCCGAGGTTCGGGGCGAAGCCGCCCTCGTCGCCGAGGCCGGTGGCCAGGCCCTTGTTCTTCAGGACCTTCTTCAGCGTGTGGTAGACCTCGGCGCCCCAGCGCAGGGCCTCGGAGAAGGACTCCGCGCCGATCGGGGCGATCATGAACTCCTGGATGTCCACGTTGGAGTCGGCGTGCGAGCCGCCGTTCAGGATGTTCATCATCGGCACCGGCAGCAGGTGCGCGTTGGGACCGCCCAGGTAGCGGAAGAGCGGCAGGTCGGACGCCTCGGAGGCGGCGTGCGCGACGGCGAGGGAGACGCCGAGGATGGCGTTGGCGCCGAGCGAGCCCTTGTTGTCGGTGGCGTCCAGGTCGAACATGGCCTGGTCGATCAGGCGCTGCTCGGTGGCGTCGTACCCGACCAGCTCCGGGCCGATCTGCTCGATGACGGCGAGGACGGCCTTCTCGACGCCCTTGCCGAGGTAGCGGTTGGTGTCGCCGTCACGCAGCTCGATGGCCTCGAAGGCACCGGTGGAGGCGCCGGACGGAACGGCGGCACGACCCGTGCTGCCGTCGTCGAGGCCGACCTCGACCTCGACCGTGGGGTTGCCTCGGGAGTCCAGGATTTCCCGGGCTACGACGACGTCGATGGACGGCACGAGCATCTCCTTCTTCGATGTGACGCTTCGGTGTGATCCTGCGGGACGAGCCTAACCGGCTCAGGGCGATCGGCCAGCCGGTCACCCACCCTGTGGACAGAACCGAGCCTAGATTGTTTCCCAGTGGAACAAAGCGGGGTCCGGGGAAACGGGGCGTGAAAAACCCCGTCCCGGTGCGTACGGGGGAACACGCACCGGGACGGGGAGGGGGTGGGCCGCCGCTTACTTGAGGTGCAGCTGCTGGCCCGGGTAGATCAGGTCGGCCTGGTCGACGATGTCGTCGTTCAGCTTGAACAGCTTCGCCCAGCCGCCCTTGACCTCGTGCTTGTCGGCGATCTTGCTGAGGGTGTCGCCCTTGACGACCTTGTACTCGCCGTCGCCCTTCTTGACCTTCTTGCCGGTCGGGGTGGTGACGGTCTTCTTCGCGGCGGGGCGCTCGCTGGAGCGGGAGGCCTTCTGCTCGCTCTCGTGGGCGGTGGAGCCCGACGACTGCTGCTGCGAGGAGGAGCCGGAGGACTGCTGCGAGGAGCCGGAGCCGGAGTCGGACGAGCCGGAGCCGGAGTCGGACGAACCCGAGCCCGAGGAGGCCGGGGAGGCGTCGGACAGGCCGGTGCCGCAGACCGGCCAGGCGCCCTTGCCCTGGCCCGCGAGCACCTTCTCGCCGACGGCGATCTGCTGGGCCTTGCTCGCCTGGTCGGCGGTGGCCGCGTACTGGGTACCGCCGTAGGCGGCCCAGGTGGAGGCGGAGAACTGCAGGCCGCCGAAGTACCCGTTACCGGTGTTGATCGACCAGTTGCCGCCGGCCTCGCACTGGGCGACGGTGTCCCACTCGGAGGTGGTCGCCGCGGAGGCGTTGCCGGCCGCCATCAGCGGGGCGGCGACGGCCGCGCCGGTGACGCCGGCGACGGCGATGACCCGGGTGGCCTTGGACGGGCGACGGTGCTTGCCAGAGCCGTTGAACAGCATGGTTGATCCCCTCACCGACGCCTGCGAGGTGAGCTGTCGGGTTCGGGCCGGTTGAGTTGCCCGGCCGGGTCCCTCACGGGACTCGGCTCCACCCCTAGCCACTCCGGTTCCAACGTCCCGGCGCGGCGCTTACCTTGGGTCCCCCGCTCCTGCCTTCGGCGCTTGACGCGACGACTGTTCCCGGACGGCCGCTGGCAGGATTCGGCGTGCGGCAGCCGGGGCTCGCGGTGACGAGCGATCACGACCGTAGACACGGCGCCGGGGGATTTTCAAAGACGATCACGGCTTATGAGACCTATATCTCACGTGATCCAAACCGGACATATGATCTCGAAACCGGGCGTGAACTAGGCGCCGACTAGCGGGTGTTTACGCCCGATTCGCCACCGACGGTGAGGGTCTGACCGGGCAGGATGTGGTCCGGGTCGGCGCCGACGACGTCCTTGTTGCCGGCGTACAGCGAGGGCCACCCGCCCTTGAGGTCAAGGGAGTCGGCGATGGCCCAGAGGTTGTCGCCGGACCGGACGGTGTAGGAGCCGTCGACGGCCTCCCGCGCGCGGTCCTCGCCGCGCGAGGCGTGCCGGCCGGACGCGTCGGCCGTACGGTCCTCCGGCGCGGCCTCGTCGGCGCTGTCGCCGCGGTGCCGGCCCGAGCCGGCGGAGTCGGCGGACTCGGTGCCGGTGAGGTTCGAAGAGCCGTCGCCGCGGGCCGGGTTGTCCGTCTCGCCGGCCGCCGGGGCGGTGGGGGACGTGTCCGGCTCGGCCGTGTCGTCACCCTTGCCCGACGTGGCGTCGGGGGAGCCGGACGGCTGCGGCGTCGTCCCGCCGGGGCCCGTGGACGTCTCGGATGCCTCGGACGTCTCGGACTTCCCGGGCGACTTGGACGTCTCGGGCGCGTCGGGTGTCTGCGGCGTCCGGGGCTGCTCCGACGTCTTGGGCTTCGTCGAGGTCTTGGGCGACCCGGACGCCTCGGGCGCGTCGGGCGTCTTGTCGGCGGCGCCGTCACCGCCGGCCTCCTTCTCGTCCGGCTCGTCGCCGCCCGACCCGCTCCCGGTGGACGCCGAGTCGTTGCCCATGCCGGCGAGCAGGGCGCAGGTCGGCCAGGCGGAGATGCCCTGGGCGGCGCGTACGCGCTCGGCCACGGCGATCTGCTGGGAGCGGCTGGCCTGGTCGGCGCTGGAGGCGTAGGCGAGGCCGCCGTACTGCTCCCACGCCTGCTGGCTCAGCTGGAGGCCGCCGTAGTAGCCGTTGCCGCTGTTCTGGCTCCAGGCGCCGCCGGTCTCGCACTCGGCGACCCGGTCCCAGTCCGCCCCGTCGGCCGCGTGGGCGCCGGTCGCGCCGAGCAGCGGGATCGCGATCGCGGAGCCGGTGACACCGGCGGCGACGACCAGGGCGGGCGCCTGGCGGGGGCGACGGTGACGACCGTTCCCGGAGAGCATGCGACGACCTTTCAGAGGGGACGGGGACCGGCGCGGCGGGTGGTGCCGGTCGCCACGCTGATGGGTGAACGTATCGGCAGATGATCGCTTGTCACAAGTTCATGCCGCGCAGATCACGTGAAGATCACAGACGTGAACGCGTGTCACCTTTCGGTGCAGACGGTGCCGTTGTCGTCCCTCGGTGGCGCCGGGGAAGTGAGGGGACATGCGGAGGTGGCGGAGGCCCGCCGCGGGGAGTCCCACGCCGGCTGCGTACTAAGAGGAGAGTCGGCGGCGCGGGCCCGAGTGTGCGCGCGGACCTGTGCGCCGTCACGGCGCCGGCGTCGGCTCCGTCCTCGGCGGCCCCGTCGGAGACACCGTCACCGCCAGCAGGGCCAGGTCGTCCGTCAGGTGGCCGCCCGCGTGGTCGTGGACCAGGCGGGCCAGCGTGTCGACCACCGCCGGGGGGCCTTCGCGCCAGCAGTCGGCGAGGGCGGTGAGGGGGGTGTAGAAGACGCCGTCGGCGTCGCGGGCCTCCAGGAGGCCGTCCGTGCACATCAGGAGCAGGTCGCCGGGGGCGAAGGGGCGGGACTCGTACGTCCAGGGGCCCGGGTCGAGGTCGCCGAGGCCGAGGGGGAGGCCGGGGTCGGCCGGCTCCCACTGGTGGACGCCGGCCTCGCCGGCCAGGAAGGCCGGGCAGTGGCCGCGGCTGAGCAGGCGGACCTCCCCGCCCTCGGGCGGCAGCTCGGCCACGGCCGCCGTGATGAAGTGCTCGCTCGGCGCCCCGTCCGCGCCGCCCCGCACGGCGTCCAGGTCGGCGGTGTGCCGGGTCACGGCCTGGTCGAGGTGGCGGGCCAGCTCCGCCAGCGCCGGCGTGTGGTGCGCGGCCTCGCGGAAGGTGCCCACCAGGGCGGCGACCGCCGGAATCGCGTCGGGCCCCTTGCCCCGCACGTCCCCGACCAGCAGCCGCACGCCGTAGGGGGTGCGCTCGGCCGCGTACAGGTCGCCGCCGACGGACGCGGCCTCGGAGGCCGCCTCGTAGCGCACCGCGATCCAGGTGCGGCCCAGCCAGGCCCGCACCGGCGGGAGCACCGCGCGCTGGGCGTACACCGCGGCCCGCCGGGCGCCCCGCAGCCGCCGGTTCAGCCGCTGCCGCAGCAGGCACAGGGGGACGGCCGCCCACAGCAGCACCAGCAGGTTGACGAAGTCGACGATCCCGTGGAACCCCTCGGCCGCCCAGTGCTGCCCGAGCAGCAGCCACAGCGCGGCGATGCTGTTGAGGACCGCGAGCAGCACCACCCGGGGCAGCGCGTACACGCAGGCCGCGGTCATCGCGCCGAGCCCGAGCAGCACGTCCCCGTTGAACTGGCCCGGCGTGAGCAGGTCGAGCGCGAGCGCCGCGACGGTCATCGCCACCGGCGCCCACCACGCCCAACGGGGCAGCGGCGGGTTCTCCGGTCCCGGGTCGTGGGTCAGCAGTCCCGTGGCGCGGCGGTGCGGGCTCATGGGGGACAAACGTAGTGAACGGGACACGTCCCGGGCCGTCGGCCACTCCGGTCCGGGGGGACGGGAGTCCGCCGCGGGAAAGTTCGTGAAGTTCTTCACAAGGAATTCGGTCGCTCAGGGCCGCAAGTGGCCTTCGATTGACCCTTTCGAGGGCTCAACTGCCCTTTGAACACGTTCAGGAGATGGCCGGGCAGCGGGCCCGCGGGAGGTGTCGCGGGTGCCGTCCGGAGGGGCTCCCGGGCCCGGACGGGCAGCTCAAGCGGCATTGACAACGGCATCCCCTATACCGTGGTTCCCACCCCACGCCATGACCTCCGTCACGTGGGCGCAGGATGGTAACACGACCCTCACCCGAGCTTGTGAAGGGGCGCACGAACCACCCCCCTGGACCGGGTGGATACTCGATCCCATGAGCACCACGGAGCGTCCCAGGATCCTCGTAGTAGGCGGTGGGTACGTAGGCCTGTACGCAGCTCGGCGCATCCAGAAGAAGATGCGTTACGGCGAGGCGACCGTCACCGTCGTCGACCCGCGGTCGTACATGACCTACCAGCCCTTCCTCCCCGAAGCCGCCGCCGGCAGCATCTCCCCGCGGCACGTCGTCGTCCCCCTCAGGCGCGTGCTCCCCAAGGCGGAGGTCCTCACCGGCCGGGTCACCCTCATCGACCAGGACCGCAAGGTCGCCACGATCGCCCCCCTGGTGGGCGAGGCGTACGAGCTGCCCTTCGACTACCTGGTCATCGCCATGGGCGCGGTCTCCCGCACCTTCCCGATCCCCGGCCTCGCCGAGCAGGGCATCGGCATGAAGGGCATCGAGGAGTCCATCGGCCTGCGCAACCACGTCCTGGAGCAGCTGGACAAGGCCGACTCCACCACCGACGAGGACATCCGCCGCAAGGCGCTCACCTTCGTCTTCATCGGCGGCGGCTTCGCCGGCGCGGAGACCATCGGTGAGGTCGAGGACATGGCCCGGGACGCGGCCAAGTACTACAAGAACGTCTCCCGCGAGGACATGCGCTTCGTCCTCGTCGACGCCGCCGACAAGATCCTCCCCGAGGTCGGCCCCAAGCTCGGCCAGTACGGCAAGGAGCACCTGGAGAGCCGCGGCGTCGAGATCTACCTGTCCACCTCCATGGACTCCTGCGTCGACGGCCACGTGGTGCTGAAGAACGGCCTCGAGGTCGACTCCCACACCATCGTGTGGACCGCCGGCGTCAAGCCGAACCCGGCCCTCACCCGCTTCGGCCTCCCCCTCGGCCCCCGCGGCCACGTGGACTGCGGGCCCACCCTCCAGGTCAAGGGCACCGACTACATCTGGGCCGCCGGCGACAACGCCCAGGTCCCGGACCTGGTCGGCCGCAAGGCGGGCAACGAGAACGCCTGGTGCCCGCCGAACGCCCAGCACGCGCTGCGCCAGGCCCGTGTCCTCGGCGACAACGTGGTGTCCGGCATGCGGGGCTTCCCGCAGAAGGACTACAGCCACGGCAACAAGGGCGCGGTGGCGGGCCTCGGCCTGCACAAGGGCGTGGCGATGATCGTCATGGGCAGGATGAAGATCAAGCTCAAGGGCCGGCTCGCCTGGTACATGCACCGCGGCTACCACGGCCTCGCCATGCCGACCTGGAACCGCAAGATCCGCGTCTTCGCGGACTGGACCCTCGGCATGTTCCTCAAGCGCGAGGTCGTCTCCCTCGGCGCGATGGAGACCCCGCGCGAGGAGTTCTACGAGGCCGCCAAGCCGGCCCCGCTCGCCGCGCCGAAGCCCGAGCCGACGGCCGGCCTGAAGGGCAGCGCCGCCAAGGACGAGGAGACGGCCAAGGCGTCCTGACGCCCGTCCCCCCACCCGACGTGCTCCGATGAAGGGGCCGCCCGCCATCCGTGGTGCGGGCGGCCCCTTCGGCGTGCCCGGCACGGTCTCGGCCGGGTGCGTGGTGCGTACAGCTACTTTGCCGAGTCATGACGCGCGCCGGGGACTGTACGGCGCCCCGCCAGGTGTTTACGTGGTGTCGGACACCCGGTATCCCTCATCAGGGAGGCACGCCATGGCAGACGCCGCGCTGCGGCTCCAGAACCTCTTCGAACAGTTGCTGGGAGCCCCCCTCCCGGTGCGCGTCCGCGCCTGGGACGGTTCGCAGGCGGGTCCGCCCGGCGCCCCCGTCCTCGTCGTCCGCAACCGCCGCGCCCTGCGCCGCCTGCTGTTCAAGCCGGGCGAACTGGGCCTCGCCCGCGCCTGGGTCGCCGGCGACCTCGACATCGACGGCGACCTCTACGCCACCCTCGGCCTGCTCGCCGGCCACATCTGGGAGCGCGACGAGGACGCCCGCACCCTCGGCCAGGCGCTGCGCGACCCCGAGGTGCGGGCCGCCGTACGCGGCCTGGTGCGGCTCGGCGGGGCCCCGCTGCCGCCCGCGCCGCCCCCCGAGGAGGTCCGCCGCGCCCGCGGCCACCTGCACACCCGGCGCAGCGACCGGCGGGCCATCAGCCACCACTACGACGTCGGCAACGACTTCTACGAACTCGTCCTCGGCCCGTCCATGGTGTACTCCTGCGCCTACTGGCCCGACCCCGCCGCTGCCGAGGGTCCGGGCACGCTGGAGGACGCCCAGCGCGACAAGCTCGAACTCGTCGCCCGCAAGCTCGCCCTGACCCCCGGTCAGCGCCTCCTCGACGTCGGCTGCGGCTGGGGCTCCATGGCCATCCACGCCGCCCGCGAGCACGGCGTGAGCGTCGTCGGCGTCACCCTCTCCCAGGAGCAGGCCGCCTATGCCCGCAAGCGCGTCGCCGAGGAGGGGCTCACCGACCGGGTGGAGATCCGCGTGCAGGACTACCGGGACGTGGCGGACGGGCCGTACGACGCGATCTCCTCCATCGGCATGGCCGAACACGTCGGCGCCGAGCGGTACCTGGAGTACGCCGGCGACCTCTTCCGGCTGCTGAAGCCCGGCGGTCGGCTGCTCAACCACCAGATCGCCCGCCGCCCCCAGCGCGACGAGTCCGCGTACAGCGTGGACGCGTTCATCGACGCCTACGTCTTCCCCGACGGCGAACTCGCCCCCGTCGGCAGCACCGTCTCCCTCCTGGAGGGCGCCGGGTTCGAGGTGCGCGACGTGGAGGCGATCCGCGAGCACTACGCGCTCACCCTGCGCCGCTGGGTCGCCAACCTGGAGTCCGACTGGGCGCTCGCCACCCGCCTCGCCGGCCCGGGGCGGGCCCGCGTCTGGCGCCTGTACATGGCCGCCTCCGCACTCGCCTTCGAGCGCAACCGCATCGGCGTCAACCAGGTCCTCGCCGTGCGGCCCCCGGAGAGCGGGTCGTCCGGGATGCCGCTGCGGGCCCGCACCTGGGGCGCCGGGTCCTGACGGCGGCGGTGGCGCCGTACGGTCTCGTCGTACGGCGCCACCCGCGCGTTCCGCCCGCGCCTACTCGGCCTTGATGGCCTGGAGCAGGTCCAGGCGGGCCGCGCGCCGGGCGGGCCACAGCGCGGCGAGGACGCCCACCGCGCCGGCCATCAGCAGGAAGAGGCCGATCCGGGCCCAGGGGAGCACCAGCTGGTAGGTGCCCATCCGGGTCGACACCAGCTGACCGGCCGCCCAGCCGAAGAACACGCCGAGGCCGATGCCGAGGACGGCGCCGAACAGGGAGATCACCAGGGACTCCAGGCGGACCATCCGCTTCACCGCGCGCCGGTCCAGGCCGACCGCGCGCAGCATCCCGATCTCCTGGGAGCGCTCGAAGACCGACATGGCCAGGGTGTTGACGACCCCGAGGACGGCCACGACCACCGCCATCGCGAGCAGGCCGTAGACCATGTTCAGCATCAGTGTGAACATCTTCGCGATCTCCCCGGAGATGTCGTCCTTGTCCTGGATCTTGACGGCCGGGCTGTCGCCGAGGGCCTTCGCCAGCCGGTCCTTCGCGGCCTTGGATGCGCCGCCGTCGGTCTTCACCATGACCTGCATGTCGGAGCGGTCCGACAGGTGCGGGGTGAGGGCGGCGTTGTCGAGGAGCAGGCCGTGGACCAGCTCGTTGCCCTCGTACACCCCGGCGACGGTGAACCGCCGCTTGGCCCCGTCCTCGAAGGAGACGTCGAAGCCCGAACCGGCCTTCCAGCCGCGGTCCTTGGCGGTGTCCGCGTCCACGACCACCTGGGTGCCGCCGACCCGGAAGGCGCCCTGCTCGACGCGGAGGTCGGTGAGGTCGCCGAGGGCGGAGCCGGTGACGCCGGTGACGAACTCCGTCCGGCCGTCGATCCGGGTCGTGGCGTCGCGCAGCGGGCTGCTCGCGGTGACGCCCTCGGTGGCGCGCAGCTTGTCGGCGACGTCGGGGGAGAGGCGGTTGCCGTTCGCCATGGAGACGACGTAGTCGGCCTTGAGGGACGCCGAGGCCATCTCGGCGATCGACTTCTGCAGGCTGCCGGCCACCACCGTCATGCCGGTGATCAGGGTGAGGCCGATCATCAGCGCGGAGGCGGTGGCGGCGGTGCGGCGCGGGTTGCGCACCGCGTTGCGCCGGGCGAGGCCGCCGGCGACGCCGAAGACGCGCAGCACCGGCGCGGCGGCGGCGATCAGCGGGCGGGACAGCAGCGGGGTCAGCACGAACACGCCGATGATCAGCAGCCCGGCGCCGAGCGCCATCGGGGCCTGGCCGGCCGAGCCGTTCATCGTCGTCGCCGCGAGGACCACCGCGACGCCGCCGCCCGCGAGCAGCGCGCCGAGGGTGTTGCGCAGGACCAGCGAGCGGGCCGTGGCCGGCGCGTGCGCGCTGCCCATCGCCGCGACCGGCGGGATCCTCGCCGCCCGGCGGCCCGGCAGCCACGCCGCCAGCATGGTGATCAGCACGCCGACCGCGAGGGCCGCGGCGACGGTGCCCGGGGTGACGACCAGCGGCCCGTCGGGCACGGTCGCGTCCATCGTGCCCATCAGGGCGCGCAGCCCCGCGCCGATGCCGACGCCCGCGGCCAGGCCGCCCGCCGCGGCGACGACGCCCACCACGAACGCCTCGAACAGCACCGACCGCGTGACCTGCCGGCGCGAGGCGCCGACCGCGCGCATCAGGGCCAGCTCCCGGGTGCGCTGGGCGACCAGCATGGTGAAGGTGTTGGCGATGATGAAGGTGCCGACGAAGAGGGCGACGCCGGCGAAGACGAGCAGGAGCTGCTTGAGGCCGCTCATCGAGGCGGCGACGGTCTCGGCCTGGTCGTCGATCAGTGTCCGGGCGGTGGTGGTCTCGACGGTGTCCTTCGGCAGCGCGCGGTCCAGCTGCGCCTGGAGCGCGGCCTCGGAGACGCCGGGCTTCGCCTTGACGTCGATCTCGTCGTACGTGCCGGGCTTGCCGAACAGCTTCTGCGCGGTCGCCGTGTCGAACAGGGCGAGGCTGCCGCCGGCCGCGACGTTGCCGTCGTCGGTGCGGAAGACGCCCGCGACGCGCGGGGTGAGGGTGGGGCCGTCGACCGACAGGCGCACGGTGTCGCCGACCCGGTAGCCGGCCCGCTCGGCGGTCTTCCGGTCGATCAGCACCTCGTCGGCGCCGCGCGGGGCGTGCCCGGCGACCAGCGGATAGCGGGGGTCCTTCGCGCCCTCGAAGTTGCCGCCCTCGGAGCGGAAGCCGTCGCCGAGCCGGTCGCCGTCCTTGTCGGCGAGGGCGGTGAACCCGGAGACGACGCCGAGCGCCGAGGCGGCCCCCGGCACCCGCCCGCTGTCCCGCAGCACGGCGTCGGTCAGCTCGGCGGGCCTGCCGACCCGGTCGCCCTCGGCGTCCCGGTAGTGGGGGGTGACGGCGACGTCGACGTGGTCGAAGCCCTTGGCGGAGCTGTGCTCGAGGGCCCGGGAGATGGTGTTGGTGAAGACCAGGGTGCCGGTCACGAACGCGACGCCGAGCAGGACGGCGAGCACGGTCATGGACAACCGGGCCTTGTGCGCGGAGACGTTGCGCAGGGCGGTACGGAACATGGGGGAGTCTTCTCTGAGGGCTTGGGGGGCTCGGCGGAACGGATGGGGACGTGGCTCAGCTGGTGCGGCCCTTGGCGTCGAACCGCTTCATCCGGTCGAGCACCGAGTCGGCCGTCGGCCCGTACACCTCGTCCACGATCCGCCCGTCCGCGAGGAAGACCACCCGGTCCGCGTAGGCGGCGGCGACCGGGTCGTGGGTCACCATCACCACCGTCTGCCCCAGCTCGCGCACCGAGTTGCGCAGGAAGCCGAGCACCTCGGCGCCGGAGCGGGAGTCGAGGTTGCCGGTCGGCTCGTCGCCGAAGATGATCTCGGGCCGCGCGGCAAGGGCCCGGGCGACGGCGACGCGCTGCTGCTGACCGCCGGAGAGCTGGTTCGGCCGGTGCTTGAGCCGCCCGCCGAGCCCGAGCATCCCGATCACCGAGTCCAGCCACTCCTTGTCGGGCTTCCGCCCGGCGATGTCCATGGGGAGCGTGATGTTCTCCAGCGCGTTCAGCGTCGGCAGCAGGTTGAACGCCTGGAAGATGAAGCCGACCTTGTCGCGGCGGAGCTTGGTGAGCTGCTTGTCCTTGAGCGGGCCCAGCTCGGTCTCGCCGATGCGCACCGACCCGGAGGAGAAGGTGTCGAGCCCCGCGACGCAGTGCATCAGCGTGGACTTGCCGGACCCCGACGGCCCCATGATCGCGGTGAACTCGGCGCGGGGGAAGCCGACGGAGACCCGGTCGAGCGCGACCACCTGGGTCTCGCCCTGCCCGTAGGTCTTGGACAGCTCCGTGGCACTGGCGGCCATGGTCCGGGGCGGGTCGGCGAGGCGTGCGGTGCTCATGGGGGGAGGGCTCCTGTCGCTGGGGGGGGCGGGCTCTGTCTCCTCCATGCTCCCGGCCGCACCAGCCCCGTGTAGTCAGCCGCTGCGCCGGTTCCCGGGGGCGACTCGGGACGGACCCGGCGGTCCGCCGTCATACCTGGGTATGACGGCGGACCCCGACGCGGAACGCTCCCGGGTATCCACCAAGCGGTGAAATTCCGTCATTCCCTGTACGTGGCCGGTCACGGGCCGCAAGGCTGCTGGCATGTGCGGATGGCCTGCCCAGAGGGCCGATGCGCTACCTGATGACCCCTCAGGCGCCAATAAAATAAGACAACATGGCCCCTCGGCCCGAGAGCCGCTCCAGTGCCTCCCGATAGGCTCGGATCACTCGACGCGGAGCCCATGGCCTGCCCGGATGGTGGAATGCAGACACGGCGAGCTTAAACCTCGCTGCCCCTACGCGGGCGTGCCGGTTCAAGTCCGGCTCCGGGCACTTCTGCCGTTCCGGCGGCGTCCCCGCCTCATCCCTTGGCTGCCGAGACCTCCAGTGCTCGGGAGGCGAGTTCCCGCACGGCGCGGGTGCGGGCGTGCGGCACGAGGCTCTCGCGCATACTCGCGAAGTGATCGTCCCCCCTGACCGACGACACGTGCTCGTACTCGTCGAGGAACCGGCCCCACGACGCGCAGGCGGCGTCGACGTGCCCGAGGCGGAGCTGCCGCTCGGCGAGGACGGCGTACGCGTGGACCCGGCCCTGCCGCTCCTGCGGGGGCTGCACGCGAATGGAGTGCTGGAGCGTCCGGATGCTGCCCGCGTGGTCGCCCTCCTCCATCAGCACGTGGGAGACGTGGAAGAGATAGGCCGTCCGGTCGTAGCCGCCGATGGCGTCCCTCCGGCTGTCGGCCCGGGACAGCGCCGCCTCCGCCTCGCGAAGACGCCCGCGAGCCTGCCGCCGGTCGCCGACCATGGAGGCGGCGTGCGCCTGCTGGCCCCGCAGGAACGCCACGAGCCGCGGGCCCGCGGCCGGCGCGGCCTCGGCGGCGGAGTCCGCCAGCTCCAGCGCCATCCGGCCGTGGCCGAGGCTGGACGCCTGCAGGGACATGCCGCGCAGTGTGCGGCAGTAGGTGACATGATCACCGGCTTCGTCGGCGAGCTTCAGCGCCTTCGTGTAGTAGGTCTGCCCCAGTCCGTGGGCCTTCTCGTACATGGCCATCCAGCCGGTCAGGTACGTCAGGTCGGACGCGGCGGCGAGCATGTCCCGCCTGACGGCCTCCGGGGCCTGCGCACGCAGCCACGGGCCCACGGTGTTGACGAGGAACGCGGCGGCCATGGGGCGCGCGTGGCCGGCCCCCAGCTCGTCGAGGATGTCGGCGATCCGCTCGGTCATCGAGCGCAGCGCACCGACCTGCGACGCACCGATCCGTGTCATCGCCTTACCCGGTGACGCGGCGGCCCGAGCGGTCTGCTGGAACGCGGGCACGGAGAGGGCGGCGGAAAAGAGAGTGGTGGCGAGCAGCCCCCGGCGGGACGGATCCATGTCCGCCCTGCCCAAGCCGATCAGCTCCTCCACGGTGTCCACGGTGTGCCTGCCGTCGGCGGCCACCGGCGGCTGCAGTCCGGCTTCCTCGTACGTCACGGGCCGCCCCAAACGGGCTGAGAGGGCTTCCAGAATCAAGGGCCTGACCTCGGGCCTCGGCGGCGTCCCGGCGATCCAGTGCGCCACGGCCGTACGGTCGTAGCCGATGTCCAGCCCGGCTTCCGGGCCGAGTCTGTTGACGTGCTGCGCCACCTGCGTGCGCGTCCATCGGGCCTGATCGATCAGGTCGGCCAGGGCGGGATTGGGCGTGCGCTTCCTCGTGGCCATGTACTCAACTCCCGTCGGCTCCAGAGCATTCACGGCGTTCACGGTCACGCCTCCTTCTCACGGTACCCGCGGACCGTCATCAGGCGATTACCTCTTGTGAGGAATGAGCCAGCTGAACAGTCTGCGGAGGCGGGCAACGTGACGAGAAGCATCACCAGGAGCGTGCGCGACCGGCGGCAGGCCGTCGCGGACTGGTTGCTGACGGCGGCCGACGATCCTGAAAGCGCGCGCGACGAGTGGCGGAGGGACGGCGTCGCCCTGCTGCGGTGCGGTGGTCCGATCAGCGCTGTCCGCATCGACGGGTCCGTCGTGCGGGCCGCCTCCGGAACGGACGTGCTCCCCGAGGTCGACCGGTACCTGGCGAAGGCGCTCCTCGGCGGACCGGTCTTCATGGAGCAGGACCTCGGGCGGTACTACGTACTGGTCGGGGACAGTGCCGGACGGTGCTCCGACTGGCGCCTCCCGCGCGACGACGTCCGCTTCCTGGGCGACGGCAGCTTGCTCGGAGTGCCCGACACCACTTCCACGCACCGAGGCATGCGCTGCTACTGGTGCGTGGAACCGGGCGGCCCCCATGCCCTGGCCGGTGCCGACGCGGTCTCGCAGCTCGTGCACACCGGACGCCACCGCATCCTCAACTGTGAGCGGAGTCGGATGTGGTGAGGGAACCGCGCATGACCCCACGCAGGGTGCCGAGCGAAGACGGCAAGCGTACGGCGACCGTCGTCTATCCCCGGATGACGGAATCGGTGCCCCAGGCGCGCCGGTTCGTGGTCGCCACGGCGATCGGATGGCGGCAGCCCCACCTGGTCGACACGGCCGAGCTGGTCGTGTCCGAGCTCGCCGCCAATGCCGTCCTCCACACGGATGCGCCGTCCTTCCGGGTGACCCTCACTCGGTTGTCCGACGACAGGCTCCGCGTCGCCGTGAGTGACCCGAGCCGGAATCGGCCCGCGCGGTGTGCGGCGGACGACAGTCAGGTCGGTGGCCGAGGGCTGGCGCTCGTGGACGCCGTGTCGGCGCGGTGGGACACCGACATGCTCGTCTGCGGCAAGTCCGTCTGGGCGGAACTGGCAGCGCCCCCCGCTTCGCCGCTTCCGGAGACACAGGGCCGGCCACTGAGGACGTCTGTCGCGCAGGGCGCACACATACTCGGCCTCGCGGCCATCGCGGGCGCCTTGATCTACGGAATCGTGTCCCGGTGACCAGGCGATCCGCGACCACCGCTCCGTCCTCGGCCCGGCCCACCGTCGCCGAGGTGTTCGTCGGCGCAACGCAGCGGATTCGGCGGGCAGCGGCGGGGATCTGGCCCGGTGAGAACATACTGCTGGACGCACACGTACCCAGCGTCACCGGGTATGTGCGCCGTGCCCGGGTCGGGAATCGCACCGTGTACGCGAAGACCTCGTTCTTGGGCGTCTCTCTGGTCTCCTTGCTGCGTAGCGCACGGCTCCTGGCCCGAGGTGTGCCGGGCGCAGTACGCCTACGAGCGGCGGCCGGACAGTCTCCTCGTACGAGAAGCCGCGCAGTTGCGAGTCCTCGCCGATCTCGGTGGTCCTCGGGTGTGCGCGGTGGTCGGTCTGCGAAGCGGTGTGGTCTTCACCGAGTCCGTGCCCGGCCCGACTCTCATGGAGCTGCTGCTGAGAAGACCCGGTGAGACGCGCGAACTGCTGCAACGCCCCCTTGACGAACTCCGCTCGCTGCACCGGCCGGGGTCGGCACGGCACCTGGACCCGGCCGGGGTCATTGCGGAGCGCAGCATCGAAGGGACGTTCTCACGGAAGTTCCACGTGGAGGCCGGGGCGGTGTACGTCGACCGGCTCGGAACCGAGCGACTGCGGGCCGCGATCAGCGAAGAAGTGACCGAGTTGGTCCGCGCCAGTGTCGACCGGCTGCACAGATTGCGGATGGCACTCCCTGCTGCCGGGGGTACGACCCTGGCGTACGGGGACCTGAAACCCGAGCACGTGGTGTTCCCCGACGGGCCGGACGCGCGGCCGGTGCTCCTGGATCCGGGGCTGCTGCGGGCCGGTCCCGTGGCCGACCTGGCGAAGCTGCTGAGCCGCACGGTCCTGCACCTGGTCGCGAGACCTCCGGATCCGGTGACGACACGGCGGATCCTCGACGGCCTCGCCCTCCTTGCCCTCTCCCCCTCAGGGCATCTCTCCGCGCGGGACCGTCGGCCGTGGTTGCGGCACCTGCTGACGCTGGGGCTGATGGACACCATCAACATCACCGCGACGTACCTGTCCGCGCCGGCCGCGCTGCCGCTGCCCAGCGTCGGCATCGCCACCATCGACCGGGCCCTCCGGCTGTGCCGACTCTTCGACGCCGTCAGCGCCGATCTTCTTGACGGTGCCTGCGGCCTCGGAGACCGGACCCTGGACAGGATCGCCGAGGTGATCTCGTGACGACCCGGGTGCCCGCCGTGGGCGTGATCGGTACCGGGGCCGTCGGGCAGGCCGTCTCCATCGCTCTGGTGGCGAGCGGGGTGTGCGGCAGACTGCTCGTCACCTCCCGCACCGCCGGACATGCCGCGGCCCTGGCGGACGACCTCGACGACATGCGCACCGCTCTCGGTACCCCGGTACGGCCGGCCGCAGCCGACGTGGAGCAGCTGCGAAACTGTGCCGCGGTGGTGGTGGCCGTCCGGGCGGCGTTCACGAACACCCGCACCGACGACGTCCGCATGGCCGGCGCGGGGGTGAATGCTCCCCTCATCCGGTCGCTCGCGGCACGGTTTGTCGGCTACCAGGGCACGGTGCTGGTGGTGACCAACCCGGTCGACCTCATGACCAGGCTGTGGGCCGACGTGTCAGGCTGCTCCCGTGTCTTCGGTGTCGGCTCCGGCCTGGACACCGCCCGCTACCGGCTCACCCTCGCCCGGCTCCTCGATGTGGCGACCGCCGAGGTGTCCGGGCACGTCATCGGCGAGCACGGGACGGCGCACGTCGTCTGCGCCTCGTCCACGGCCGTCGGCGGGCGCTCACTGCCCATCCCGCTCCGGCAGATCCGCGAGGAGCTGACCGCGCGCCCCGGCAGGATCAGCGCCGGCATCGGCCGGACCCGGTGCGGTCCCGCCGGTGCCGTGCTGTCCGCGCTGCGCCTCGCGTGCGGCGTCGAGGACGGCACGGTCGAGCTGTCCGTCCCGTGCGGTGAGGCCTGGCTCGGCGTCCCCGTCCGATTCACCCGCGGCCGGGCCGGGCTGTCCATGCCCTCGCTGAACGCTGCGGAGGTCCGGCAGCTGGAGGCCGCCGGTTCCAAGCTGTGCGCCGCCTATCGGGCGGTGCGCTCCCTCCCGATGCAACCGCTTCCGTCCGAAAGGCAGGAACCATTACCACGCACGCCGTACGCCTGGGGGCCGCAGACGCGTCCGTCACCGTCGTCTCGTCCGAGCGCGCCGTCACCGGCTGGTCGGCCCGGTACTTCGGCCCATGGTGGAAGGCCGCTGAAGTACCGTCGAAGGACGTCCACAGCGGTGCCACGGTGACGGCGACTGTCGACCCTGGTCCCTACGACGAGCTGGCCTTCGCGGTGACGCAGGCACCGCACACGAGCACCGACTACGCGCGCGCCCAGCTCTTGGTCGCCCGCGACGCCACAGCCGGAGTCGTCCGCGCGGTGAGCCCGAAACAGGCACTCGCCTACCGGTCCGAGCCGGGTGCGGGGCTGCTGGACGTGATCGGCCGTGACACCGAGGCCGTCGCCACGGCGACCGCCCGACTCGCGCGCGAGGTGATGCGCGGACAGCTCCTGCGCGACGGCTGGGCGGTGCTGCACGCCTCGGCCGTTGTGGCCGACGACGGCCGGACCGTCCTCACCCTCGGCGGCAAAGGGGCGGGGAAGACGACCACGGCTCTGGCCCTTGCCGCGGGGGGAGGATTCGGACTGCTGGCGAACGACCGCGTCTTCGTGCGTCCTGACCCGGCGGGCGAGGTGGACGTGCTGCCGTGGCCTTCGGCTGCCGCGCTCGGCCTCGGGCTGCTGAAGGCCCTCGGCTGGTTCCAGGAGGCCCGCGAGCGCCTGCGGGCCGGGGAGACCTTGCACCCGACGCAGGACGCCCGGGTCACCGAGGCGATCCGCGCCGGGGACTGCACGCCCCTGTGGGACGACGGCAAGGAACTGAAGGCGCAGGTGTTCCCCGACCAGTTCCCGGCGTGGTTCGGGGTGCCCCTGGCAACGGAGGGCGAGGCGGCGGCCCTGGTGTTCCCGCGGATCGAGGCGGGCGCCGTGCCGGCCGAGGAGCGGGCGAGCCGCTGCCTGGGTGAAGCGGACTTCATGTCCGGTGCGACCGAGGACCGCTACCCGGACGTCTTCGGCCTCCTGGGCACGGACGGTGGCGGGGCCGAGGGAGCGCGACGGGAGGTCGTCCGGCGCCTGGCGGGGCTGCCGCACCACTCGGTCGTCCTCGGCCATGACCTGGCCGCGAACGCCGTCCTCCTGTCGCGTGTCGGGTGGGGGGACGGGGGAAAGATCCTCCCCAGGCAGTAGGGTCTATCCTTTGCCGTTCTATTACTCTGTAGCCAAGGCCGCGTCGTGTGGCCATGGAGGAGTGACATGAGGAGCAGAAACCCGGTCTTCTCGCGACGGGGGTTCAGCCGCGACAACGGCTACGCGGGCTTCAACGCCGCGCCGCAGGCCGGGGGTCCCGCCGTTGCCACGCAGGGCAACCCGTACGCGCAGCCCGTGGGCAACCCGTACGCGCAGAACCCGTACGCCCAGCCCGACCTGCACGGCGCTCCGCCGCAGGCGCCGGCCACCGCCGGGCGGATGACGATCGACGACGTCGTCCTGCGCACCGGCAGCACGCTCGGCGTGCTCGTGGTGACCGCCGCGCTGGCCTGGGCCCTGCTGCCCGTGGACGACGCGAACATCACCAAGTCGTACGGCATCGGCATCGGCGCCGCACTGATCGGCATGGTGCTGGCGCTGGTGCAGTCCTTCAAGCGCAAGGCCTCGCCCGCGCTGATCCTCACCTACGCCGCCTTCGAGGGCGTCTTCCTCGGCGTCGTCTCGAACATCGTGGACAACCGCATCGCGGACGGCGCGGCCATGCAGGCCGTGATCGGCACGATGGCGGTGTTCGCGGGCGTGCTCGTCGCCTACAAGGCGGGCTGGATCCGCGTCAACCGGCGCTTCTACGGCTTCGTGATGGCGGCGGCGCTCGGCTTCGTGCTGCTGATGGCGGTGAACCTGCTGTTCGCCGTGTTCGGCGGCGGTGACGGCCTCGGCTTCCGCAGCGGCCCGCTCGGCGTCGTCTTCGGCGTCGTCGGCATCCTGCTCGGCGCCTGCTTCCTCGCCCTGGACTTCAAGCAGGTCGAGGACGGCATCGCCTACGGCGCCCCGCGCGAGGAGGCCTGGCTGGCCGCCTTCGGGCTGACGCTGACGCTGGTGTGGATCTACATGGAGTTCCTGCGGCTCATCTCGATCCTCAGCAGCAACGACTAGTCACCCCAGGTGACGGAAGGGCCCCGGGCGTCGCGTCCGGGGCCCTTCGTCGTGCCGCCGGCGGTCACAGGAGCTTGCGGGCGGCCCTTCTCAGGTCGTACTCGTGGATGATCGCCTTCGCGTGGCCGTACGCCAGGTTGTGCTCGTGGCGCAGCCAGCTGACCTTCTCGTCGAAGCGGAGGGCGGGGCCGTCCTCGACGGTGCGCAGCCAGTCGGAGATCTCACGACCGGTGCAATGGGGGATGCGGGCGAGCATGTTGCGGTGGGTCTCCTGGGAGAAGACTTGGGACATCGGCGCCTCCGGGCGAAAGGGGTACAGGCCGGTCCTTCAGGTCACCGTGCCTGAGCGCCCGCCCGTTGGCAACAGTCCGGGAACGCCGCGTACGCTCACGCCGTGGTGGATACGACGCCTTTGACCCGAGCCGTGGACGACTTCGCCGACCGGCTGCGGGCCGCGCCGCAGAGCCGGCTCCAGCGCGGGGCCGCCGCCGAGGCGCTGGAGCTGGCCAGGGACCTGGCCCGCCGGGCCCAGCTGGTGGAGGAGCCCGGCGCTCAGCCTCGCGAGATGCCGGACGCCGGGATGTTCGCCGTCGCCGACCAGATCGCCGTGGCCGCGCACGACCTCGCCCTCGTGCTGGCCGACGAGGGCGAGGTGGGTGAGGCGGTGCGGCTGGTGGAGGAGGCCCGTAAGCGGGCCGCCGTCTGAGCCGGGATGGCTCAGAGGGACGCGATGACCCGGTCGGCCAGGATGTACACGCTCTCCTCGCCGCAGGCGAAGGTCAGCGTGTAGGCGCCGGAGACGCCCGAGCCGCCCAGCAGGTACGGCGTGGTGTCCGCGCCCAGCGCGGCGGCCAGGCGCTCCGCGGTCTCCCGGTGGCCCGGCGTCATGCACAGGGTGGTGCCGTCGGCGAACACGTACACGTCCAGCGTGCCCAGCGGGCCCGGGCGGACGTCCGCCAGCGCGACGCCCTCCTCGGCGAGGCGCTCCAGCGCGGCCACCGTGCCCTCGTGGTCACCGGCCGCCGACGCGGCGTGCGGTACGAAGTCGGGGTGCGAGGGGTGGCGGCGGCGGGCGGCGGCCAGCTCCGGGGAGTCCCCGGCCGACTCGTCGGCGTCCGCGACGCCCGGCTCGGTGACCGGCTCCAGGCCGGCGAAGTCGGCCTGCCGGGGCAGGAACAGCTCGCTGTCGGACAGGCCGAGCAGCAGCGGCGCGTCGGACGCGTCGCGGGACTCCTGGGCGGCCCAGAAGGCCCGTGCCTCGGCCAGTTCCCGCTCCCGCTCCTCGGCGAGGGCCTCCGCGACGGCGGCCCGTATCGCGTCGGCGTCGGTCTCCGTGCGGGCGGCCGGGACACGGGCCGCGTGCGCGGTGGCGGCCCGGCTCTCGGTCAGCTCGGTGGTGAGGGCGGTCACCTGCCTGCGCAGCACGAGGACGGTGCGCAGGACGGCGACGCCCACGGCGCCGGTGGCTGCCGTGGTGAGCAGCAGGGCGATCGGCATGGCGCTCACTGACGTACTCCCGGTTCAAAGTCGACCCCCGACTTACTACCTCAGCCTGCGGGGTGCGCCGACCGGTTGTCAGTGCACAACGTCACGAACCGGACAGGTCTTTGGTCCCGGACGGGGTGGAGGCGACCAGTCTGACCTGCGGAGACGGTGAGGCGGGGGAGATAGGTCACATCATGGGGGAGATTGGGTCACAAAGCGGCCCGGAACCCTGACGAGCGAAGGGTTCCGGGCCGTTCTGTGACGCTGGGTCCCCCCGTGGCTACCGAGGGTCGGTCGCGGTCAGTTGAGGCGCTCGATGACCATGGCCATGCCCTGGCCGCCGCCGACGCACATCGTCTCCAGGCCGAACTGCTTGTCGTGCCACTGGAGGGAGTTGATCAGCGTGCCGGTGATGCGGGCGCCGGTCATGCCGAAGGGGTGGCCGACGGCGATGGCGCCGCCGTTGACGTTCAGCTTCTCCAGCGGGATGCCGAGGTCCTGGTAGGAGGGGATGACCTGGGCGGCGAACGCCTCGTTGATCTCGACCAGGTCGATGTCGCCGATGCCCAGGCCGGCCCGCTTGAGGGCCTGCTTGCTGGCCTCGACCGGGCCCAGGCCCATGATCTCGGGGGAGAGGCCGGAGACGCCGGTGGAGACGATCCGGGCGAGCGGGGTCAGGCCCAGCTCGCGGGCCTTGGTGTCGCTCATGATGACCAGCGCGGCGGCGCCGTCGTTCAGCGGGCAGCAGTTGCCGGCGGTGACCAGGCCATCGGGGCGGAAGACGGGCTTGAGGCCCTGGACGCCCTCCAGGGTGACGCCGGCCCGGGGGCCGTCGTCCTTGGACACCACGGTGCCGTCGGGGAGCGTGACCGGGGTGATCTCGCGGTCCCAGAAGCCGTTCTTGATGGCCTCCTCGGCGAGGTTCTGCGAGCGGACGCCGAACTCGTCCATCTCCTGCCGGGTGACGCCCTTGGAGCGGGCCAGGTTCTCCGCGGTCTGGCCCATCGCGATGTACGGGTCGGGGACCAGGCCGTCCTCGCGCGGGTCGTGCCAGGTGGTGCCCTCCTGCTGGGCGACGGCCTCGGTGCGGGCCTCGGCCTCGGCGAAGAGGGGGTTGCGGGTGTCGGGCAGGCTGTCGGAGTTGCCCTTGGCGAACCGGGAGACCATCTCGACGCCGGCCGAGAGGAAGACGTCGCCCTCGCCGGCCTTGATGGCGTGCAGGGCCATGCGGGAGGTCTGGAGCGACGAGGAGCAGTACCGGGTGATCGTGCAGCCCGGGAGGTGGTCCATGCCCATCTGTACGGCGACGATCCGGCCGAGGTTGTTGCCCTGCTCACCGCCGGGCAGGCCGCAGCCGAGCATCAGGTCGTCGATGTCGCGGGGTTCCAGCTCGGGGACCTTGGCGAGGGCGGCCTGGATGATCGTGGCGGCCAGGTCGTCGGGACGCAGGTCCTTCAGCGAGCCCTTGAAGGCCCGGCCGATCGGGGAACGGGCGGCAGAGACGATCACGGCTTCGGGCATCACGGCTCCAGTGGCGTCGACGAGGGGTGGCTGGCTGCTGTCTGGAAGTTACCCGGACGTATGGCCTGGGTCACGGCTGGGGCGGTGTGACATGGGCCGCAACTGTCCAAGCGCTTGCTTGGCCCTCCGGGGGTTGGGCGGTCGAGGTCGGGCGGGGGCAGGGTGCTTCGTCGGCTGCGGGCGCGTCGTGGCTGGTCGCGCAGTTCCCCGCGCCCCTGGGGCGTTGCAGTCCCGCCGGCCTGTCTGCCCAGCTGCGGGCAGTCGTGCCGCTGGGGCGGCACGGGTGGGCGCAGCGGCACCTCGCTGCGCCGAGTTGCGCCACGCCCCGCCCCGCACCGGACCGGCGTTCACCTCTGGCGGGCCTGGATGCGCAACGCCCCGCACCCGACCGGCGGTCACCTGCGCTGCGCCGCCCCCGCCGGCTCCGTCTCCGTCACCCGACGGCGCCGCCGGCGCTTCAGCAGGGCCCACGGCCCCCGCGGCCCCGTCGGCATCGCGGCGGCGACCTCCGTGCCGGCCTCCGAGGCGGCCTCGGCCGCGGCGCGGGCCACCGGGAGGAACCCCTCGCGCCGCAGCGCGTCGGGCCGCTCCTCGTCCGCCGGCCACAGCCCGAGCGCCGCGCAGACGGACGGCAGCACGGCCATCGCCGCCGTGGCATACCCCTCCGCCGAGGGGTGGTAGTTGTCCGGGCCGAACAGCTCCCGCGGATTCTCCGCGAACTCGGGCCCGAGCAGGTCGCCCAGCGACACCGTCCGCCCGCCCTGCTCCACCGTCCCGATCGTCTGCGCCGCCGCCAATTGCCGAGAGGTCCGCCGGGCCACCCACCGCAACGGCTGCCGCACCGGCTCGATCGTCCCCAGGTCGGGACAGGTGCCGACCACCACCTCCGCCCCCGTGGTCCGCAGCCGCCGCACCGCCCCCGACAGGTACCGCACCGACTGGGTGGCCGGCATCCGGTGCGTGACGTCGTTCGCCCCGATCATGATCACGCAGACGTCGGGCGGCAGGGCCGGATCCGCCAGCCCCAGCGCCACCTGCCGGTCCAGGTCGTCCGACCGCGCCCCCGGCGACGCCACCGACCGCAGCTCCACCGGCCGCTCCGCCACCGCCGCGAGCCCCGCCGCCAGCAGCGCCCCCGGCGTCTGCCCCGCCCGGTGCACGCCCTGCCCGGCCGCCGTGGAGTCGCCCAGCATCAGCAGCCGCAGCGGCGGCTCACCGGCCACCACGGGTCCGTCCCCGTAGACCCCCTCGGCGTTCGGCACCCGCCCGGACGTCCCGTTGCCCACCCGGCGCCGGGCCAGCTGCACCTCCGCGAGCAGCAGACCCACCGCCGCCGCGCCGGCCAGGCCGATCCCGCCGCCGCCGTACGCCGCGCCGGTCGCGATCCGCCGGGCCGTCCTCGCCCTCGACATGCTCGTCATACGTCGCCGCCACCTCCCACTGTGCCCTACACCCAGTGCTTGCCCCGCACGCACCGTCGCTCAATCGCAACGGGGAGTGAACGACCGGCACGGGCCACCCGACGCGCGGCAGGCCATAGGCTGGCGGCACCACCACGACCACCCCTTTTGCGGCATCCGGAGACAACGGTGCAATTCCACGACTCGATGATCAGCCTCGTCGGCAACACCCCGCTGGTGCGGCTCAACAGCGTGACCAAGGGCCTCAGGGCGACCGTCCTGGCCAAGGTGGAGTACTTCAACCCCGGCGGCTCGGTGAAGGACCGCATCGCCCTGCGGATGATCGAGGCCGCCGAGCAGAGCGGGGAGCTGAGGCCGGGCGGCACGATCGTCGAGCCGACCAGCGGCAACACCGGCGTCGGGCTCGCCATCGTGGCCCAGCAGAAGGGGTACCACTGCATCTTCGTCTGCCCGGACAAGGTGTCCACCGACAAGATCAACGTGCTGCGCGCCTACGGCGCCGAGGTCGTCGTCTGCCCCACCGCGGTCGACCCCGAGCACCCGGACTCGTACTACAACGTCTCCGACCGCCTGGTCCGCGAGACCCCGGGCGCCTGGAAGCCCGACCAGTACTCCAACCCGCACAACCCGCTCTCCCACTACCACTCCACCGGACCCGAGCTGTGGGAGCAGACGGCGGGGAAGCTCACCCACTTCGTCACCGGCGTCGGCACCGGCGGCACCATCTCCGGCACCGGCCGCTACCTCAAGGAGGCCAGCGACGGCGCCGTCCAGGTGATCGGCGCCGACCCGGAGGGGTCCGTGTACTCCGGTGGCTCCGGGCGGCCCTACCTGGTGGAGGGCGTCGGCGAGGACTTCTGGCCGACGGCGTACGACCGCACCGTCGCCGACGAGATCGTCCCCGTCTCCGACAAGGACTCCTTCCAGATGACCCGGCGCCTGGCCAAGGAGGAGGGCCTCCTGGTGGGCGGCTCCTGCGGCATGGCCGTCGTCGCGGCGCTGCGGGTCGCCGAGCGGCTCGGCGAGGACGACGTGGTGGTCGTGCTGCTCCCGGACAGCGGCCGCGGCTACCTCAGCAAGATCTTCAACGACGAGTGGATGGCCGACTACGGCTTCCTGGAGGACGCCGGCCCCAGCGCCCGCGTCGCCGAGGTCCTGAACCACAAGGAGGGCGGCTCCATCCCCTCCCTGGTCCACATGCACCCGGACGAGACCGTCGGCGAGGCCATCGAGGTGCTGCGCGAGTACGGCGTCTCGCAGATGCCCATCGTCAAGCCCGGCGCCGGCCACCCGGACGTGATGGCCGCCGAGGTCGTCGGCTCGGTGGTGGAGCGGGAGCTGCTCGACGCCCTGTTCACCAAGCGCGCCTCCCTGGAGGACCCGCTGGAGAAGCACGTGTCGGCCCCGCTGCCGCAGGTCGGCTCCGGCGAGCCGGTCGCGGACCTGATGTCGGTGCTCGGCGCGGCGGACGCGGCGATCGTGCTGGTCGAGGGCCGGCCGACCGGCGTCGTCAGCCGCCAGGACCTGCTGTCCTTCCTGGCGAAGAACGGCAAGTAACGGCTAGCGGGCCGGTGCCCGCCGGCCGGCGCTGGCTTCGCGGAACCGGCCGGCGGCTTCGCGGAAGTGGTACGCACGCGTCACGTCCGCGCAGCACACGCTTAACACGCGCCCGGCACAGTAGTGGATGTCGGCAGGGCGGGAGCGGCTCCCCGCCCCGGCCGGCACCGAACGGCGTCAAGGACCTTCCGGAGCGGCTCCCGGACCTCCACGGACGCCACGGACGCGCCACCCGGCCCTCGCGGCCGGCCCGCGTCCCTCGCGGGGACCGCCGTCGTCCCGCCCCCCAGTGATGGGGGTGCGGCGGTCCCCGCGACAAACCCCTGTCCCGGGTGCGGTCAGTCCGCCCAGCGGTCCTCGTCGCGTCGCGCGCGGCGGCCGAAGGAGAACAGGCCGGGGTTGCCGCGCGCGGCCTGCACCACGTTCACGCCGACGATGCCGCCCCAGGCCACCAGCAGGCCGGGGAGATGGGCGACGCCGCCGCCGATCGCCGAGAGCGGCACGGCGAGCACCAGGCTGACGATGCCGAACCCGAACCGCTCGCCCCAGGAGTCCGTCGCCCGCGGCGTCCGGCTGTCCCGGACCTCCGTCATCTGCCGCTCCGCCAGCTGCCGGCGCACCCGGCGCTCCACGGCGCCGTCGATCCGCTGGTCGACCTTCTCCAGGAAGGACTCCACCAGCGCGGCCTCGTACTCCTCGCCCAGCTCCCTGCGGGTGTGCAAGGTGGCGTCGAGTTCCCTCTTCAGGTCGGTGTCGTGCGCGTCCATTCCCGTCATGCGCCACACGGTAGGCAGCGGGGGCGCCGGTCGGCACTGGGGTTAGCCCCCGGCTTTCGCTGTATAACGGTATGCAGACGTCAGGAATCGTGAATAGGCCGGGGGAGCAGAGGGTCATGAGGGTGACGGCATGAGTGGGAGCGGGACGGACAGCCCGGCCGCGCGGCTTCAGCAGCTCTTCGAGGGGCACCGGCTGACGCCCACGCAGCGGCGCATCGCGCACAGCATGGTGCGCCGGGCCGCCGAGGTGCCCTACCTGTCCAGCGTGGAGCTGGCCGAGCTGGCCGGCGTCAGCCAGCCGTCCGTGACCCGCTTCGCGGTCGCCCTCGGCTTCGACGGCTACCCGGCGCTCCGCCGGCACCTGCGCGAGGTGGCCCCGGCCGAGCCGGCCGCGGACTCCGGGGCCTACAACGAGTACCAGCAGGCCGTGGAGGCCGAGATCGAGAACCTGCGGCACCTCGCCGAGGCGCTCGCCGACCCGGCGCCGGTGCGCGAGGCGGGGCGGGTGCTGGCCGGCAGCCGGCCGCTGGTGGTCCTCGGGCTGCGGGCGGCGGCGGCCCAGGCACACGGCTTCGCCTACTTCGCCGCCAAGGTCCACCCGGACGTCCGGCTGCTCAACGAGGGCGGCACGATGCTCCACGACCGCATCGACGCCGCCGTGCGGGCCGGGGCGAGCGCCCTGCTCTGCTTCGCGCTGCCGCGCCATCCGCGCGAGGTCGTCGACACCCTCGCCCACGCCAAGGAGGCCGGGCTCACGGTGGTCACCGTCGCCGACTCCGCCTTCGCGCCGGTCGCCAAGGTCTCCGACCTGCTGCTGCCCGCCGCCGTCGGCACGGGGCTCGCCTTCGACACGGCCTGCGCGCCGATGCTGCTCGGCCGGGTGCTCCTGGAGTCCATGTGCGACGGCCTGCCGGACGCGCAGGCCCGGCTGGAGGAGTTCGACGCGGAGGCGGTGGCGCGCGGGCTGTTCGTGGAGTGAGCCGAGTCGCCGGTGGCGGGCGGAGTTCTCAGGCTCGTCTCACGTTGCCCGGTTAGCTTCCCTGTCCTGACCGGCCGGTGGGGACAGGGAGGACGCTCATGGCGCGTGGCGGACACGGACTGGCGCGGGTCGCCGTCGTCGTACGGGCGGGGGCGGCCCCGCTGTGGTGGCTGGGCGTGGTCGCGGCGGGCCTCGGCCTCGCGGTGCCGGGGCTGACCGGGCGCCGGATCGGCGTACTGGCCGGCGCCGCGCTGTTCCTCATCGCGGCGGCGCTCGTGTCGTACCTCGGCCGGGGCCGGTACCTGGCACTGGCCCGCCCGGCCACCCGCGCCGGCCGGCACGACGTGCTCCAGGACCGCGCGGTGAGCGTGCGCGACTGGCGCCGCGGGCACCGCTGGTGGCTGCTGCTCGCCTTCGCCGCCGCGCTGGGCAGCGACTTCGCCGTGCCGGCGGCGGGCGGCATGCTGCTGGCCGGCTGCGGGGTGGGCCTCTGGCTCAAGGCCGCCTGGCTCGGCCGCCGCGAGCAGGAGGCGGACGCCCTGTTCTGGGTCCGCGTCGACCGGCTCTCCCGGCGCGCCGGCCGCCCGGCGGGCAAGCCGGCCCGCTCCTACCGCACCACGGGCGTGGCCGCGGGCGACACCCACCGCCGCCGCACCGGCGCGACGGTCTGACCGCCCCGTCCCCTACGCCAGCGAGGTCAGCGCCGCCGCCCGCGCGCCGCCCGCCTCCGCCACGATCTCCGCGACCGACTGCTCCTCCCGCACGGTCGCGAAGGCGACCTCCCCGGACCCGGCCCCGGACCCGTCCCCGTCGCCGCCCGTCAGGAAGCCGTACACGGCCGGGCGCGCGAGCGAGTTGTACGCGTAGTGGTGGGCGAAGTAGTACGCCCCCGTGTCCAGCGCCGCCGCGTAGTCGCCCTGCTCCAGGAGCGGGAGCGCCCGGCCGGTGGCCAGCAGGTCGCCGGCGAAGCAGGCCGGGCCCGCCACGTCCTGCACCACCTCCGGACCCGTCTTGGGCCGGCCCCCGGCGTCGTACGCGGCGATCCGCAGCGGCCACGCGCCCGGCGCGTACACCGTCCGCGTCGCCACCTGCACGCCCGCGTGGGTCACCGCGACCGGCCGGCCCCCGGCGCTCTTGGCGTACTCCACCCGCGCCACCACCGTGCCGTGCTTGGCCAGCAGCGACCGCCCGAACTCGGTGACCAGGCCGTACCGCCCGTCGAACAGCCCCGGCACCGCCTCGCGCAGCACCCGCGCGTACTCCGCGTACGTCGGTGTCGTCGCGTCCGAGGCGAAGTTCACCGGCAGCCCGCCGCCGATGTCGAGGGTGTCGACCTGGCGGCGCCCGGCCCGCTCGTTGATCTCCTCGGCCAGCGCGTACGCCGCCGCGACGCCCTTCGCCATCAGGGCCAGCGGGATGCCCTGCGACCCGGTGTGCGCGTGCAGCCGGGTCAGCCACGGCCGCTCCAGGTAGGCCCGCACCACCCACTCCCGCGCCCCCTCGTCGCGCAGCGCCACCCCGAACTTCGAGGTCGCCGTCGCCGTCGACAGGGCCTCGATGGAGCCGCCGCCGATCTGCGGGTTCACGCGGACGCCCAGCGGGGGGAGCGGGCCGGTGGCGGCGGCGACCAGGGCGTCCAGGCGGGCCACCTCCTGCGGGTTGTCCGCGTTGAGCGCGACGCCCGAGGCCAGCGCCTCGCGCAGCTCGGCCGGCGTCTTGGCGGGCGAGTCGAGCACCGTGCGCTCCGCCGGCACCCCCGCCGCCCGGGCCAGGGCCAGCTCCCCGGGGCTCGCCACCTCGGCCCCGACGCCCTCCTCGTGCAGCAGCCGCAGCACCGGCACCAGCGGCGCCGCCTTCACCGCGAAGGCGTGCAGCACCGGCGTGCCCGGCGCCGCCACCGCCGCGAAGGCCGCCCGCAGCTCGGCCGCCGACTCCCGTATCCCGGCCACGTCGAGCAGCCCGACCAGCGGCGTGTCCGGGCCGAGCAGCCCCTGCGCCACGGCGGCCCGCACCGCGCGGTCCCGGCGGGCCGCCGCCACCGCCCCGGAGGCGTCCGTCGTGTCCGTCCCGCCGCTCAGCTGGTCCACGGCCGTCCCTTCCCTGTGGTCACCCATACGCCCCACCCAAACACCCGCGCCGCGCCCGCGCCGCACCGCCCGGTGTTGACTAGCTCTATTCAGCGAGCCAGGATGTGAATAGCTGTAGTTAGCATCCGCGCACCCGCGCCCGGCACCATCCGCCAGGAGCAGACAGTCACCAGGAGGCATCCCATGTCCGGACCCCGCCCCGTCCGCGCGCCCCGCGGCACGCAGCTGAGCGCCCAGGGCTGGCAGCAGGAGGCCGCGCTGCGGATGCTCCAGAACAACCTCGACCCCGAGGTCGCCGAGCACCCCGACAAGCTCGTCGTCTACGGCGGCACCGGCAAGGCGGCCCGCGACTGGCGCTCCTTCGACGCCATGGTCCGCACCCTGGAGGGCCTCAAGCGTGACGAGACGATGCTCGTCCAGTCCGGCCGCCCGGTCGGCGTCATGCAGACCCACGAGTGGGCCCCGCGCGTCCTCATCGCCAACTCCAACCTGGTCGGCGACTGGGCCAACTGGGAGGAGTTCCGCCGCCTGGAGGCCCTCGGCCTGACCATGTACGGTCAGATGACCGCCGGCTCCTGGATCTACATCGGCACCCAGGGCATCCTCCAGGGCACCTACGAGACCTTCTCCGCCGTCGCCGCGAAGAAGTTCGGCGGCACCCTCGCCGGCACCATCACCCTCACCGCGGGCCTCGGCGGCATGGGCGGCGCCCAGCCGCTCGCCGTCACCATGAACGACGGCGTCGCCATCTGCATCGACTGCGACCCCCGCGCCATCGACCGCCGCATCGAGCACCGCTACCTCGACGTCAGGGCCGACAGCCTCGACCACGCCCTCCAGCTCGCCACCGAGGCCCGCGACGCCCGCCGCCCGCTCTCCATCGGCGTGCTCGGCAACGCCGCCGAGCTGGTGCCGCAGCTGCTCGCGATGGACGCCCCCATCGACATCGTCACCGACCAGACCTCCGCCCACGACCCGCTGGCCTACCTGCCCACCGGCATCGCCTTCGAGGACATGGCCGACGCCGCCCTCAAGGACCCGGCCGGCTTCACCACCCGGGCCCGCGAGTCGATGGCGAAGCACGTGGAGGCCATGGTCGGCTTCCAGGACGCCGGCGCCGAGGTCTTCGACTACGGCAACTCCATCCGCGGCGAGGCCCAGCTCGCCGGCTACGACCGGGCGTTCGCCTTCCCCGGCTTCGTGCCCGCCTACATCCGCCCCCTGTTCTGCGAGGGCAAGGGCCCCTTCCGCTGGGCCGCCCTGTCCGGTGAGGCGTCCGACATCGCCAAGACCGACAAGGCGATCCTCGACCTCTTCCCCGAGAACGAGTCCCTGGCCCGCTGGATCAAGATGGCCGGCGAGCGCGTCCACTTCCAGGGCCTGCCCGCCCGCATCTGCTGGCTCGGCTACGGCGAGCGCGACAAGGCCGGCGAGCGGTTCAACGACATGGTCGCGAGCGGCGAGCTGGCCGCGCCGGTCGTCATCGGCCGCGACCACCTGGACTGCGGCTCCGTCGCCTCCCCGTACCGCGAGACCGAGGCCATGCTCGACGGCTCCGACGCCATCGCCGACTGGCCGCTGCTCAACGCCATGGTCAACGTGGCCTCCGGCGCCTCCTGGGTCTCCCTGCACCACGGCGGCGGCGTCGGCATGGGCCGCTCCATCCACGCCGGGCAGGTGACGGTCGCCGACGGCACCGCGCTGGCCGGCGAGAAGATCCGCCGCGTGCTCACCAACGACCCCGGCATGGGCGTCATCCGGCACGTCGACGCCGGCTACGACATCGCCGACACGGTGGCCGCCGAGCGCGACGTGCGGGTGCCGATGCGCGAGGGTGACGCGCGGTGAGCTTCCACAGCATGTGGACGGAGCTGCTGCCGGTCGGCCGCAGCTCCGCCTCCGGCGGCTACCGGCGGCACGCCTGGACCGGCGCCGACACCGACTGCCGGGCCTGGTTCCGCGAGCAGGCCGAGTCCCGCGGCCTCACCTACGAGCTGGACCGCAACGCCAACCAGTGGGCCTGGCTCGGCGACCCGGCCGCCGGGGACGCCGTCGTCACCGGCTCCCACCTGGACTCGGTGCCCGACGGCGGCGCCTTCGACGGCCCCCTGGGTGTCGTCTCCGCCTTCGCCGCCCTGGACGAACTGCGCGCGCGGGGGGCGCGGTTCACCAAGCCCCTCGCCATCGTCAACTTCGGCGACGAGGAGGGCGCCCGCTTCGGGCTCGCCTGCGTCGGCTCCCGGCTCACCGCGGGCGCCCTCACCACCGAGCAGGCCCACCGCCTCACCGACGGCGACGGGGTCACGCTGCCGCGCGCCATGGAGGCCGCCGGGCACGACCCGGACGCCATCGGGCCCGACCCCGAACGCCTGGCCCGCATCGGCTCCTTCGTCGAACTCCACGTCGAGCAGGGCCGCGCCCTGGACCTGTCCGGGGACGCGATCGGCATCGCCAGCGCCATCTGGCCGCACGGCCGCTGGCGGTTCGACTTCCGCGGCGAGGCCAACCACGCCGGCACCACCCGGCTCGCCGACCGCCGCGACCCGATGCTGAGCTACGCGGAGACCGTCCTCGCCGCCCGCCGGGAGGCCGAACTCGCCGGTGCCGTCGCCACCTTCGGCAAGATCGCCGTCGAGCCGAACGGCGTCAACGCCATCCCCTCCCTGGTGCGCGGCTGGCTCGACTCCCGCGCCGCCGACCAGCCGGCCCTGGACGCCGTGGTCGGGGGAGTGGAGAAGGCCGCCCGCGCCTGTGCCGACGCGCACGGGGTCGACCTCGACGTGGTCCGGGAGTCCTTCACCCCGGTCGTGGAGTTCGACCACGCCCTGCGCGACGAGCTGGCCCGCATCCTGGGCACCGCCCACGAGGGCCTGACCGTGCCCGTCCTCGGCACCGGCGCGGGACACGACGCCGGGATCCTCTCCGCGAGCATCCCGACCGCCATGCTGTTCGTGCGCAACCCCACCGGCGTCTCGCACTCCCCGGCCGAGTCCGCCACGGAGGACGACTGCACCGCCGGGGTGACCGCACTCGCCGACGTACTGGAAGGACTGGCCTGCACGTGACGACGCCGACGACGCCCAGCACCGCGCCGACCCGGACGTACTGGCTTGAGCACGCCTGGCTCGGCGACCGCGTCGAGCCGGGCGTCGTCCTGGAGGTGGCCGACGGCCGGATCGCCGCCGTACGCCAGGACACGCCCGCCCCGCCGCCGGGCGCCGAACCCCTGCGCGGCCTGACCCTGCCGGGGCTGGCCAATGCCCATTCGCACGCCTTCCACCGCGCCCTGCGCGCCACCGTGCAGGGCGGCTCCGGCACCTTCTGGACCTGGCGCGAGGTCATGTACTCCGTCGCCGACCGGCTCACCCCGGAGAGCTACCACGAGCTGGCCCGCGCGGTGTACGCCGAGATGGCGCTGGCCGGCATCACCGCCGTCGGCGAGTTCCACTACCTGCATCACGCCCGCGGCGGCACCCGCTACGCCGACCCCAACGCCATGGGCGAGGCCCTCATCGCCGCCGCCGCCGAGGCCGGCATCCGCATCACCCTCCTCGACACCTGCTACCTCTCCGCCGGCTTCGGGCAGCCGCCGCAGGCCCACCAGCGGCGCTTCTCCGACGGCACGGCCGCGGCCTGGGCCGAACGCTCTTCACTTCTCAAGGAACGGGATCACGCACGGATCGGGGCGGCCGTGCACTCCGTACGGGCGGTGCCGGCTGACCAGTTGGCGACGGTGGGGCGGTGGGCCGAGGAGCGGCGGGCCCCGCTGCACGTGCACCTGTCCGAGCAGACCGCCGAGAACGAGGCTTGCCTCCAGGCGCACGGCCGCACGCCCACCCGCCTGCTCGCCGACCACGGCGTGCTCGGGCCGCGCACCACCGGCGTCCACAACACGCACCTCACGCACGACGACATCGCGCTGCTCGGCGGCACCTCCACCGGCACCTGCATGTGCCCGACGACCGAGCGCGACCTGGCCGACGGCATCGGCCCCGCCGTCGCCCTCCAGCGGGCGGGCTCACCGCTCTCCCTCGGTTCCGACAGCCACGCCCTCATCGACCTCTTCGAGGAGGCGCGCGCGATGGAGCTGAACGAGCGGCTGCGCACCCGCACCCGGGGCCACTGGACGGCCGCCGCGCTGCTGCGCGCCGCCTCCGTGGACGGGCACGCGGCGCTCGGCTGGGACGACGTGGGCGTCATCGAGGCCGGCGCCCGCGCCGACTTCACCACGATCGCCCTCGACTCCGTCAGGACGGCAGGCGCACCGGCCCGGCTCGGCGCCGAGACGGCCGTATTCGCGGCGACGGGAGCCGACGTACGGCACACCGTGGTGAACAGCCGCCAGATCGTGCGCGACGGGACGCACACCCTCGTCCCCGACGTGCCGCAGGCCCTCGCCCGGGCCGTGGCCGCGCTGAGCGAGTGAGCACGGCCCGCCGACCGACCCCCACCCAGGCCACCGAGGACGCCATGAGCACCAGCACCGCCATCACGAACATCGCCACACTCGTCACGAACGACCCCTCCCTCGGCGACAACTCCCCACTCGGACTGGTCCGGGACGCGGTCGTCGTCATCGAGGGCGACCGCGTCGTGTGGACCGGTGAAGCAAGCAAAGCACCCGCCACTGACAATCGGGTCGACGCGGGTGGCCGGGCGGTGATCCCGGGCTTCGTGGACTCCCACTCGCACCTGCTCTTCGCGGGCGACCGCACCGAGGAGTTCAACGCCCGCATGTCCGGCCGCGCCTACAGCGCCGGCGGCATCCGCACCACGGTCGCCGCCACCCGCGCCGCGAGCGACGCGGAGCTGGAGGCGGGGCTCGTCCGCTACCTCGGCGAGGCGCTGCGTCAGGGCACCACGACCTTCGAGACGAAGTCGGGCTACGGCCTGACCACCGCCGACGAGTCCCGCGCCCTGGCCGTCGCCGCCCGCCACACCGACGAGGTCACCTACCTCGGCGCCCACATCGTCGCCCCCGAGCTGGCCGACGACCCGGCGGCCTACGTCGCCCTGGTCACCGGCGAGATGCTGGACGCCTGCGCCCCGCACGCCCGCTGGATCGACGTCTTCTGCGAGCGCGGCGCCTTCGACGGCGACCAGGCCCGCGCGATCCTCACCGCCGGCAAGGCCAAGGGCCTGCACCCCCGCATCCACGCCAACCAGCTCACCCACGGCCCCGGGGTGCAGCTCGCCGTCGAGCTGGACGCGGCCAGCGCCGACCACTGCACGCACCTCACCGACGCCGACGTGGACGCCCTGGCGAGCGGCGACACGGTCGCCACGCTGCTGCCCGGCGCCGAGTTCTCCACCCGCGCCGAGTGGCCGGACGCCCGGCGCCTGCTCGACGCGGGCGTGACGGTCGCGCTGTCCACCGACTGCAACCCCGGTTCGTCCTTCACCTCCTCCGTGCCCTTCTGCATCGCCCTCGCGGTGCGGGACATGGGGATGACGCCGGACGAGGCCCTGTGGGCGGCCACGGGGGGCGGCGCGGCGGCCCTGCGCCGCGAGGACGTCGGACGCCTCGCCCCGGGCGCGTACGCCGACCTGGCGCTCCTGGACGCGCCCAGCCACGTCCACCTGGCCTACCGGCCGGGCGTGCCGCTGGTGTCCGGGGTGTGGCGGCGGGGCGTGCGCGAGGTCTGAGCGGACGTCGAAAGGGGGCGGTCCGACAACGGACCGCCCCCTGAAAGACGTGCGCACTCACCCGGCGCGGCTCACTCCTCGACGGTGAGGCCCTTGCGCAGCCGGACCAGGGTCCGGGACAGCAGGCGCGAGACGTGCATCTGGGAGATGCCCAGCTCCTCGCCGATCTCCGACTGGGTCAGGCCCGCCACGAAGCGCAGCGAGAGGATCTTCCGGTCGCGGACGGGGAGTTCGGCGATCAGCGGCTTCAGCGACTCGACGTACTCGATGCCCTCGATCCCGTGGTCCTCGTAGCCGATGCGGTCGGCGAGGGTGCCCTCGGCGTCGTCGTCCTCCGGCTGGGCGTCCAGCGACGAGGCGGTGTACGCGTTGGACGCCGCCATGCCCTCGACGACCTCCTCGCGGGACAGCCCGAGGTGCTCGGCCAGTTCGGTCACCGTCGGGGCGCGGTCCAGGCGCTGGGCCAGCTCGTCGCCGGCCTTGGCCAGGTCGAGGCGCAGCTCCTGGAGGCGGCGCGGGACGCGCACGGACCACGAGGTGTCGCGGAAGAAGCGCTTGATCTCGCCGATGATGGTGGGCATCGCGAACGTGGGGAACTCCACACCGCGCGACAGCTCGAAGCGGTCGATCGCCTTGATCAGGCCGATCGTGCCGACCTGGATGATGTCCTCCATCGGCTCGCTGCGCGAACGGAAGCGGGAGGCGGCGAACTTGACCAGCGCGAGGTTCAGCTCGACGAGCGTGTTGCGTACGTACGCGTGCTCGTGGGTGCCTTCCTCCAGCGACTCCAGACGCCCGAAGAGGGTCCGGGACAGGGCCCGGGCGTCGGCCGGGGCCACCTCGTCGTAGGCGGGGATGTCCGGGAGACCGGCGAGCAGGTCGTCGTGGTCGACGCCCCCGTCGGTCCGCTCGATGGGATCCAGATGTTCCGGAGGGGGTGTCGACGTCGCATTCTGGGTACGCGATCCGTCGAGCCGGGGTGACATGGTGTCCTCCATCGTTCTCGGCATACGGCTGCCGAAGCCAAAACGTGCACTGCGGTGTGCGGCGCCTCCATGGCCGACCGTGTCGATTTGCGTGTTCCTATAGCCCTACCGGGTTTACCGAGCCTCTCGCAAGTGTGTTCTGCGAGGGTATGTCCGTTTGTGTGCGGTTGTTCGGGTGTCGGGGCGGGGCGGGAGGGCGTAAGGTGCGAGGGCGTCAGAGCAGTCACGACCTCGGGAGAAGAAACGGCATGGACCGCGGGACGGTCGGCAGCGCCCAGTCGGGCCGGCTTCTGGTTGAGGTGCGCGAAGAGGGCCGCAGCGCCGTCGTAACGCCGGCGGGTGAGCTGGACCACCACACCGCCGACCTGTTGCGAGAGCCGCTGGAGGAGTGCCTCTCCAAGGGATTCACGCGGCTCGTCGTGGACTGCTCGCGCCTGGAGTTCTGCGACTCCACCGGGCTGAACGTGCTGCTCGGGGCGCGGCTGAAGGCGGAGGCCGCGGGCGGCGGCGTGCATCTGGTGGACATGCAGCCGGTGGTGGCGCGTGTGTTCGAGATCACGGGCGCGGAAGCGGTCTTCACCATCCACGACTCGCTCGAGTCGGCGCTGGCCGACGACTCCGGCTGAGACTCTTTTCCCGACCGTGCGGCGACGGGCCCCTGAGTGGGCCCTGTGCGGCCCCTGTGGCCGGCGTTCCGGCCCCTTCCTGTGATTCGTGCCGAATACAGGGGTGTTCGGCCGGTCCGGTCGGGCAGGAGAGTTCCTGAGCCCGTCGAACGCCGGGCGGCCGGCGCCTCCGGGCGGACGACTCGGCCGTACGGCGGGAACCGGTGCGGTGCCAATGACGTGTACGACGTGAAATGTGAACTGGTGAATCGGTGAGGTGAAGCGCTGATGAGCACCACCCGGCCCTGCTCGCCGGGCGACCGCGGCCCGGAGCCCAGCGGCGCTTCCGGGACGTCCGAGGACGGCGTCCCCGGGCCCGTCCAGGAAGCTCCTGCGGAGACGTCCGGTGGGCACCTGGTCCGCAGACTGAGCTTCGCGGACCAGAGCGGCGTCGTGCCGCTGGCCCGCGACTTCACCCGCGAGGCGCTGCACGCCTGGGGCTGGCTGCCCTCCGACACCGCCGACCGGCGGGCCGCCGCGGAGGACGTCCTGCTGGTGGTCTCCGAGCTGGTCACCAACGCGTGCCTGCACGCCGACGGGCCGGACGAGCTGTGGATCACCTGCGACCGCAAGGTGATCCGCCTGGAGGTCTCCGACCGCGGCGCGGGCCAGCCGACCCCCCGCACCCCACACCGCGCGGGCCGCCCCGGCGGCCACGGCATGTTCATCGTCCAACGCCTCTGCCTCGACTGGGGCGTCCTGCGCACCCCGGACGTCCCCGGCAAACGCGTCTGGGCAGAGCTGGGCGCCCCGGCGTAATCGCGCACCTCTCTGCCCGACCAGGATGGGCGGCGGGTGGGCACAGGCCGGGGTCCAGGGGCGGAGCCCCTGGCGGGGTACGGGGCAGAGCCCCGTGCACCCACCCGGACCGGCACCCGTGAAGCCGCCCCCCCCGCACGCCCGGAGGGCCACCGCGTCGGCGTCACCGACGAGATGGCCCTCCACAAGGCACCCTGCACAAGCCCCGCAGGGACTAGTTCACGTCCCCCATCAGCTCCCGCACCCGCTTCCGGTACATCCACACCGCGAAGCCCGCCAGGACGGCGACCGCGGCCTCCATGGCCACGATGCCCGTCTTGTTCAGGTCGACGCCCGCGATGGAGAGCAGGCTGGTCGTGGCGTCGCCGGCGGTGACCGCGAGGAACCAGACGCCCATCATCTGCGAGGCGTACTTCGCCGGCGCCATCTTCGTCGTCACCGACAGGCCGACCGGGGAGAGCATCAGCTCACCGACGGTCTGGACGAAGTAGATCGCCACCAGCCACATGGCCGCCGCCTTGTGACCGCCCTCCGCGATGCCCAGCGGGGCGAGGAAGAGGAAGAAGGACGCGCCGACCAGGATCAGGCCGAAGGAGAACTTGACGACCGTGCTCGGCTCCTTGCCGCGCCGGGCGAGCGCCAGCCAGACCACGGCGAAGACCGGGGCCAGCGCCATGATGAAGACCGGGTTGACCGACTGGTACCAGGAGACCGGGAAGCCCCAGCCGAGGACGCTGTTCTCCGCGGAGGAGTCGGCGAAGATCGACATCGTCGACCCGCCCTGGTCGTAGATCATCCAGAACACGGCCGCGGCGACGAAGAACCAGATGTACGCGGACATCTTCGACTGCTCGCCCCGGTCCAGGGACCGGTCGCGCTTGATGCGGGCCAGCACCATCACCGGGATGATCACGCCGAGCAGCGTCAGCGGGACCAGCACCCAGTTCAGGGTGTAGTGGCCGGTGCCGCCCACGATCGCGTAGAAGACGACCGCCACGGCCGCCCAGAACGCGGCCTTGCGCAGCGTCGAGGACTTCTCCGCGTCGGACAGCGGCTTGGGGACGACGCTGGAGACCGGGTCGAGGTGCCGGCTGCCGAGCAGGAACTGCACGACGCCCAGGCCCATGCCGAGCGCGGCCAGCGCGAAGCCGAGGTGCCAGTTGACGTTCTCACCGACGGTGCCGATGGTCAGCGGCGCGATGAAGGCACCCAGGTTGATGCCCATGTAGAAGACGGTGAAGCCGCCGTCCCGGCGCGCGTCGTCCGGGCCCTGGTAGAGCTGGCCGACCATCGTGGAGATGTTGGCCTTCAGCAGACCGGAGCCGATGGCCACCAGGCCGAGACCCGCGTAGAACGTGCCGGAGGTGGGCAGCGCCAGCGTGAGGTGGCCGAGCATGATCACGCCGCCGGCGATGGCGACGGTCTTGCGCGGACCCCAGACGCGGTCGCCGAACCAGCCGCCCGGCATCGTCAGCAGGTACACCAGCGACAGGTAGACCGAGTAGATCGCGGTCGCCGTGCCCGCGCTGAGGCCGAGGCCGCCGGGGGCGACGAGGTACAGCGGGAGCAGAGCCCTCATGCCGTAGTAGGAGAAACGCTCCCACATCTCGGTCATGAAGAGGGTGGCCAGACCCCTCGGGTGGCCGAAGAAGGTCTTCTCGGAACCGGGGATGCCCGGGCGCACCGAGTCCTTCGTCAGGCTTGACGCCATGGTCGTTCCTTGCTGGTCGGGACGCGCTCATGAGGCGATGCGCGCCCGGTGGGGGGAGCCGGCACCGGCGGGGAGCCGTCCACCCCACGCCCACGGGGAGCCGCTCCGGATCACGGAGCGGGGACGGCGACCACCGGGATCCACGCCCCTGCGCGCGGCTCTGCGCTGCGGGGCCCGGCCGTAGGTCATTCCTTTGACGGCCGGTCGGGGAGGACCGGCCCGCACACGAATGAGGACCTTCAGCGCAGAAGCGGCCAAAGGTCCCCATGGTGCTACAGGCGTTGATTCACCATACGGCAGGACACCGCCCGGTATGGAAGGTCTTGAGACATCAATCACAGGTGGCGGCGGAACCGCACTCGGCCTTTCGAAGGTCCCATCCCAGGATGGCATCTCCTGTCTGGCGCTGTGCCGGGCGGACTACCATCTGCTCATGACCCGAGTACTGCTCGCCGAGGACGACGCGTCCATTTCGGAGCCGCTGGCCCGCGCTCTGCGCCGGGAAGGGTACGAGGTGGAGGTGCGGGAGGACGGCCCCACCGCGCTGGACGCCGGGATGCAGGGGGGCGTCGACCTCGTCGTGCTGGACCTCGGGCTGCCCGGCATGGACGGCCTGGAGGTGGCCCGCCGGCTGCGCTCCGAGGGCCACGCCGTGCCGATCCTCATCCTGACCGCCCGCGCCGACGAGGTGGACACCGTCGTCGGCCTGGACGCGGGCGCCGACGACTACGTCACCAAGCCCTTCCGCCTCGCCGAGCTGCTCGCCCGGGTCCGCGCCCTGCTGCGCCGCGGCGCCGCCGAGCCGCAGCAGCCGCCCGCCACGCACGGCGTGCGCATCGACGTCGAGTCGCACCGGGCGTGGATGGGCGACGAGGAGCTGCAGCTCACCGCGAAGGAGTTCGACCTGCTGCGGGTGCTGGTGCGCGACGCGGGCCGGGTCGTCACCCGCGACCAGCTGATGCGCGAGGTCTGGGACACCACCTGGTGGTCCTCCACCAAGACCCTGGACATGCACATCTCCTGGCTGCGCAAGAAGCTGGGGGACGACGCGGCCAACCCGCGCTACATCGCCACCGTGCGCGGCGTGGGCTTCCGCTTCGAGAAGAACTGAGCCGGTCACCACGTAGGAGCACGACGGATACGAGGACATGCGCCGCCGACTGATCCAGTCCACGCTCGCCGTGGTGCTCGTCGTGATCGCCGTCTTCGGCGTCTCCCTGGTGATCGTGGAGACCCGCACGATCAGCACCACCGCCCAGGAGCGCGTCGACCTGGAGGCGGTGCGGCTGGCCAGCATCGTGGACAGCCGCCTGATCGGCACCGGCACGGTGGACGCCGGATTCCTGCGCGAGCAGGTCGCCGACTCCCGCTACGCCGTGATCCGCATCCCCGGTGAGCCGGTCGTCGAGGTCGGCGCCAGGCCGACCGGCGAGGTCATCCGGGGCACCTCCACCGGCGAGGAGGGCGAGACGGTCGTGGTCGAGGAGCCCCGCTCCTCGGTCACCCGCGAGGTCGGCCGGACCCTGCTGATCATCGGCCTGGTCGCGCTGCTCGCGGTGATCGCGGCGGTGCTGCTCGCCATCCGGCAGGCCAACCGCCTGGCCTCCCCGCTCACCGACCTCGCCGAGACCGCCGAGCGCCTCGGCTCCGGCGACCCGCGTCCACGGCACAAGCGCTACGGCGTCCCCGAGCTGGACCGGGTCGCCGACGTGCTCGACTCCTCCGCCGAGCGCATCGCGCGGATGCTCACCGCCGAGCGCCGGCTCGCCGCGGACGCCTCCCACCAGCTGCGGACCCCGCTGACCGCGCTGTCCATGCGCTTGGAGGAGATCACCCTCACCGACGACCCGGACACGGTGAAGGACGAGGCGACCATCGCGCTGACCCAGGTGGAGCGGCTGACGGACGTGGTGGAGCGGCTGCTGACCAACTCGCGCGACCCGCGCAGCGGCTCCGCGGTCACCTTCGAGCTGGACGACGTCATCCAGCAGCAGATCGCCGAGTGGCGCCCCGCCTACCGCAGTGCGGGCCGCGCCATCGTCAGCTCCGGGAAGCGCCCGCTGACGGCGGTGGGCACGCCGGGCGCGGTGGCGCAGGTGCTGGCCGCGCTGATCGAGAACTCGCTGATGCACGGCGGCGGCACGGTCGCCCTGCGCACCCGGGTCACCGGCAACCAGGCCGTCGTGGAGGTCACCGACGAGGGCCAGGGCGTGCCGGCCGACCTCGGGGCGCGGATCTTCGAGCGCACCATCAGTGGCCGGAATTCGACGGGCATCGGCCTGGCCGTGGCGCGGGACCTGGCGGAGGCGGACGGCGGCCGCCTGGAGCTGCTCCAGTCCCGGCCGCCGGTGTTCGGGCTGTTCCTGTCCCGCACCGCGCCCCCGAAGAAGAGCCCGGACGACGACCGGGACACCGTGCGCTGAGGCATCTGAAGGTCCTGAGGCGCCTGAGGCGGCCCCAGGACGTCAGCCGCGGCCGGCGGGGGCGCCGTCGGGCTGCGGGAGCACCGTGGGCGCCTCGTGCTCCAGGAAGGACTCCGCGCGGATCAGCACCTCGCGGGCCGGCGGCATGGCGCGGAAGACCCAGCTGCGGTAGGACCAGAAGCGGAACAGCGTGCCCAGGCCGATGCCGAGGAACTTGAAGATGTTGCTCTGCAGCGGGCTGTCCCAGCCGAAGCCGTACGTCGCCGTGAAGAGCACGCCGTTCTCGATGACCAGGCCGATCGCGCTGAACACCAGGAACAGCGTCATCTCCCGGGTGCGGCGGCTCTTGTCCCGGTCGCGGTAGGTGAAGTACCGGAAGCCCAGGTAGTTGAAGACGATCGCCACGATGGTCGCGACGATGCTCGCGCGCACCACCTGGAGGTCGGAGACCTGCCGGACCAGGTTGAAGACCAGCAGGTTGACCAGGACTCCCGCGCCGCCGACCGCGCCGAACTTCAGCAGTTCACGGGCGAAGCGGTCGTACCACCGCCGCAGCGGTCCGGGGGGCGCCTGGGCAGGGGGAGGAGTCACGTAGGACCCCGTAGAACCATGTCCCATGGCCGTGCAAGCCCCCGTCCGTCGTTCGGCGTCAACCCGGCCATGCTAACCACCCGGACGCGCGATCTTCCTGCGGACGTCCGATGCCGGGCGCGAGAACGGCCGGTAAACCGGTGGGCTCCGTGCGGCCGATACGCTAGGGGCGTGACGTTCCCGGTAGTCGGCATGGTCGGCGGGGGCCAGCTCGCGCGTATGACGCACGAAGCGGGCATCCCGTTGGGCATCAGGTTCAGGCTTCTCAGTGACACCCCGCAGGATTCCGCGGCGCAGGTCGTGAGCGATGTCGTCCTCGGCGACTATCGCGACCTCGACACGCTGCGCGCGTTCGCGCAGGGGTGCGATGTGATCACCTTCGATCACGAACACGTACCGACCGAGCATCTACGGGCCCTGGAGGCGGACGGCATCCCCGTGCGCCCCGGCCCCGACGCGCTGGTCCACGCCCAGGACAAGGGCGTGATGCGCGCGAAGCTGGTCGAGATCGGCGTGCCCTGCCCACGCCACCGGATCGTGCGCGATCCGGACGACGTGGCCGCCTTCGCGGAGGAGGGGGACGGCTTCCCGGTCGTCCTCAAGACCGTGCGCGGCGGCTACGACGGCAAGGGCGTGTGGGTCGTGGACTCCGCCGCGGAGGCCGCCGAGCCGTTCCGCGCCGGGGTGCCGGTGCTCGCGGAGGAGAAGGTCGACTTCGTCCGCGAGCTGGCCGCCAACGTGGTCCGCTCCCCGCACGGCCAGGCCGTCGCCTACCCGGTGGTGGAGTCCCGGCAGGTGGCCGGCGTCTGCGACACGGTGATCGCCCCCGCGCCCGATCTGGACGAGGACCTCGCGCTGCGGGCCTCGGAGATGGCGCTCGGCATCGCCAAGGAGCTGGGCGTCACCGGCCACCTGGCCGTCGAGCTGTTCCAGACCCGGGACGGCCGCGTCCTCGTCAACGAGCTGGCGATGCGCCCGCACAACTCCGGCCACTGGACCATGGACGGCGCGGTCACCAGCCAGTTCGCCAACCACGTCCGCGCCGTCCTCGACCTCCCCCTCGGCGACCCGCGCCCCCGCCAGCCGTGGACCGTGATGGTCAACGTCCTCGGCGGCGACTACCCGGACATGTACACCGCGTACCTGCACTGCATGGCGCGCGACCCCCAGCTCAAGATCCACATGTACGGCAAGGACGTGAAGCCCGGCCGCAAGGTGGGCCACGTCAACACCTACGGCGACGACCTGGACGACGTGCTGGAGCGCGCGACCCACGCCGCCGGCTACCTCAAGGGGACGATCACCGAATGAGCGAGGCAAGCCCGGTCGTGGGCGCCGGCCCGGTCGTGGGCATCGTCATGGGGTCCGACTCCGACTGGCCCGTCATGGAGGCCGCTGCCCAGGCCCTGGACGAGTTCGAGATCGCCTACGAGGTCGACGTGGTCTCCGCGCACCGCATGCCGCGCGAGATGATCGCCTACGGCGAGGAGGCCGCCGGGCGCGGTCTGAAGGCGATCATCGCCGGGGCGGGCGGCGCCGCCCACCTGCCCGGCATGCTCGCCTCGGTCACCCCGCTGCCCGTCATCGGCGTCCCCGTGCCGCTGAAGTACCTCGACGGCATGGACTCGCTGCTCTCCATCGTCCAGATGCCGGCCGGCGTGCCCGTCGCCACCGTCTCCGTCGGCGGCGCCCGCAACGCCGGGCTGCTCGCGGCCCGCATCCTCGCCGCGCACGACGAGGAGCTGCTCGCCCGGATGCGGGAGTTCCAGCAGGAGCTGAACGACCAGGCCACCGAGAAGGGCCGCCGCCTGCGCACCAAGGTCGAGGGCTCGGCGGCCTTCGGCTTCGGGAAGTGAGCGCCGTGACGACCCCGAATCTGGAAACGGCCCGGACCCTGCTGCGGGAGTTCCCCGTGGTCGACGGCCACAACGACCTGCCCTGGGCGCTGCGCGAGCAGGTCCGCTACGACCTGGACGCGCGGGACATCGCCGAGGACCAGTCCGCCTTCCTCCACACCGACCTGGCCCGGCTGCGGACCGGCGGCGTCGGCGCGCAGTTCTGGTCGGTGTACGTCCGCTCCGACCTGCCCGGCGCGGTCACCGCGACGCTGGAGCAGATCGACTGCGTACGGCAGCTCATCGCCCGCCACCCGGGGGAGCTGCGGGCCGCGCTGACCGCCGCCGACATGGAGGCCGCGCGCGGCGAGGGGCGCATCGCGTCGCTGATGGGCGCCGAGGGCGGCCACTCCATCGACAACTCCCTCGCCACGCTCCGGCAGCTGTACGCGCTCGGCGTGCGCTACCTCACCCTCACCCACAACGACAACGTGGCCTGGGCGGACTCCGCGACCGACGAGCCCGGCGTCGGCGGCCTCTCCGCCTTCGGCCGCGAGGTCGTCCGCGAGATGAACCGCGAGGGCATGCTGGTCGACCTCTCGCACGTCGCGGCGACGACGATGCGGGACGCGCTTGACGCCTCCACCGCGCCGGTGATCTTCTCGCACTCCTCGTCCCGCGCGGTCTGCGACCACCCGCGCAACATCCCCGACGACGTGCTGGAGCGGCTGCCCGCCAACGGCGGCGTCGCGATGGTCACCTTCGTGCCGAAGTTCGTGCTCCAGGCCGCGGTGGACTGGACGGCCGCCGCCGACGAGAACATGCGCGCGCACGGCTTCCACCACCTGGACTCGGGCCCCGAGGCGATGCGCGTGCACGCCGCCTTCGAGGAGCGCACCCCGCGCCCCGTCGCCACCGTGTCCACCGTCGCCGACCACCTCGACCACATGCGCGAGGTCGCCGGCGTCGACCACCTCGGCATCGGCGGCGACTACGACGGCACGCCGTTCACCCCGGACGGCCTGGACGACGTCTCCGGCTACCCGAACCTGATCGCCGAGCTGCTGGAGCGCGGCTGGTCCCAGGCCGACCTGGCCAAGGTGACCTGGAAGAACGCGGTACGGGTGCTCGGCGACGCCGAGGACGTGGCCCGCTCCCTGCAGGCCACCCGGGGCCCGTCCAACGCGACCCTCGAGCAGCTGGACGGCCCGGCGGCCCCCTGAGGAACGCCCCTGGTGGGCGGCGCCCCCCGAACGCGCCACCCACCAGGAAGGACGTACCGCGTCGTGCGACGGTGGCCGTAACGCACGACGACCTCACGGAGCCCGTCATGGCCGATCTCCAGGACGACCTGCACCCCAGCACCGAGGCCGGCGCGCTGGAGGACCTGCCCGAGCCGCTGCCGGGCGGGGCCCCGCCGGCGGAACCGTACGCCCCGGTCTCCGACCCCGACGACGAGCCGCTGACCCGCGCCCTCGCCGTCCTGGCGGCGCACCCGGTGGCCGACGGCTACAACGGGCTGCCGTGGGCCCTGCGGGGCCTGCCCTGGTACGACCTCGAACTCGGCGAGAGCGCCGTGGACACCGACGTGCCCCGGCTGCGGGAGGGCCACGTCGGCGCGGTGTTCTGGTCGCTGCACGTGCCCGGCGCGGTCGCCGGGGACCGTGCCGTCGGTGCCTGTCTGGAGCAGCTGGACCTGGTCAAGGCGGTGGTCGGCGCCTACCCCGAGGGCCTGCGCCTCGCCCGCGACGCCGGGGAGGCCATCGACGCCCGGCACTGCGGGCGTGTCGCGGTGCTGCCCGGACCGGCCGGCGCCGCCGCGCTCGGCGACAGCCTCGGCGTGCTGCGCTCGCTGCACGCCCTCGGGCTGCGGGTGCTCACGCTGGCCGGCACGAGCTGGGCGGGGGAGGCGGGTCTCACCCGGTTCGGCGAGGAGGTGGTCCGGGAGCTGAACCGGCTCGGTGTGCTCGCCGACCTCTCCGGCGCCTCCGCGGGGACCGCGCGCCGCTTCTTCGCCGTCTCCAAGGCGCCCGCGCTGTGCACCCGCTCCGCCGCTGGGGCCCTGCGCCCGCACCCCGACAACCTCCCCGACGACCTGCTGGTCGAGCTGGGCGCGGCCGGCGGCCTGTGCATGGTGCCGCTCACCGCCGAGCAGACCGGACCGACCGTGCGGGATGTCGCCGACCACCTCGACCACGTCCGCTCTGTGGTCGGCCCGGGCGCCGTCGGCCTGTCCGGCACCTTCGACGCCGGCACCGCGCACCCGCTGGAGCTGGGCGACACCTCCTGCTACCCCCGGCTCGTCGCCGAGCTGCTGCGGCGCGGCTGGGAGGAGTCCGACGTGGCCCTGCTGACCTGGGGCAACGTGCAGCGCGTGCTGCGCGGCGCGGCCTTCGCCGCCCAGGTGGCCCGGCAGCGCCGCGCACCCTCGACGGCGACCATCGCCGACCTGGACGGCTGAGACCGCCCAGGCCCTCCCCGTACGGCTAGCTGTCGATCCGGCAGAGGCAGAAGGGGTGGCCGGCGAGGTCGGCGTAGACCACGAAGTCCTTCTTCTCCTTGTCCTCCTCGTCCAGCACCCGGGCGCCGAGCGCGAGCACCTTCTCGTGCGCCGCGTCCATCTCCGCCCAGGTCGCGCCGGCGTCGAAGTCGAGGTGGAACTGCTGGGCGTTGCGGTCCGAGCGGGGCCACTCCGGCGGGGTCAGGCCGGGCGCCCGCTGGAAGGCGACGCGCGGCCCGCCCGGCACCTGGAGCACCACCCAGTCGGCGTCCGCCTCCTGCGGGGCGCCGCCGCCGATCGCCGCGTAGAAGCGGGCCAGTTCGAGGGGCTCGGGGCAGTCGACGACGACGGAACGGAACTGTGCCACGGGGGCCATGTGCGGGTCCTCCTCGAATCGATGGGATCGATGGGATCGATGGGATCGGCGGGATCGGCCGGATCGGCGGAGGTACGGGTGCCCGGCCCGGTCCGGACAAACGCCCGCTCTCCCGCTGGGGCAGAATGCGGGCGGGCGTCGGCCCGGCCGACTGAGCCGCGGCCGGGCCGGCGTTCCGTGGCGTCCGGGGCAGGTCAGGCCGTCGGGCGGCCCATCGCGCGGAACGTCCAGTCGGCCTTGCGCCACAGCTCCGGGTCCAGGGCGTTGCGGCCGTCCAGGATCACCCGGCTCGTCGCCACCTCGCCCAGCGCCGCCGGGTCCAGGTCGCGGAACTCGCGCCACTCCGTCAGGTGCAGGACGACATCGGCGCCCCGCACCGCCTCCAGGGCGGAGTCCGCGTAGCCGAGGGTGGGGAAGAGGCGGCGCGCGTTGTCCATGCCCTTGGGGTCGTAGACGGTGACCTGGGCGCCCTGGAGGTGGATCTGCCCGGCCACGTTCAGGGCGGGGGAGTCGCGCACGTCGTCGGAGTCGGGCTTGAAGGTGGCGCCGAGCACCGCGACCCGCTTGCCCAGGAAGGGCCCGCCGCCCAGCGCCTGCCGGGTCAGCTCGACCATCTGGCCGCGCTGGCGCATGTTGATGGAGTCGATCTCGCGCAGGAAGGTCAGCGCCTGGTCGGCGCCCAGCTCGCCGGCGCGCGCCATGAACGCCCGGATGTCCTTGGGCAGGCAGCCGCCGCCGAAGCCGATGCCGGCCCGCAGGAACTTCCGGCCGATCCGGTCGTCGTAGCCGATGGCCTCCGCCAGCTTCGCCACGTCGCCGCCGGCCGCCTCGCACACCTCGGCCATCGCGTTGATGAAGGAGATCTTGGTGGCCAGGAAGGAGTTGGCGGCCGTCTTCACCAGCTCGGCGGTCGGGAAGTCGGTGACGACGAAGGGCGAGCCCTCGCCGACCGGCGTCGCGTACACCTCGCGCAGCCGCTCCTCCGCCCGCTCGCTGCGCACGCCGACCACGATCCGGTCCGGGTGCAGGGTGTCCTCGACCGCGAAGCCCTCGCGCAGGAACTCCGGGTTCCAGGCCAGCTCGGCCTCCTCCGCGGCCGGCGCGTGCGCCGCGAGGTAGGCGGCGAGGCGGTCGGCGGAGCCCACCGGCACGGTCGACTTGCCGACGACCAGCGCGGGGCGGGTCAGGTGCGGGGCGAGCGAGGCCAGGGCGGACTCGACGTAGCTCATGTCACAGGCGTACTCGCCGTGCTTCTGCGGGGTGTTCACGCAGAGGAAGTGCACGTCCCCGAAGGCGGCGACCTCGGCGAAGTCGGTGGTGAAGCGCAGCCGGCCGCTGGAGCCCTCGATGCCGGCGACGTGCCGGCGCAGCAGCTCCTCCAGGCCCGGCTCGTACATCGGGACCTCGCCGCGCTGGAGCATGGCGATCTTCTCGGGCACCACGTCGAGGCCGAGCACCTCGAAGCCCAGTTCCGCCATCGCCGCCGCGTGGGTGGCGCCGAGGTATCCGGTGCCGATCACGGTGATCTTCAGGGCCATGCGTGCTCCAGAGGTGTACGGCGGGCGTGCCGCGCCCGAGCATAACCGGGGTGCCGCGGCCCGCCACGTCCGGCGCTGTCGCCCAGCTCACCTACCCAGGGGCGCTGCGGAGTCCTAGAATTTGGGTTACTTAACAGTAGTTAGCGTGGGAGCGTGAGAGACCTTGGCCGGATCGGCTGACTTCGACCTGTACCGCCCGTCCGAGGAGCACGGCATGCTCCGCGACGCCGTCCGCTCGCTGGCCGAGGCGAAGATCGCGCCGTTCGCCGCCGCGGTGGACGAGGAGGCCCGCTTCCCGCAGGAGGCCCTCGACGCGCTGACCGCGAACGACCTGCACGCGGTGCACGTCCCCGAGGAGTACGGGGGCTCGGGCGCCGACGCCCTCGCCACGGTCATCGTCATCGAGGAGGTGGCCCGCGCCTGCGCCAGCTCCTCCCTGATCCCGGCGGTGAACAAGCTGGGCTCGCTGCCGGTGATCCTCTCCGGCTCCGAGGAGCTGAAGAAGAAGTACCTGGGCCCGCTCGCCAAGGGCGACGGCATGTTCTCGTACTGCCTCTCCGAGCCGGACGCCGGCTCGGACGCGGCCGGCATGAAGACCAAGGCCGTGCGCGACGGCGACTTCTGGGTGCTCAACGGCGTCAAGCGCTGGATCACCAACGCGGGCGTCTCGGAGTACTACACGGTGATGGCCGTCACCGACCCCGAGAAGCGCTCCAAGGGCATCTCCGCCTTCGTCGTCGAGAAGTCCGACCCGGGCGTCTCCTTCGGCGCCCCGGAGAAGAAGCTCGGCATCAAGGGCTCCCCGACCCGCGAGGTCTACCTCGACAACGTCCGCATCCCCGCGGACCGCATGATCGGCGCCGAGGGCACCGGCTTCGCCACCGCGATGAAGACCCTCGACCACACCCGCATCACCATCGCCGCCCAGGCGCTCGGCATCGCCCAGGGCGCCCTCGACTACGCCAAGGGCTACGTCAAGGAGCGCAAGCAGTTCGGCAAGCCGATCGCCGACTTCCAGGGCATCCAGTTCATGCTCGCCGACATGGCCATGAAGATCGAGGCCGCCCGCCAGCTCACGTACGCCGCCGCCGCGAAGTCCGAGCGCGGCGACAGCGACCTGACCTTCCAGGGCGCCGCCGCCAAGTGCTTCGCCTCCGACGTCGCCATGGAGGTCACCACGGACGCGGTCCAGCTCCTCGGCGGCTACGGCTACACGCGGGACTACCCGGTGGAGCGGATGATGCGGGACGCGAAGATCACGCAGATCTACGAGGGCACGAACCAGGTCCAGCGCATCGTGATGGCCAGGAACCTTCCCCAGTAGGGTCCGTGTCGCCGGAGTCCGTCCAGCAGCCGGCGGCCGCCGAGTCCCACGTGGACCTGGCGGCCGGCGACTGGCGCGGCAGATGGGCATGTACGGGCCGGAGGTCGCGATGCCGGACACCGCACCCACCCTGGACCGCGTCCTCGGCCTGACCGGCCGCGATCCCGCCTGGGCGTAGCCCCCCCAGCAGCCCCGGCCTCAGCCCTCCGCCGGCACGACCGCCGGGCGGCGCGAGGCGATGACCCGGCGGGCCAGGGACCGGGGACTGGTCAGGAAGCCCCACCCCCAGGACATGTGCATGGTGGCGAGGGCCACCGGAATCTGGAGGCGGGCCTTCGGCGGCAGGCCCTTGCCGGCGGGCAGGGAGCCGGCCGCTATGGCCGCGAGGTAGCCGGCGGGGACCACGAAGCCCCACGGCGTGAGCACCGCGCCCACCACGACGCCGGCCGCGAGAGCGCACACCGCGGTCGGCGGGGCGAGGTAGCGGAGGTTGATGGAGCCGGCGTGGTAGCGGGCGACGACGTGCCGCCAACGGCCGTAGTTCCGGTACTGCTTGGCCAGGGCGCGCACCGAGGGGCGGGGCCGGTAGGAGACCTTCAGCTCGGGCGAGAACCAGATCAGGCCGCCGGCCTCGCGGATGCGGAAGTTCAGCTCCCAGTCCTGGGCGCGGATGAACTCCTCGTTGTAGCCGCCCTGCCGCTCCAGCGCCTCGCGGCGGAAGACGCCGAGGTAGACCGTCTCGGCCGGGGCGGCCTGCCCGCCGGTGTGGAAGGCGGCGTTGCCCACGCCGATCTTCGACGTCATCGCGGCGGCGACGGCCTGCTCCCAGGCGTTCTCGCCCTCGGCGTGCATGATCCCGCCCACGTTCTGCGCGCCGGTCTCCGCCAGGAGCCGCACAGCGGTGGCGATGTAGTTCGGCGAGAGCATGCCGTGGCCGTCGACGCGGACGACGACGGGGTGGCGGGAGGCCTTGATCGCGGCGTTCAGCGCGGCGGGCGTGCGCCCCGTGGGGTTCGGCACGGTGTGCACGCGCGGGTCCTCGCGGACCAGCTCGGCGGCGATCTCGTCCGTGCGGTCCGTGGAAGGACCGAGGGCGATCACGACCTCCATCTCGCCGGCGTACTCCTGGGCGAGGATGGCGCGGACGGCGCCGCGCAGATGCCGCTCCTCGTCGAGGACGGGCATGATCACGGAAACGGCGGGAGCCCGCACGTCGGACTTGGCGTTCATCGGTGCTCACGTTACCGCGAACGGGGGACACCGGTGCGCGCCGCCGGGGCGGCCGGCCGGGCTGGAGATCATATCGGCCTACGGTGCCAAGGGCCTGCCCACGCCCCCGCGGAGGTCACCGTGCCCAGCCAGCCCCGCTCCCCCCGCCCGCGCACCGGGCGGCGCCCCGCCGCCGCGCCGCCGGCCGTGCGGCGCCGCCGGCCGCGCTGGGGCCTGCGGGCGGTGACTGCGCTGTCGGTGACGGTGCTCGCCGCCGCCGGGATCGGGCACGCGGTGCTGTCCGGGCTCGACGCCGACATCACCCGCGTCGACGCCTTCAAGGACATGAAGAACCGCCCCCGGGCCGGCGACGGCATGAACGTCCTGCTGGTCGGCACGGACGGCCGCGACCGCATCACCCCCGAGGAGAAGCGCCGCTTCCGGCTCGGCGGCGCCCCCTGCCACTGCACGGACACGATCATGCTGGTGCACCTCTCGGAGGACCGGGAGCGGGCCAGCGTGGTCAGCCTGCCCCGCGACTCGTACGCGATGACGCCGGCGCACACCGACCAGACCACCGGCGAGCAGCACCACGGGCACCCGATCAAGCTCAACGCGGCGTACGCCGAGGGCGGCCCGCAGCTGACCATCCGCACGGTGGAGAGCATGACCCGGGTGAAGATCGACCACTACCTGGAGGTCGACTTCACCAGCTTCATGAAGACCGTCGACGTCCTCGGCGGCGTCGAGGTCTGCACCGCCCAGCCCCTGAAGGACAGCTACACCGGCCTCGACCTGCCCCCCGGCACCCACAGGCTGGGCGGCGGCCAGGCCCTGCAGTACGTGCGCGCCCGCCACCTCGACGGGGCCTCCGACCTCAGCCGGATGAAGCGCCAGCAGCGCTTCCTGGCCGCCCTCATCGACCGGGCGACCTCCTCCGGGCTGCTGCTGAACCCGTTGAAGTTCCGGGACGTCACGCAGGCCGTGCTCGGCTCGGTGCGGGCCGACGAGGGGTTCGGGACGGACGAGCTGCTGAGCCTGGGGCGGGCGATGCGTAGCTTCTCGCCGTCGTCCTCGGAGTTCACCACGGTGCCGATCGGGCAGATGGGCTTCGCCGTCAAGGGCGTCGGCTCGACCCTGAAGTGGGACCCGGTCGCCTCGAAGCGGATCTTCGACGCGCTGCGCGAGGACAAGCCGCTGGCCGCGCACCGGCCGCCGCCCGCCGCGCCGAAGGTCCAGGTGCCGGTGGACCCGAAGCAGATCCGTGTCCAGGTGCAGAACGGCACCCTCACCTCCGGGCTCGGCCGCCGCGTGGACGACCAGCTCGCCGCGACCGGCTTCCGCACCACGAAGGCGCCGCTCAACGCCAAGGACCGCGAGGTCGTGCGGACCGTCGTCCTCTACGACCCCCGCTGGGACCGCTCCGCCCAGTCGCTGGCCGCCGCCCTGCCGGGCAGCGAGCTGCGGCCGGCCAAGGGCCAGGGCCCGCTCCTGAAGGTGATCGCGGGCGCCGACTTCAAGGCCGTACGCGGGGTGCGGGCCGCCGAGCCGCCGCAGGAGCCGGGCGCGGTGGTGCGGGGCGACGAGGTGGTGTGCGGGAAGCAGGCGTAGGTCTCAGTTGCCCGAGACGGTGACCTTGTCGTCGTTCTTGAGCTGCTGCACCAGTTCCTTGACCTTCGCGTCGTCCCACTTCAGGTTCCCGCCGACGCTGCCCGCGATGGGCATGTTCATCGAGGTGCCGTCGCCGCCGCTGACGCTCTTCATCGCCCAGAACATGCTCGCCAGGTCGAAGAGGCCCATGTCCTTGTCGACGACGAGGGAGTCCAGGCCCGCGCCCATGGTCGGGTAGAGCTTGAATGGGTTGAGCACCGTGGACGGCGTCGCCACCTGGCTCGCCAGGGCGGACAGGAACTTCTGCTGGTTCTTCGTGCGGTCCAGGTCGGAGCCGGCCAGCGCGTAGCGGGTGCGGACGAAGGCGAGGGCCTCCTCGCCGTTCAGGGTGTGCTTGCCCTTGGTGAGGTTCGCGCCGGACTTCTTGTCCTTGATGTCCTGCGGTATGTCCATCTCGACGCCGCCGACCGCGTCCACGATGTTGGCGAAGCCGGCGAAGCCGATCTCCACGTAGTGGTCGATGCGCAGGCCGGTGTTGGCCTCCACCGTGCGCACGAGCAGCTCGGGGCCGTCCTCGGCGTAGGCGGCGTTCAGCTTGGTGTGCCGGCCGGTGCCCGGGTACTTCTTCCCGGACTCGGAGCCGACGAAGGAGGGGATCTCCACGTCGGAGTCGCGGGGCAGCGAGACCAGCGTCGACCCGTTGTCCCCGGTGTGCAGGATCATCATCGAGTCGGTGCGCTTGCCCTCGGCGGAGCCGGTGTGCAGGTCCTTCTTCTGGTCGGCGGTCATGCCCTCGCGGCTGTCCGAGCCGACGATCAGGTAGTTCGTGCCCTCGCCGGCGTCGGGGCGGTCGATGACCTTGGAGAGGTCGACGTCGCGGTGGAGCTTGGAGTCGGCCCAGAAGTAGGTGGCGACGGAGGTGACGACCAGCACGGTCACCAGCGTGATCGCCGTCCACTTGATCCGCCGGCCCCAGTTCGGCGCGGGGCGCGGGCCGCGGGTGCCGGTCGGACCGGGGCCGCCGGGGTCGCCGGGGCCCGCGGGGCGGCCGTAGACCTGGCCGGTGTTGTACCCGCTGTCGTACCCGTCGTGGCCCTGGCCGTCGACGTACGAGGGCTGCTGCGGCACCCCGGCGCCGTACGGGGGCGCGTCGGGCGCCGGTCCGGGGGAGCCGCCCGGCCCGCGGCGCACCTGCCGCATCACCCGGGCGCCCTCCGGCTGCGCGCCGGCGCTGCCCTGTCCGTACCGTCTGCCGCGGTCGTCGCCGGATCGTCCCTGGGGCCAGTCACTCATGCGGACCAGTGTGCAGGCAGCCCACAGGTCTCCGACAAGGGCCGTCGGGGAATAGGGGCGCCGCTGTTGCGAAGCTGACACACAGCGGGTGCGCGCCACGGCCCCGCATAAGGTGGAGGCCATGACAGACCAGGCAGACCACGCCTCCCCCGCCGGACCGGCCGCCACGGAGATCCCGGGCAAGCCGACCTCGGCCTCCCGCACCACCCTGAGCCACATCATGACCCACAGCGACACCAACCTCCTGGGCACGGTGCACGGCGGCGTGATCATGAAGCTGGTCGACGACGCGGCCGGCGCCGTCGCCGGGCGGCACTCCGGCGGCCCCGCCGTCACCGCGTCGATGGACGAGATGGCCTTCCTCGAACCGGTACGCGTCGGCGACCTCGTCCACGTCAAGGCGCAGGTCAACTGGACCGGCCGGACCTCCATGGAGGTCGGCGTGCGGGTGCTGGCCGAGCGCTGGAACGAGTCGGCCCCGGCCACCCAGGTCGGCTCGGCCTACCTGGTCTTCGCGGCGGTGGACGCCGACGGCAAGCCGCGCACGGTCCCGCCGGTGCTCCCCGAGACCGAGCGCGACCGGCGCCGCTACCAGGAGGCCCAGATCCGCCGCACCCACCGCCTGGCCCGCCGCCGCGCGATCATGGAACTGCGGCAGCAGCGGGCGGCGGAGGGCATCGAGGACTGACGGGTCGGGGCCGGCCTTCGGGGCCGGGTCGGCAGACCGCGCGCCCGGTCACCGCACAGGCGGCCTTCCTCACCAGGTGAACCCCGGGCTCACGTGCATGCAGGCGCTCGTGTCCGCCCCGTTGAGGGACTCCGCGGTCGCGGGCGCCTTCTCGTCCCGCGCCGGGTCCGGCTCGTGCCAGTCCGGGCCCAGCTCCAGGGTGACCCCCGACACCTCCGTCGAGCGCCGCACCGCGTCCGCCGGGAGGCCCAGCGCGGTCGCCACCCGGCGGGCGCCGGCCTCCAGCTCGGCGCTCGGGTAGCGGACGACCGTACGGGCGCCGCCCGGGGGCGCCGACGGGTCGGTGACCGCCTGGGTGAAGCCCTTGGCCACCAGCAGCCGCGCGGCCCGGCCTGCCCGGTCGCCGCCGCGCACCTGGACGGCGATCCGGGCGTCGGCGGGGTTCGGGGAGGGGGTGGGGGCGCGCCCTGTGCCCTTGCCGTCCAGCGGGACGTCCTCGCGGATCATCCGGAACAGCCGCTCGGCGTCCTCGGTGGGCTCGACGCGGGCGCCCACCAGCCGGTTGGGCATCGTCGTCATGGTGATGCGCTCGGGCTCCACCTCGCGCAGCTCGCCGCTCAGGTCGTACAGCTTCTTGACGGTGTCCAGGCCGGGGTCGACGGTGAGCGCGCGGGTGGCCTCCTCGGCGAGCCTGCGCAGCCGGTTGGGGCTGCTCAGGGTGGCGTTCTCGCGCAGCGTGCGCACCAGCGAGTTCAGGTACATGTGCTGGGCCTTCTCGCGGGCGAGGTCGCTGCCGTCCTCGAAGCCGTAGCGGGTGCGCAGCCACTGCAGGGCCTGCTCGCCCTGGACCGGGTGCGTGCCCTTGGCCAGCTTCAGCCCCGAGCCGTGGCCCTGGCTGTCCTTGGAGTGGATGTTGGCGTCCACGCAGACCGGGACCCCGCCGACGCTGTCCGCCATCGCCACCACGCCCGCGAAGTCGACCATGACGAAGTGGTCGACGCGGATGCCGGTGAGCTTCTGCCAGGTGGCCACCGTGCAGCCGGGGCCGCCGCGGCCGAGGCTCTCGTTGGTCATCGTCCGCCCCCGGCTCGCCGGGTAGACCTTCCCGTCCTCCGGGTCGGTGCACTTCGGGATCTCCAGCAGGGTGTCGCGCGGCATGCTGACGACCGACATGTTGCTGCGGTCGGCGGAGAGGTGCACCAGCATCTGCACGTCGGCCAGCGGGGGCGAGCCGAAGGTCTCGCGGGCGCCGCCGAGCTTCTGGTTCTCCTTGGAGTCCCGCGCGTCGGAGCCGATGACCAGGATGTTCAGCGGGGTCTGCCCGGCCTGGTTCGGCGTCGGCGCGGGGGCCTTGCGGTCGCCCAGGTCGAGGGCGGCCTGGTGGATGTTGTCGTTGAGGTGCTGGTAGTAGAGGAACCCGGCGCCGGCCCCGCCGGCCAGGAGCGCCGCCAGCCCGAGCGCGGTCCAGCGCAGGACGCGCCGCCCCCGGCCCGTGCCGCCCTCGGGCCGCCCGTCCGCGTCCACGCCTGCGGCTACCACTGGTACGGCTTGTAGACGTCCATGCACTTGCCGGTCTCGGAGCCGTTGAGCGAGTCGCTGTTCTCGGGCAGGTCGCCGGCCGCCGGTGTCCGCTCCTTCGGGAAGGACGTCCCCGAGCGCCAGTCCGAGCCGACGACGAGCGTGATGCCGGAGACGTCCGCCGACTTCCGCACCGACGACGCCGGGATGCCCAGCGCGTCCGCGACCCGGCGGGCGTCGCCGGCCAGGTCGTCGCTCGGGTACCGCACCGCGGTGGTCTCCTGGGAGACGGCGGGCGAGGTGTCCTTGGCCGCCTGGGTGAAGCCCTTGGCGTTCAGCGCCCCGGCCACGGTGGCCGCCCGTCCGCTGACCGGGCCGAGGGCGGTGGAGCGGGTGCCGTTGCGCACCAGCACGTCGATGTCGCCGTCGGCGGCGGGGGAGTCCCCGGGCGCCGGGGCGGAGCCGGCCTCCGCGGTGCCGGTGCCCGCGGCCGGCTTCTTGGCGGGCGAGCCCTTCTTGTCGAAGGACACGTCGTCGCGGAGCATCGCCCACATCTTCTCGGCGTCGGCGCCGGCCGGCACGAGGTGGTTGGCGTTCTGGGGGTCCTGGTCGGTGGGCATCGTGGCCATGGTGATGCGGTCCGCGGGCACCGTCTTGAGCTGCTTGCCGAGGTCGTAGAGCTTCTTGACCGTGCCGATCTCCTCGGAGACGGTCAGGGACTTGGTGGCGGCCTCCGCCAGGTCCATCAGCCGGGGCGCGTCGGTGAAGGCGTTCTGCTGCTGGAGGGTGCGCAGCATCGAGTTCAGGTACATGTGCTGGGCCCGGGCCCGCATCGGGTCGCTGCCCCAGGCGTGCCGGGTGCGCAGCCACTGCAGGGCCTGCTCGCCCTGCACCTTGTGGGTGCCCTTGGTCATCTTCAGGCCCGAGCCGCCGTGCACCGCGGCCGTCGAGCGGTCCCACACGTTCTGGTTGACGCACACCTCGACGCCGCCGACGGCGTCGGCCATCCGCACCACGCCCGCGAAGTCGATGGTCATCCAGTGGTCGATGTACACCCCGGTGAGGTTCTCCCAGGTGGCCAGGGTGCAGCCGGCGCCGCCGCGGCCCAGCGTGACGTTGATGATGTCGTTCGTCGCCGGGTACGTCTTCCCGCTGTCCGGGTCCTTGCAGGCGGGGATGTCGACGCGGGTGTCGCGCGGGATGCTCACCATGGCGGCGCTCTTGCGGTCGGCGGAGAGGTGGATGAGCATCTGCACGTCGGCGAGCGGCGCGTTGCCGCGCTCGTTCTTGCCGCCGCCCAGCTTCACGTTCTCGTCCGAGGCCCGGCTGTCGGAGCCGATCAGCAGGATGTTCATTGGCGTCTGTCCGGCCGCGTTGGGCTCGGAGGGCGCCGCCTTGGAGTCGCCGGCGGTGCGCGCGCCCTTCTCGATGTTGCCGTTCAGATGCTCGTAGTAGAGGTATCCGGCGCCGGCGACGACGAGTATCAGCACGGCCACCGTCGACGCCGACCAGCGCAGCACCCGGTGCCGGCGGGGTGCCCGGCGCCGGGCGCGCCCGCCGCCCCGGTGGCCGCCCCCGCGGGGGGCACCGGCCGTGCCGTCCCTGGCGGAGCGGCCGGCGCCCCGCCGGGTGCCCTCCCCGCGCACATCGCTCTGCGTCACTCGCCTCTCCCACCCTCGGACTGCCCCGGACGGACCGGCCGGGCCTGCGATCCGGGGCGTGTCCGCACGCCCCGGGGCCGGCGAACGGATCCGTCCTCGCACCCGTTCGCACTGTTGGACGCACCAGGGGCCGCGTTGGCTGTACGCGCGGTCCGGCGGATTGCGCCCGTTCTCGTTCGCGTTCGACCGGCCGTACGCGCGACGGCCCCGGTCCGCACTGTCAGACGCGGATCGGGGCCGTCAGGTCACAGCCGGGGGCGTTTCACTTGGCGCACTCCACCTTGTCGGCCGTCGACTTCTGCACGTCATCGGGCAGCTTGGCGGAGGCGGCGTCCAGCTTGACCCCGGCGCCCTTGAAGTCCTTGCCGAGGGTGAGGGTCATGGTGGGCAGGCCCTGGGAGTTGGTGACGCTCTCGCCGGGCTTCATGGCGGCGCCGGACAGGCCGAGGATCTCGGCGAGGCGACGGGCCTGCGCGGCCTGGTCGGGGGCGTACTCCAGGGTGGTCCTGGCCACCTCCGCGGGCGCGTCGCCGGCGTTCTCCGACTTGGTGACGCCCGCGTCGTTCTGGAGGTAGAGCAGCTCGCGCGAGGCGCTGCCGTCGGCGGCGCCGCCGTTGAGGATCCGCACCCGCACCTCGCCCGGCTCGGACTGCGTGCCCTTCAGGCGCGCGGCGACGGCCGCGGCCTCCTTCTTCTTCTGCTGCTTGACCTCGGTGAAGGACACGTCGTTGGAGATCATGTCGAAGACCTGGGCGGCCTGGGCCTCCTTGAGCACGACCGTGGCCTTGACCTTCTCGGCCGGGTTGTCCTGCACCGGCACGGTGGTGAAGGTGAGGTTCTTGGTGTCGAGCTTGCCCAGCTCCAGACCGAGGTCCTTCAGCTTGCCGATGCTGTCCAGCTGGGAGTCGACGGTCAGCGCCTTGGTGCCCGCCTCGGCCAGCTTCACCATCTTGGTGGGGCTGGTGAGGGTGTCGTTGGACTTGAGCTTGCGCATCAGGGCGCTGAGGAACTGCTGCTGGAGCTCGATCCGGCTCAGGTCGCCGCCGAAGCCCACCGAGTGCCGGGTGCGCACGAAGGCGAGCGCGTCCTCGCCCTGGATGGTGTGCTTGCCCGCCGGCAGCTTCAGATGCGAGTCCTTGTCGTCGATGTCCTTGGCCAGGCAGACCTCGACCCCGTTCACCGCCGTGGTCAGCGTCTTGACCGCGTTGAAGTCGGCCACCATGAAGTTGTCGGGCTTGATGCCGGTCAGCTCGGTGACGGTGCGCATGGTGCAGCTGGGGGTGCGGCCCGACTGGCCGAGGCTGGTGTTGAAGCGGACGCCGGTGGAGCCGGGAATGGTCTTCATCGACCCGTCCGCCTGCTCGGTGGGGCAGTCGGGGACGTCGACGATGAGGTCGCGGGGGATGCTCAACGCGGTGGCGTTGGAGCGGTCCTTGGAGACGTGCAGCAGGATCGTGGTGTCGGCGTGCCCGGCGCTGTTCTTGTCGCCGTAGCCCTCGTTGCCCGAACCGGTGCGCTTGTCGGTGCCCATCAGCAGGATGTTGATGGCCTTGTCCTTGCTGAAGCCACCGGTGCTCGCGCCGTCGTCCGAGACGGAGGTGATGTTGTCGTTCAGGTGCTGGATGTAGAGGTATCCGCCGACGCCCGCGGCGAGCACGACGAACGCCATCGTGCCGCCGGTCCACAGCAGGACCTTCTTGGTCTTCGACTTCTTCGCCGGGCGCCGCCGGCCGCGCCGCCCGGGCGGTTCCTCGGGCGCCGCGCGCCTGCGCCGCTGCGGCGGGACCTCACGGTCCGGTGCGGGGGCCCGGGCGGGGGCCTGCGCGTCGGGCGCGGCCCGGCGGCCGCGGGGCGGCGGGACGGGCGACTGCGGAGGGGAAGGGGTCAGTCGCAGTTCGTATTCGCCGGTCTCCGGGTTGAGTACCCACTGGTCTGCGGGGTCGATGTGCTCCGCCCGCCCACGGCCTTGCGCGTCCACGGTCTTCCAGATCCTCCGTCGGGGCCACGCCGGCGCCTTCCCCTCCAGGCGCGCGATGTCGGTCACTCAGTGTTCGTCCCACGGAAGGAACACGCCGTGGCCGGACACACCGGATCGCTCACATTAACCGCTTGACTCGGTGCGGTGTGACGCGAGTGACGCACACCACGAGTCCCACAACCGGGCATTACGCCCAATCCCGCACGGTGAGCGTCCGTCACGCCGTCCACTGTTGCACGTACTTGAGCGCCGCTTTACCCGCAGACGTCCTGCGCCGCCGTGTTGCCGCTGAACGTCGGCGCCGGCGGGCGCGGTGTCCCGGACGGGTGGGCGGCGGACACCGACACCGGCGCGTCGGTCCGCAGCCGGGCGAACAGCCGCTCCGCGTCGGGCTGCACGAGACGGTCGCGGTTGGGGTTCCCGGGGTACGCCTCGCGGGGGACGGTCAGGAACCGCACCTGCTCGGTGGGGATGTCGCGCAGGCCGCGCACCAGGTTGTACAGGGAGCGCAGGCTGGCCAGGCCGGGGTCGGTGGTGAGGGAGGAGGTGGCCGCGTCCAGGACCGGGTAGAGCTTCACCGGGTTGAGCAGGACGCCGTTGCCGCTCACCTTGCCGACCAGCGCCCCGAGGAAGCGCTGCTGGCGCTCCATCCGGTCGGTGTCGCTGCCGTCGCCGAGCGACTTGCGGGCGCGGACGTAGCCGAGGGCCTGTTCGCCGTCGAGGGTCACCCGGCCCGCGGGCAGTCTGAGCTTCGCCGCCTTGTCGTCCACCGGCTCGCGCAGGCACACCCGGACGCCGTCGACCGCGTCGACCATCTCCTTGAAGCCCGCGAAGTCGACGACCGCGTAATGGTCCACCCGGACGCCGGTCAGCTTCTCCACCGTGCGCACGGTGCACGCCGAACCGCCCACCTCGAAGGCGTGGTTGAACATCGCGAGCCCCGGGGTGGTGCGCGAACCGTCGGGGCGCCGGCAGCCGGGCACGGCCACCATCAGGTCGCGGGGCAGCGAGACGGCGGTGGCGCTGTCCCGGCCGGCGGCGAGGTGCAGGAGGATCGTGGTGTCCGAGCGCTCGGTGCCGGAGTCCCGCCCGTAGCGGGCGTTGCCCTCGCCGGCCCGCGAGTCCGAGCCGATCAGCAGCACGTTCTGCGCGCCGTGCACCAGGGCGGTGGGGCGCTCCTTGTCGTAGCGGGCCAGCTCGGCGGCGGCCGCCTCGTCGGCGGTGATGTTGCCCTCCAGCTTGGCGTAGACCGCCCACCCGGCCGCCGCCGCGCCGGCCAGCACCACGACCCCCGCGACCCCGGCGAGCCGCAGCCGCCGCCGGCGCCGCCGCTTCGGCCCGCTCCCGACCGCCGACGCCCCGACGGGACCGGGGGGACCGGGGGGACCGGAGGGGGAGTCCGTCCCTTCGCCGTCTGCGGGGGAGCCCGTCCCGTCGCCCACGTCTCCCTCCGCCCGTCGCACGGCCATTCCTACGACCATGCACCGCCGGCCTCCCGGGGGCGGACCGGTGCTGGGCCGAACGGGTCGGGGCGCGGGTTCGGCGGGCGGGGCTCACCGCGCGGTGACCGACACCCGCTCCGCCTCGATCCGCTGGTCCAGGGCGTCCGGCGCGACCTGCTCCAGGTGCCGGCACAGCACCACCGAGCCGCCGGTCGCCAGCGGCCCGTACAGCCCGGCGTGCAGCCCCTCCCAGGTGTCGTACGGCAGCCCCGACAGGATCCGCGTGCCGGGCCCGGTGAGCCCGCGGGCCGGGGCCTCCGCCCTGGCCCGCTCCACCACCTCGGCGCCGGTGAACTCCCGCCCCGCCACGACCAGCGCCGGCTCGTCCGGGTCCACCGGCGCGTACGGCACGAACCGGTCGCCCTGCCCCGGCACCTCCACCGCGTAGTCGGCGAAGCCCTCGGGGACCTGCGGGAAACGCCCGCCCAGTGGCCGCAGCGCCAGGGCGATCCGGGCCCCGGAACACGCCCGCGCGGCGGCGAGTGACGCCTCGTCGGGGCCGCTCACCGCCACGTCGGCGCCCGCCGCGTCGCCCGCCACCTCGGCGACCGCGCCCACCGAGGCGCAGGCCAGCAGCCACACCGCGGTCTGCCAGTGCGCGGGCAGCAGCAGCGCGACCCGGTCGCCGGGTTCGACGGACAGCTCGTCCTGGAGGAGGTTGGCGGTCTTGGCCACCCAATTGGCGAAGGTGGCGACGGAGAGTTCGACGCGTTCACCGGTGGCGTCGTCGTAGAAGGTCACCAGGGGGCGTCCCGGGTCCGCGGCGAGCGCGGAACTCAGCAGGTCGGCGGGGGTGCGGTCGGTCGCGTTCACCCGGGCAAGCGTACGCGGGCGCACCGGCGGCCGGCGGGCGGACGGCCGAGCGCCGGGCCACCGGTTCGGGGGAAGCTTCCCCACACACCGTCAGTTCTCCGCAGGACAGCGCCGTCCGCCCATGTCCAGGATCAGGGGCATGCGTGGATTCCTTGCTTCCTCGATCGGTGTCACCAGCGCGGCCGTCCTCGTCCTGCCGCTCGCCGCACCCGGGCCGGCGGCAGCGACCCCCGCGGCGGCGCCGCCCGCCTCCGGCAGCACCCAGTCGCTGCCGCTGGCCCCCCTCGCCCGCGACCGTGCCACGGCCGCGCCGGGCACCGCCCCCGACCAGGGCGTGACGCCCCGGACCGTGCGGCCCTTCTCGCTGGTCGGCGTCGTCTGGGACGACCCGCGCACCGAGCTGCGCGGCGGCGTGCAGGTCCGCACCCGCGCCACCGGCACCGGCGCCTGGTCCGGCTGGCAGGACCTGGAGACGCACAACGCCGACCATGCGGCCGACCCCGGCAGCGCCGAGGGCGCCTCGGGCCGGGTGCGCGGCGCGACCGCCCCGCTGTGGGTGGGCGCCTCGGACGGCGTCGAGGTCCGCGTCCGCCCCGAGCCGGCCGACCCCGCCGCCCGCGCCGCGGCGCCGCCGCTCCCGGCGGGCCTGCGCCTGGACCTCGTCGACCCCGGTGACGAGACCGCGCGGGCCGTCCCGGAGGCGGAGGTCCTGCCGGGCCAGGAGCGGGCCAAGCCGTACGTGGGCCCCCGCCCGAGCATCGTCACGCGGCGCGGCTGGGGCGCGGACGAGGGGCTGCGGGAGAAGGGCTTCGTCTACACGAAGAAGGTCAAGGCGGCCTTCGTCCACCACACCGCCACCGGCAACGGCTACACCTGCGCGCAGTCCGCGTCGGTCATCCGCGGCATCTACCGCTACCACGTCAAGAGCATGGGCTGGCGGGACATCGGCTACAACTTCCTCGTCGACAAGTGCGGCAAGGTCTACGAGGGCCGGGCCGGCGGCGTGACCAAGCCCGTCCTGGGCGCGCACACCCTCGGCTTCAACTCCGACAGCATGGGCGTCGCGGTGCTCGGCACGTTCTCCTCGAAGAAGCCGTCGGCGGCGGCCGTCCGGGCCGTCGCCCGTCTCACCGCCTGGAAGGTCGGGCTCTACGGCATGAACCCGCGCGGCAAGACGTACCTGACGTCGGCGGGCGGCGGCCTCTACCGCAAGGGCACGAAGGTCCACTTGAACGTCATCTCCGGCCACCGCGACGGCTTCGCCACGTCCTGCCCCGGCAAGCGGCTGTACGCCAAACTGGCCACGGCCCGCACGAAGGCGGCGAAGTACCAGGGGCGGTGAGCTCGGGGCCGTCTGTCGGGTGCGGGTGCGTCGTGGCCGGCCGCGCACCCGCACCCCTGGGCCGGCATAGCTGCGGGCAGTCGTGCCGCTGGGGCGGCACGGGTGGGCGCAGCGGCACCCCGCCGCGCCGGGCTGCGCCAACGCCCCCCCCAGCAGCCACGCCCTGCACCAGCCAACGCCCCGCACCAGCCACGCCCCGCACCAGCCGACGCCAACGCCCTACAGCCGCTCAATCCCCCGCGGAGCGAACCGCGGGGCCCGCCGCCCCGGCACCCGCCCGCTCAGCAACACCAACCGCGCCGCCCGATGCCGCTGCCCGGCATACGGCTCCAGCAGCCGCAACATCCCCGCATCGTCGGCGAACCGGTCCCCACCCAACGCGAACCCCACGATCCCCGGCAGATGCAGATCCCCCACGGTCACCTCGTCCGGCGCCCCATGACTGCGCTGCACGACCTCCGCCGAGGTCCACGGCCCCACCCCCGGCACCACTTCCAGCCGAGCCCGCGCGGCGACCGGCGCCATGGACACCGCCTCCTCCAGCCGCGCGGCAACCCGCACGGCCCGCAGGATCGTGGCGGCCCGCTTGTCGTCCACCCCGGCCAGATGCCACTCCCAGGACGGGATCAGCGCCCACGTCCGCGCCGACGGCATCACACACATCCCCCCGGGCGCGGGCCCGGGCGCCGCCTCCCCGAACTTCCGGACCAGCACCCGCCACGCCCGGTACGCCTCCAGCGTCGTGACCTTCTGCTCCAGCACGGACGGGATCAACGACTCCAGCACCAGACCGGTCCGCCCCAGCCGCAGCCCCGGCCGCCGATGCGCCGTCACGGCGAGCAGCCGGTGCCGCGGCACGAAGGCCGACGGGTCGTCGTCGGCCCCCAGCAGCGAGGGCAGCCGGTCCAGCAGCCACTCCGCCCCAGGACCCCACGCCTCGCCGAGCACCTCACCGCCCCGCGCGCACACCCGCAGCGTCCCCGGCCCGGCCGGCGTACGAGCGGTCCGCCACACCGACCCGTCGGGCGTGGTCCGGAACGTCGGATCCCCCGGCCCGCGCCGCAGCACCCCGAGCACGAGCCCCAGCTCCACCGGCCCGTCCGGCACGTACACCCGCGTACGCGCCGGCCCGCCGGCCTGCCGCGGTATGGCCGGCGCGGCCACCCGCGAGGGCACGGCGTCCCCGCCGCGCACGGTCGTACGCGTGGGGCGCGGGGAGAAGCGTCCAGCCACGGGGGAGGTCCTTGTGCCGCAGGAGTCGGGAGGTCCCTACGAGGGTAGAGGCCGAGCCCCCGAGATCGTCACCGCACCTCGATGAACGCCCCCGCGTCCCGATCCGGACGAGCCCTCGGCTCCGCCGCCGCGTGCCCCACCGCCACCGCCCCCATGGGATCCCAGTCACCCGGCAGCCCCAGCACCTCCCGCACCACGTCCCGGCAGAACATCGTGGACGACACCCACGCCGACCCCAGCCGCTCCCCGGCCAGCGCGACGAGCAGGTTCTGCACGCCCGCGCCCGCCGCGACGACGAACATCTCCCGCTCGGCCCCGTCGCGCCGCGCGTCCCCGTAGGTGTGCGAGCCGTCCGTGACGAGGCAGGGCACGACGAGGTAGGGCGCGTGGCGCAGGACGTCCCCGCGGCGCACACGCTTGGCGATCGACTCCTCGCTCTTGCCGTCCCGCCGCAGGTCGGCGACCCACGCGTCCCGCATCGCGTCGAGCAGCCGCGTCCGCGACTCCGCCGACTCGAGCAGCACGAACCGCCACGGCGTGGTGTGGTGCGGCGCCGGCGCGGTCACCGCCGCGGCGACCGCGCGGCGTACCGCGCCGGGGTCGACCGGCTCGTCGGTGAAGGCCCGTACGGTGCGCCGCTGGGTCACCGCGAGCCGCACGGCCTCCGAGGTGCCGAGCCGGAACATGTCGTCGCGCGCGACGCGCACCATCGCCCGGGCCCCCTCGCCGTCGCCGTCGGCGAGCACCTGCGGCAGCCCGCGCAGCACGGCGACGGGCAGCCCGGCCGCCTTGCCCTTGACCAGGTCGCCCGCGGCGGCCAGCTCGTCCGCGGTGGCCACGACGGTGGCGCTCAGCGGGTTGCCGTGCGCGTCCGTGCCGCCGCGCAGGTCGTCCAGGACCCGCACCCCGGCGGCGCCGATCGCCACGTCCGTCAGGCCCGCCCGCCAGGGCCGCCCGAAGGTGTCGGTGACGACCACGCCGACGTCGACGCCCAGCGCGCCCCGCAGGCCCTCGCGCAGCGCCCGCGCCGAGGCGTCCGGGTCCTCGGGGAGCAGCAGCACCGTCCCGGCCGGGGTGTTGGAGGCGTCGACCCCGGCCGCGGCCATGACCAGGCCCTGCCGGTTCTCCACGATGCGCAGCGGCCCGCGCCGGGCCACCACCCGCACCGTCTCGGCGTCGATCGCGGCCTCCCGGTCGTCGGCCCGCACGACGCGGCCCTCCGCCTTGGACACGATCTTGGAGGTGACGAGCACCACGTCCCCGTCGGCGAGACCCGGCTCGGCGGCGGCGATCAGCTTGGCCAGGTCGTCCCCGGGCTGCACCTCGGGCAGTCCGGGCACCGCCCACACCCGGTAGCCGTCGCCGAGCGAACCACCCGTGCTCACGCCGCCCGCACCTCCTCCGCCAGCTCCAGCGCCTCGCGCGCCATCTGCGCCGTCGCGTCGAGGTTCGTCATCATCAGCGGCACGGCGCGGCACAGGATGCCGGCCGCCTTCACGCGCGTGACGGACTCCGCGTCGACCGTGTCGACCAGCCAGCCGTCGAGCAGCCCCGAGCCGTAGTGCTCGGCGACGGCCGCCGCGGTGGACTCCACGCCGACCGCGGCGAGCACCTTGTCGGCCATCCCGCGCACGGGCGCGTCCCCGACGATGGGGGAGAGGCCCACCACCGGCACCCCGGCATCCGCGATCGCCTCCCGGATGCCGGGCACGGCGAGGATGGTGCCGATCGAGACCACCGGGTTGGACGGCGGGAAGAGGATCACGTCGGCCTCGGCGATGGCCTCCAGGACGCCCGGCGCCGGCTTCGCCCGGTCGGCGCCGACCGGCACCACCGCCGTGGCGGGCACCGACGCCCGCAGCCGCACCCAGTACTCCTGGAAGTGGACCGCCTTGCCCTCGCCGTCCACCTCGATGGCGACATGGGTCTCGACCCGGTCGTCGGTCATCGGGATCAGCCGCACGCCCGGCTTCCAGCGGTCGCACAACGCCTCGGTCACCGCGCTGAGCGGGAACCCGGCGGTGATCATCTGGGTCCGCACGATGTGCGTGGCGAAGTCGCGGTCGCCGAGGCCGAACCACTCGGGTCCGACGCCGTACGCCGCCAGCTCCTCCTTGAGGTGGAAGGTCTCGTCGGCCCTGCCCCAGCCCTGCTCCTCGTTGATGCCGCCGCCGAGCGTGTACATCACCGTGTCGAGGTCCGGGCAGACCTTCAGGCCGAAGAGGTGGATGTCGTCCCCGGTGTTGCCGACGACCGTGATGTCGGCGTCCGGCGCGGCCTGCTTGAGGCCGCGCAGGAACCGGGCACCACCGATACCGCCGGCCAGAACCACAATGCGCATGCCGCCCAGTCTGGCAGGCACCTGCGACAAACCGTCAGGCGGTGGCGACGGAACCGGCGTCCGCGCCGCGCGCCGCGCCGGCCGAGCACTGCGGGGCGTGCATGGGCATCTCGGTCAGGCCGGGGAAGTACACGTGCAGGCTGACCGCCGGTTCGAGCGCGTCGTTGACGACCTCGTGCACGTACCCCGGCGCGAACACCCGCTGCGCCCCGGCCCCGGCGGCCAGCGCGCGCGTGCCGCGTGCGGTGTGCTCGGTGAGGGTGCCCTCCAGGACGGTCAGCACCCCGGCGGAGGGGCCGTGGTCATGGCGCCCGCTGCCCTGTCCGGGCAGCCAGGACAGCAGCCACACCTCGTAGCCGGGTCCGGTGCGCAGCCGGTGGTACCAGCGGGTGGTGGCGTCGTAGCGGACGAGGTGGGCCCACTGGGCGCGGTCGGCGGCGACGGCGCGGGCCAGGCCGGCGAACTCGGCGACGGTGGCCGGGTGCTCGCGGGGCGGCTGGAGCAGGTGGGGGACTTCGAGGATGTCGCCGGCGATCTGGAGGTCGCTGTCGCTGTTCATGGTGCGGTGGTCCTCAGCGGGGAGTTCTCAGCAAGGGAGGGGGCTCGGGGCCCAGAGGCTCGGGGCTCAGCTGGAACAGCGACAACAGCTACCGCGACGGCGGGCAGCACCGTGGGACCCGGCGGTGCGGGTCGAGGTGGGCGCCAAGTTCGCGAGCATGCCCACAAGGACAGCGACTCACACCTCGGCTGTCAACTCGATGCCCGGTATGTGGGACATGTTTCACCTCTTCCGGTTGATCGCATAGGTGAAAGGTTTGCTCATGTGGCATGCGGGACACATGGCGCACAGGCCGGGCACACGTGTGTGTCGGAACGGGATCGAACGGCTGGGCGTCTCCCACGGTGTGAGCTCGCTGGAATGGGCTCGTCGGGATGTCAAGGTTTATGGCGATTTGAACACTTAAAGCGCCGCCTTGGTTCCGCAGAGTGAATAAGGGGCCCAATAGCAGATCTCGGCTTGACTCGCCCGGAGCTACACACTTGTAATTTCACTCGTGTCGTCCGGCAGGCATCGACTACGGCCGGACCACGGGCACGCGGAAGACAGACGAGGGGCGCACATGACCGAGCTGGTGGAGCAACTGCTGGTCGACGACGCGGACGAGGAACTCGGCTGGCAGGAGCGCGCACTGTGCGCCCAGACCGACCCCGAGTCCTTCTTCCCCGAGAAGGGCGGCTCTACCAGAGAAGCCAAAAAGGTCTGCCTCGCCTGCGAGGTCCGCTCCGAATGCCTCGAGTACGCCCTCGCCAACGACGAGCGCTTCGGCATCTGGGGCGGCCTGTCCGAGCGCGAGCGCCGCCGCCTGAAGAAGGCCGCCGTCTGATCCGACGGACCCGGCGGGACACGACAAGAACGGCCCCTCGCAGGTGGGTTGTCCACCGGCGGCGGGCCGTCGTCGTGCCCAGCCGATAGTGTGGGCGCTCGTCCGAGACACCCCGCCGCCACGGTGGCCGCGGTGTCCACCGCAGTCCACCGAACCGGGGCCCGTACCTCGATGTCCGTGCAGAGCCACTCGGCAGCCCGTCAAGACCTCGCTGCCACACCTGAGTTCCCGCGCCACGTGGTGAGCGCGGTCCTCGTCTCCCACGACGGGGCCCGCTGGCTGCCCGACGCGCTCGGCGGCCTGCTCGGCCAGGAGCGCCCCGTGCAGTACGCGGTGGCCGCCGACACCGGCAGCGCCGACGACTCCGCGCGCCTGGTCACCGAGGCCCTCGGCGACGACCGCGTGCTGCACCTCGCCCGCCGCACCGGCTTCGGCCAGGCCGTCGAGGAGGCCGCCCGCACCGCCCCGCTCCTCACCCCCGAGGAGCTGCCCTACCTCAAGCGCCCCAGCGGCTGGGACCCGGTCAGCCGCAGCTGGCGCGACGACGCCTACGACCTGCCCGAACTGCCGCACGGCGAACCGGTGCAGTGGCTCTGGCTGCTGCACGACGACTGCGCCCCCGAGCCCGACGCCCTCGCCCACCTGCTGCGCGTGGTGGACACCGAGTACGACCTGGGCCGCGCGGACGTCGCCGTCGTCGGCCCCAAGCTCCGCGGCTGGTACGACCGCAGGCAGCTCCTGGAGGTCGGCGTCTCCATCGCCAACTCCGGCCGCCGCTGGACGGGTCTGGACCGCCGCGAGCAGGACCAGGGCCAGCACGACCACGTGCGCTCCGTCCTCGCCGTCTCCACCGCCGGCATGCTGGTGCGCCGCGACGTCTTCGAGCGGCTCGGCGGCTTCGACCGCCGACTGCCCCTGATGCGCGACGACGTGGACCTGTGCTGGCGCGCCCACAGCGCCGGCCTGCGCGTCCTGGTCGCCCCCGACGCCGTGGTCCGGCACGCCGAGGCCGCCTCCCGCGAGCGCCGCGCCGTCGACTGCGCGGGGCGCACCACCGCCTCCCCGCACAAGGTCGACAAGGCCGGCGCCGTCCACACCCTCCTCGTCAACGCCCGTACGGCGGTGCTGCCCTGGGTGCTCCTGCGCATCGTCGTCGGCACCCTGCTGCGCACCGTCGCCTACCTGGTCGGCAAGGTCCCCGGGCAGGCCGTCGACGAGATCCGCGGGCTGCTCGGCGTCCTGCTGCGCCCCGAGCGCGTGCTGGCCGGCCGCCGCGAGCGGGGCCGCCCGCAGATCGACAAGGACGAGCTGCGCCCCCTCTTCCCGCCGCCCGGCGCCACCGTCCGGGTCACCGTCGAGCAGGTCGCCGGCAACCTCGTCGGCCGCTCCGACACCGAGACCGCCGCCGGCGCCGGACGGCACGGCGGGGCCGTCGAGTCCGGGCCCGGCGGCGACGACGCCGACTTCCTGGAGATCGAGCAGTTCGCCCGCCTCAAGCGCATCGCCCGCAAACCGGGCCCGGTGCTCTTCCTGGTGCTGCTGCTCGTCTCGCTGGCCGCCTGCCGCGCCCTGTTCGGCGCCGGCGCGCTGGCCGGCGGCGCCCTGCTGCCCGCCCCGCCCGGCGCCGGCGAGCTGTGGGCGCGCTACACCGACGCCTGGCACACCGTGGGCGCCGGCGGCACCGCCGCCGCCCCGCCCTACCTCGCGATCGTCGCGGCCTTCTCCTCGGTGCTGCTCGGCTCGACCGGCCTCGCCCTCACCCTGCTCCTGGTCTGCTCGGTGCCGCTGGCCGGCGTCAGCGCGTACTTCGCCTCCCGCCCGCTGGTCCCCTCCCGGCTGCTGCGCGCGTGGGCGGCCGTCGCCTACGCCTTCCTGCCCGCCGCCACCGGCGCCCTGGCCGGCGGCCGGGTCGGCACCGCCGTCCTCGCCGTGCTGCTCCCGCTCATCGCCCGCGCGGCCGTCGCGGCGGCCGGCCTCGGCAGCTCCACCGGGGCCCGCGGCGGCTGGCGCGCCACCTGGGCGTACGCGCTGCTGCTCACCCTCACCACCGCCTTCACGCCCGTCGTCTGGCCCCTCGCGCTGCTGCTCGGCATCGGCGTCCTGGTGCTGCGCCGCGCCGAGATCACGGCGTACGGGCTCCGCTTCCTCGCGCAGCTCGGCACCCCGCTGCTGCTGCTCGCGCCCTGGTCGCTCACCCTCTTCCCGTCCGGCTTCCTGGACGAGGCCGGCCTGCCCTACGGCGCCTCGGCCGCCTCCCCGCTCGACCTGCTCGGCACCAGCCCCGGCGGCCCCGGCACGGTCGGCGGGCTCGTCCTGATCGGCATCGTCCTCGCGGCGCTCGCCGCCCTGCTGCGCTCCGAGCGGCAGCGCGGCGTCCGCACCGCCTGGGCCGCCGCCCTGGCCGCCCTGATCCTCGCGGTGCTGTCCGACCGGGACGCCTGGGCGGGCCCCGCCACCCTGGTCTACGGCCTCGCCCTGCTGTCCGCCGCCGTCATCGGCGCCGACGGGGCACGCGCGCGGGTGGCCGAGCAGAGCTTCGGCTGGCGCCAGCCGGTCGCCGCGCTGATCGCCCTCGCCTCGGCCGTCGGCCCGCTGATCGCCGCCGCCGGCTGGGTGCTCGGCGGCGCCGACGGGCCCCTGGAGCGGCGCGACCCCACCCAGGTGCCCGCCTTCGTCGCCGAGGAGAGCCGCACCCGCGACCAGGCCCGCACCCTGGTCCTCGACAGCGACTCCGCCGCCCACGTGCGCTACATGCTGGTGCGCGGCTCCGGCGCCCGGATGGGCGACGGCGAACTGGCCGCCGCCGACGGCGGCAACGCCCGGCTCGACAAGGTCGTCGCCAACCTGGTCGCCGGCTCAGGCGCCGACCAGGCCGACCAGCTCGGCGGCTTCGCCGTGCGCTACGTCCTCGTCCACAAGGGCGCGCCCCGCGAGGTCGCCCGCGTCCTGGACGCCACGCCCGGCCTGAGCCGGCTCAGCCGCCAGGACGGCAGCGGACTGTGGCGGGTCAACCGCGAGGTGGCCCGCGCGAGCGTGGTCGCGAAGGACGGCACCGGTGCGCCGCAGCCCGTCGCGGCAGGGCCCGTCGAGATCCACACGAAGCTCCCGTCCGGCGCCGACGGCCGGGTGCTGCGCCTCGCCGACACGGCCGACGCGGGCTGGACGGCCACCCTGGACGGCAAGCCGCTGCCCCGCACCACGGTCGACGGCTGGGCCCAGGGCTTCACCCTGCCCGCCGCCGGCGGCGACCTCGACGTCACCTTCGAGGACCCGTTCACGCACACTGCCTGGCTGTGGGCCCAGGGCCTGCTGGCCGTCGTCCTGGTCGTCATGGCCCTGCCCGGGCGGCGCCGCCATGTCGACGACGACCTCCCCGAGGAGCCCGCCGCCCCGGCCGAGGCCCCCACGGGCGAGGGCCGCCGCGCCCGCCGCCTGCGCGCCCAGGCCGAGGCGGAGGCGGAGGCCGCCGAGACCACCGGGGCCGGGTCGGCCGACGCCGATCAGGGCACCGACCCCACCACCGCCCCGGGGCCCGCGGCGCCCATCCCGCCGCAGCCCGACTACGGCGCCTGGGACACGCACGCCCACCAGGGAGCCACCTACGACCCCTACGCCGGCTACGGCACCGACGGCGAGCAGTACCAGGCCGTCCCGCAGCACCCCGGCCCGGACGCGTACGACCCGTACCAGGCCGATCCGTACCAGGCGGACCCGTACCAGTCCGCCGACCCGTACCAGGCGGGCGCCTACCAGGGCGGCACCCCGTACGAGGGCGTCCCCTACGACCCGTACGCCTACGGCGAGGGCACCCCCCAGGCCGCCGGCCCCTACGACCCCGAACAGGGGCAGGAACAGGGGCACGGGCAGGACGGGCAGGGCCACGGCCAGGACGACGGCTACGCCGCCCCGTACGACCCGGCCCACCACCCGCACCACCACGGCCCGGGCAGTGAGCGTCCCGACGGGAGCCAGCAGTGAACCGCACCACCCTGTCCCTGATCGCCGGCACCGCCGCCCTCGCCGCCGTCACCGCCTTCGCCGCGGTGGCCGCCCCGGAGGACGCCGCCCCCGAAGCCGCCCGCACGGCCGCCCGGCTGCCCGTCGAGCGCAGCGCCCTGCTCTGCCCGGCGCCCAGCGCCTCCGACCTCGCCGAGACGGCGTACACCTCCTTCACCCCGGTCACCAAGGGCGCCGACGGCAAGGGCACGGCCACGCTGACGGCCGCGGCGGACGGCGCGCGGACCGGCACCGCCGGCCAGCCCAAGAAGGGCGCCAAGCCCGCCGTACGACCCACGGCCCCCGGCACCCCGGCCACCGGCAAGGCCACCGGCGCCGGCGCCCCCGCCCTGCTCGGCACCGCCGAGGGCGCCCAGGCCCCCGGCTGGACCGTGCAGCAGACCACCGAGGTCGGGGCCGGCACCGGCCGCGGCCTGCTGGGCGTCGACTGCACGGCCCCGGACACCGAGTTCTGGTTCCCCGGCGCCGCCACCTCCGCCGGCCGCACGGACTACGTGCACCTGACCAACCCGGACGACTCGGCGGCCGTCGTCGACATCGATCTGTACGGCAAGGACGGCACCCTGAAGTCCACGGTCGGCGACGGCGTCACGGTGCCCCCGCACGCCACCGACGCCCTGCTGCTGTCCACGCTGACCGACGCCGAGGAGAGCGACCTCACCGTGCACGTCGGCGTGCGCAGCGGGCGTGTCGGGGCCGCGGTGCAGGCCCTTGACGACAAGCTCGGCGGCGACTGGCTGACCGCCGCCGCCGACCCGTCGGCCGACCTGGTGCTGCCGGGCATCCCCAAGGACGCCACGGACGTGCGCCTGGTGCTGTTCACCCCGGGCGGCACCGACGCCGACGTGAAGGTGCGGCTCGCCTCGCCGAACGGCTCCTTCACCCCGGCGGGCCACGAGACGGTGCACGTCAAGGCCGGCATGACGACCGCCGTCGACCTCGGCGCGGTCACCCGCGGCGAGGCCGGCTCACTGGTGCTCTCGCCGACCGCGGGCCGGTCCGTGCCGGTCGTGGCGGCGGTGCGGGTACTGCGCGGCAAGGGGGCGAAGCAGGAGAGCGCGTTCGTCCCGGCCACCGCCCCGGTCGGCGCGCGCGCCACCACGGTCGACAACGCGGCCAAGGGCACCACCCTGTCCCTGGCCGCCCCGGGACAGACCGCGCAGGTCAGGGTCACGGCGTCGGCGGGCAGCGGCGGCGGCACCCCGGCGACCAGGACGTTCACCGTCAAGGGCGGCAGCAGCCAGGACGTGGCGGCCCCGGTGCCGGCCGGCCTGAAGGGGACGTACGCGCTGACCGTGGAGACCCTCTCCGGCGGCCCGCTCTACGCCGCCCGCACCCTGACCCGGCCGGTGGGCGGCGCGGCGGCCTTCACCGTGCAGACCCTGCGCGACGACCGCGGCACGGTGGCGGTCCCCACGGCGGAGGAGGACCTGTCGGTGCTCCAGCGCTGACCGGACCGGCGGGGGGTCGTCCTCCGCGTCGCGCCGACCGGGCGGCGGGCGGCGGTCAGTCCTCCCCGTACCGCGGGTCCACCGTCTCCGGCGTCAGCCCCAGCAGCTCGGCGACCTGCTCCACGACCACCTCGTGCACCAGCGCCGCCCGCTCGTCTCGCCCCTTGGTGCGGATCTCCACCGGCCGCCGGTAGACGACCACCCGCCCGGGCCGCCCGTCCCGCGCCGGCACGGTGCCGCCCAGCGGCACCGCCTCGTCGCTCCAGGCGTCCGCGCCCGCGTCCAGCCGGGGCACCTCCAGGACGAGGAAGTCGACCTCCGCGAGCTGCGGCCACCGCCGCTCCAGGCGCTCCACGGAGTCCTGCACGAGGTCCGCGAAGACCTCGCCGCGGCTCGCCGCGAGCGGCACCTGCGGCGGTGCGACCGGACCGCGCATGCCCCGGCCGTGGCGGTCGCGGCGGCGGGGCCCCGGGCGGCCGGCGTCACGGGGCGTCATGGGGTTGTCCATCACTGGTGAAGGGTAATCCCCGCCGGGTCCCCGCGCCGGACCCCACACGGACCGCCGGCCGGTGCCGCGCGCCTGTCCTCGGCTGTCCGTACGTGCCCGTTTCGGCCAAGTTCGGGACCGCTCCCGTATCGCCAAGGGATCGGGACGTGCTCGCCGCATGTCGGCGAACGTCGCCTTTCGTGCCGGGAGATGACCGCCGGTCCGGCCTCCGCGCGCCCCCGAATCGACGTAGGCGCAGGTCAGCCTCGCACATCCGCGGGTGACTTTGGGTCGTTTCGCGCCACGACACGGTGGGGTGACGTGGGGGAGAGTCGTCGCGGCCCGCTCAAGAGTGCGGTACCGTCCAACATCGTGAGCCCTGTACGTCGCTGTTCGCGCACCGCCTGCGGCCGTCCCGCCGTCGCGACGCTGACGTACGTCTACGCCGACTCGACCGCGGTCCTCGGCCCGCTCGCCACCTACGCCGAACCCCACTGCTACGACCTGTGCGCCGAGCACTCCGAGCGCCTCACCGCCCCGCGCGGCTGGGAGGTCGTCCGGCTCCTCGACGGCTCCGCCCCGGCCCACCCCAGCGGCGACGACCTGGAGGCGCTGGCCAACGCCGTGCGCGAGGCCGCCCGTCCCCAGGAGCGCGCGGCCGAGGCCGGCGGCGGGCCGCGCACGGCGGACCCGATGGAGGTCGCGCGCCGCGGCCACCTGCGCGTCCTGCGCTCGCCCGACAACTGACCGGCCCCGCGCCGCCCGCCTCGGCCCTTCGGTTAGTTTGTGCGCACGCACGGGCTCTCCCGCGCACGCACAGGACTTCCAGAAAGGCCGGCCGTGGCTGCTGATCTCTCGCAGATCGTGAAGGCGTACGACGTACGCGGTGTCGTCCCCGACCAGTGGGACGACTCGCTGGCCGAGCTGTTCGGCGCCGCCTTCGTCGAGCTGACCGGCGCGAGCGCCATCGCCGTCGGCCACGACATGCGGCCCTCGTCCCCCGGCCTGTCCGGCGCCTTCGCGCGCGGCGCGGCGGCCCGCGGCGCCGACGTCACCCAGATCGGCCTGTGCTCCACCGACCAGCTGTACTACGCCTCGGGCGCGCTGGACCTGCCCGGCGCCATGTTCACCGCCTCGCACAACCCGGCCCGGTACAACGGCATCAAGCTGTGCCGCTCCGGCGCCGCCCCCGTCGGCCAGGACACCGGCCTCGCCGAGATCCGCGCCCTGGTGGAGGGGTGGCTGGCCACCGGCGTCCCCGAGCCCGCGGCCCACTCGGGCACCCTCACCCGGCGCGACACCCTCGCCGACTACGCCGCCCACCTGCGCTCCCTCGTCGACCTCACCGGCATCCGCCCCCTGAAGGTCGTCGTCGACGCGGGCAACGGCATGGGCGGCCACACCGTCCCCTCGGTCCTCGCCGGCCTGCCGCTCGACGTGGTGCCGATGTACTTCGAACTCGACGGCACCTTCCCCAACCACGAGGCCAACCCCCTGGACCCCGCCAACCTGGTCGACCTCCAGAAGCGGGTGCGCGAGGAGGGCGCCGACCTGGGCCTCGCCTTCGACGGGGACGCCGACCGGTGCTTCGTCGTGGACGAGCGCGGCGAGCCGGTCTCCCCGTCCGCGGTCACCGCCCTCGTCGCCACCCGTGAACTCGCCCGCAACGGCGGCAAGGGCACCGTCATCCACAACCTCATCACCTCCCGCTCGGTGCCGGAGATCGTCCGCGAGCACGGCGGCACCCCGGTGCGCACGCGGGTCGGCCACTCCTTCATCAAGGCCGAGATGGCGACGTCCGGCGCGATCTTCGGCGGCGAGCACTCCGCGCACTACTACTTCCGCGACTTCTGGAACGCCGACACCGGCATGCTGGCCGCCCTGCACGTCCTGGCCGCCCTCGGCGAGCAGCCGGGCCCGCTGTCGGAGCTGGCCGCCGCCTACGACCGCTACGCCGGCTCCGGGGAGATCAACTCCACCGTCGCCGACCAGTCCGGCCGCCTCGCCGCGATCCGCGCCGCCTACGCGGGGCGCGCGGGCGTCACCCTGGACGACCTCGACGGTCTGACCGTCGCCGCCGACGACTGGTGGTTCAACGTCCGCCCCTCCAACACCGAGCCCCTCCTCCGCCTGAACGCCGAGGCCCGCGACGAGTCCACGATGACGCGGGTCCGCGACGAGGCCCTGGCGATCATCCGGGGCTGATCAGCTGCGGGTAGTTCGTCGCCCGCGGGCGCGTCGTGGCTGGTCGCGCAGTTCCCCGCGCCCCTGGGGCGTTGCAGTCCCGCCCGCTGCATCGCACCCCTCCGCCGCATCTGCGGGCACTCGTGCCGCGCCCGCCCACCCTCCCTCGCGTAGCTGCGGGCAGTCGTGCCGCGCCCGCCCACCCCTCCCGCGTAGCTGCGGGCAGTCGTGCCGCTGGGGCGGCACGGGTGGGCGCAGCGGCACCTCGCAGCGCCGAGCCGCGCGAACGCCCCCCCGCAGCTCCGGCTCACCCGCTGCCCCCCCCCGGGGGGCACCCGCTCCGTACCGGTCCACCCCGGCCGCCCACACCGCCCCCCACCCGGCGGTACCCTGACCAGCACAGCAGCACAACGCCCGCGCACCACCGCACCGCACCGCGCCCCGCGCCCGAAGGGACACCCCATGCCGCTCGAAGCCGGCCTCCTGGAGATCCTCGCCTGCCCGGCCTGCCACGCCCCGCTGGAGGAGCGCGGCGAGGAACTGGTCTGCACCGGCCAGGACTGCGGCCTGGCCTACCCGGTCCGCGACGGCATCCCCGTCCTCCTCGTCGACGAGGCCCGCCGCCCCGAGTGATCGGCCGCCGGGCCAGCCACCCGGCACCCCCGCGCGAGAGCCGCCCCGGTGAACGGAGACCCGCCGCCATGCTGGACGAAACGCTGCTCGACGCCCCGGAGCGCCTCACCGCGGCCGACCGCCGCGGCCTGCTCCGCGGCGCCGCCGAGGCCGGTGCCCGGGTGCGCACCGCCGCCCGGTACGCCGCCGAGGCGGGCGTCGGCGGCCTCAAACCGGACGGCCGCCCCCGCGCCGTACTGATCGCCGGGCCCGGAGCCGCCGCAGGGCAGGCCGCCGACCTCCTCGGCGCCCTGGCCGGCGCCGGCAGCCCCGTCACCCGCCTCGCCCCGACCGGCGTCGCCCCCGCCGCCGGCGCCCTGCGCTGGGAACTGCCCGGCTGGGCCGGCTCCGTCGACCTGCTCCTCATCGCCACCCCCGACGGCACCGAGCCCGGCCTGGCGCTGCTCGCCGAGCAGGCGTACCGGCGCGGCTGCACCGTCGTCGCCGTGGCCCCCGCCCGCTCCCCGCTCAGCGAGTCCGTCAACGGCTCCGTCGGCATGTTCCTGCCCCTGGCCACCGCCGCCTACGACGACGACGAACCCGTCGCCGGCGCCGCCCCCGGCGTGCTGTGGGCGCTGCTCACCCCGCTCCTCGCGCTCCTGGACCGCACCGGCCTCCTGGAGGCACCGCCCGAGGCCGTCGAACGCGTCGCCGACCGCCTCGACCAGGTCGCCGAGCGCTGCGGTCCTGCCATCCTCACCTACGGCAACCCGGCCAAGACCCTCGCCGCCGAACTCGCCGAGTCCCTGCCGGTGATCTGGACCGAGGGCACCTCCGCCGGGCCCGCGGGCCGGCGCTTCGCCGCCGCCCTCGCCGAGCTGGCCGGCACCCCGGCCGTCGTCGCCGAACTGCCCGAGGCGCTCGCCGCCCACGGCGCCCTGCTCGCCGGACGCCTGGCCGCCGCCGCCGACCCCGACGACTTCTTCCGCGACCGCGTCGAGGAGGCACCCGCCCTCCACGCGCGCGTGGTGCTGCTGCGCGACCGCCCCACCGGCGGCCTCACCGCCGCCCCCGGCGCCCGCGACCTGGCCCTCGGCCACGACACCCCGATCAGCGAGCTGGAACCCGAGCCGGGCGGCGAGCTGGAGACCCTCGCCGAACTGATCGCCGTCACGGATTTCGCCGCCGTCTACCTGGCGCTCGCCTCGGGCGCCTGATCTCGTACCCGGGCCGTACGACGGTCCGCGCTCCCTTCAGCCGACCGGCAGAGAGAACCCATGGACCGCCTCGACAACACGATCCGCCCCTACGCCTGGGGTTCGGCCACCGCGATCCCCGCCCTCCTCGGCACCGACCCCACCGGCGAACCACAGGCCGAGATGTGGATGGGCGCCCACCCCGGCGCCCCCTCCCGCACCGCCCGCGGCACCCTCACCGAGCTGATCGACGCCGACCCCGAGCGCGAACTGGGCCCCGCGGCCGTCGCCCGCTTCGGCCCACGCCTGCCGTTCCTGCTCAAGCTCCTCGCCGCCGGCGCCCCGCTCTCCCTCCAGGTCCACCCCGACCTCGCGCAGGCCCGCGAGGGCTACGCCGACGAGGAGCGCCGGGGCGTCCCCCTCGACGCCCCGCACCGCAACTACAAGGACGCCAACCACAAGCCCGAACTCATCTGCGCCCTCACCGAGTTCGACGGCCTGTGCGGCTTCCGCGCCCCCGCCGAGGCGGCCGGACTGCTCGACGGCCTCGGCGTCGCCTCCCTCAAGCCCTACGTCGACCTCCTGCACGCCCGCCCCGAGGACGCCGCCCTGCGCGAGGTCCTCACCGCGCTGCTCACGGCCGACCCCGAGGAGATGTCCCGCACGGTCGCCGAGGCCGCAGCCGCCTGCGAACGCCTCGGCGGCGCCCACGCCCCCTACGCCGGCCTCGCCCACCACTACCCGGGCGACCCCGGGGTCCTCGCGGCGATGCTGCTCAACCACGTACGCCTGCAGCCCGGCGAGGCCCTCTACCTCGGCGCCGGCATCCCGCACGCCTACCTCAGCGGCCTCGGCGTCGAGATCATGGCCAACTCGGACAACGTGCTGCGCTGCGGCCTGACCCCCAAGCACGTCGACGTCCCCGAACTCCTGCGCATCGTCCGCTTCGAGGCCGGCGACCCCGGCGTGCTGCGCCCGGAGGCGTCCGAGGACGGCGAGGAGGTCTACGACACCCCCACCGACGAGTTCCGCCTCTCCCGCTACGTCCTCCCCGAGGGCGCCGGCCCGCACGACCTCACCCGCCCCGCCCCGCAGATCCTCCTCTGCACGGCCGGCGCGGTCCGCGTCGGCGCGGACACCCTCGCCCCCGGCACCTCCCTCTTCGTGCCGGCCGGCGAAACGGTGCAGGTCACGGGCGTCGGCACGGTCTTCCGGGCCACCGTGCGCGTCTGATCCGTCCGCGGGGGCATCCGGGCTGTCGAGGCCCGTGCGGCGGGCTGCAACAATGGCGGACCGCAAAGGAGGGGCAAAGGCCGATCACCGGCCCGCCCCCCACCGGCGCGCGGACTCGGACGAATCGGACGACGGTGAAGGGACCACGCGACACATGAGCGCGTCAGGCGGAAACAGGGCGATCGTGGCGGCACTGCTCGCCAACCTCTCGATCGCGGCAGCGAAGTTCGTGGCGTTCCTCTTCAGCGGGTCGTCCTCGATGCTCGCCGAGTCCGTGCACTCCGTCGCCGACTCGGGCAACCAGGGCCTGCTGCTCCTCGGCGGCAAGCGCGCCCAGCGCGAGGCCACCCCGCAGCACCCCTTCGGCTACGGCCGCGAACGCTACGTCTACGCCTTCCTCGTCTCCATCGTCCTCTTCTCCGTCGGCGGCATGTTCGCCCTCTACGAGGGCTACGAGAAGGTCGCCCACCCGCACGAGCTGGAGCACTGGTACTGGCCGGTCGGCGTCCTGGTCTTCGCGATCATCGCCGAGGGCTTCTCCTTCCGCACCGCCATCAAGGAGTCCAACGGGCTGCGCAAGGGCGCCTCCTGGCCGGAGTTCATCCGCCGCGCCAAGGCGCCCGAGCTGCCGATCGTCCTCCTGGAGGACTTCGGTGCCCTGGTCGGCCTCGTCCTCGCCCTCGGCGGCGTCGGCCTCGCCCTGCTCACCGGCAACGGCGTCTGGGACGGCGTCGGCACCCTGTGCATCGGCGTCCTGCTCATCCTGATCGCCCTCGTCCTCGCCGCCGAGACCAAGTCCCTCCTCCTCGGCGAGGCCGCGGGACCGGAAGCCGTCCAGCAGATCGAGAAGGCCCTGGTCGACGGCGACACCGTCACCGGCATCATCCACATGCGCACCCTCCACCTCGGCCCCGAGGAACTCCTCGTCGCCGCCAAGATCGCCGTACGCCACGACGAGACCGCCGCCGAGGTCGCCGCCGCCATCGACGCCGCCGAGGCCCGCATCCGCGAGGCCGTCCCGATCGCCCGCGTCATCTACCTCGAACCGGACATCTACCGCGCCTCCGAGGCCGCCAAGGGCCCCGACCCCGAGGCCACCCCCGGCGGCCCCGCCCAGCAGGCCCCCGGCGCCCACTGACCCGTCCCTCCCCGGCCCCTCGAGGACGACCACACCGACGGCGGAGACAGCCGACCCGCGCGCCGAGGGGGACTGGGGATGCCGAGCCCGCCGGTGTAGCTTGGACGGAGCCAGACGTCGCTGCTGATGGCGGTCGGTCGGCCCCGCGAGGGGCCCGGCCGAGGGAGAGAGGGCCTCCGACGGACTGCGCTGCGCGTACGCGGGCATGCCTGTGTCCTCCTTCGGGGCACCCCGGTGCCCGCCGCCGCGCTGGCCAGCCGTACCCACCCTCGACCCGATCCGAGGAGCAGCCCGTAATGACGACTGTCGACAAGCGACAGGACTTCAAGGTCGCCGACCTGTCCCTGGCCGAGTTCGGCCGCAAGGAGATCACGCTCGCCGAGCACGAGATGCCGGGCCTGATGTCCATCCGCAAGGAGTACGCCGAGGCCCAGCCGCTGGCCGGCGCCCGCGTCACCGGCTCCCTGCACATGACCGTGCAGACCGCCGTGCTCATCGAGACCCTCACCGCCCTCGGCGCCGAGGTCCGCTGGGCCTCCTGCAACATCTTCTCCACCCAGGACCACGCGGCGGCCGCGATCGCCGTCGGCCCGAACGGCACGCCCGACGACCCGCAGGGCATCCCCGTCTTCGCCTGGAAGGGCGAGACCCTCGACGAGTACTGGTGGTGCACGGAGCAGGCCCTGACCTGGCCGAACACCCCCACCGGCGGCCCGAACATGATCCTGGACGACGGCGGCGACGCCACCCTCCTCGTCCACAAGGGCGTCGAGTACGAGAAGGACGGCAAGGTCCCCTCGCCCGACACCGCCGAGTCCGACGAGCACCGCGTCATCCTGGAGCTGCTCACCCGCACGGTGGGCGAGACCCCGCAGAAGTGGACCCAGCTGGCCTCCGAGATCCGCGGCGTGACCGAGGAGACCACCACCGGCGTCCACCGCCTGTACGAGATGCACCGCGACGGCACCCTCCTGTTCCCGGCGATCAACGTCAACGACGCGGTCACCAAGTCGAAGTTCGACAACAAGTACGGCTGCCGCCACTCCCTGATCGACGGCATCAACCGCGCCACCGACGTCCTCATCGGCGGCAAGACCGCCGTCGTCTGCGGCTACGGCGACGTCGGCAAGGGCTGCGCGGAGTCCCTGCGCGGCCAGGGCGCCCGCGTCATCGTCACCGAGATCGACCCCATCTGCGCCCTGCAGGCGGCGATGGACGGCTACCAGGTCGCCACCCTGGACGACGTGGTCGAGACGGCCGACATCTTCGTCACCACGACCGGCAACAAGGACATCATCATGGCCGCGGACATGGCCAAGATGAAGCACCAGGCGATCGTGGGCAACATCGGCCACTTCGACAACGAGATCGACATGGCCGGCCTGGCGAAGATCGAGGGCATCGTCAGGGACGAGGTCAAGCCGCAGGTCCACACCTGGACCTTCACCGACGGCAAGGTCCTCATCGTGCTGTCGGAGGGCCGCCTGCTCAACCTGGGCAACGCCACCGGCCACCCGTCCTTCGTGATGTCCAACTCCTTCGCGGACCAGACCCTGGCCCAGATCGAGCTGTTCACCAAGCCCGACGAGTACCCGACCGACGTCTACGTGCTGCCCAAGCACCTCGACGAGAAGGTCGCCCGCCTCCACCTCGACTCCCTCGGCGTCAAGCTGACCACGCTCCGCAAGGAGCAGGCCGACTACATCGGCGTCAAGGTCGAGGGCCCCTACAAGGCGGACCACTACCGCTACTGAGCCGCACCGCGCGACTCCGCCGGGCAGGCCCCCCGCACCCCCGTGTCGGGGGGCCTGCCCGGTCGGCGCCTCAGCGGCCGGACCAGCCCGCCACCACCCAGGACCGACGAGCCCCATGCCCCGCGGCCGGTATTCGCTGCACGACCCGCACGACCACACCTCTCTCGCCGAAGAACACTTCCAGTGCGCCCCCGGCCCCGCCGGCTGGCGCTACGTCTCCCGGCTGACCACGCCCGCCGGGGCCCCTCACGGTTCGGTCGACCTCGCCCTGGACGAACTCGGCCGCCCCCTCCGCCTCGAACTGCGCGCCGCCGACTGGCAGGTCCGCGGCGCCGCCCTCGACGGCGTCACCTGGGTCCGCACCGACCCCACCGGAGCCCACGCCACCGAAGGCAATGTGCGCGCCCACGCCTTCACCGGCACCTCCCCGGCCTTCCTCGTCGCCACCGCCCGTCTCCTGCGCCTCACCCCTTCCGCACCACCGGTCCGCGTCCGCCTCGTCGCCCTCACGGACCCGGTCCTCGCCCCCCGCACCGTGGACCAGTCCTGGGCCTTGCTCGACAGAGAAGCACACCCCACTGACAACGGACCCCTCACCGTGGACGCGTACCAGGTCAGCGACCTGTCGACGGGGGAGCAGCACACGGTGCACCTCGCGGGCGACGTCGTCCTTTCCGCGCCGGGCATCGAGCTGGAGGACCTGGAGTCACCGCCGTCGGTCTTCCCCTGACACCGGCTTAGTCTGCGGGCAGTCGTGCCGCTGGGGCGGCACGGGTGGGCGCTGGGGGTCCCCCCTGCTCGAAGAGCTTGGGGGAGGCACCTCGCTGCGCCGAGCTGCGCAACGCCCCCGCCCACGGACAGGGAACGGCGGCGGGCTAGGCCGGCGGCACGAACCCCGTGGCCGGCGGCACCGAAGGCGGCGCCGCATCGGTCGGCCGGGTCGAACCGGCAGTCGGCGATTCCGGTGGGGCCGGTGCGGACGAAGGCGGCACCGGCGATGTCGGCCCAACGGACCAGCCGCCCGCAGGGGAACCGCCCCCGAACGCCCGCCGGGCCTCCCGCGCCTGCCGCTCGTGCAGCACGGCCGCCAGATAGGGAGCAGGCGGCACGTCGGTCGGCACCGGCGCCCCCGTACGAGCCGCGACATCGGCGGCGAGCCGCTCGGCCATCCCCCACCCGACCCCCCGGTCCAGCTGCCCCATCCGCGTCAGGTACTGCCGCACCGCCAGCCACAGATCATCGGGCACCGCGGACAGATCGAGCTCCGAGACCCGGTGGGCCAGCCAGGGCGGAGGCGGCGGCAGGAACCCGGCCGACGCCGCCGGCACCCGCTCCCGCACCACCAGCGTCCCCGCGAACACGTCCCCGAGGCGCCGCCCCCGCGCCGACACCAGCGACGCGATGCAGGCCACCACCCCGAAGGTCAGCAGAATCTCCACCACCCCGAGCAGGCCCCGCACCAGCGCGTGCCGGAACCGGATCGGCCCCCCGTCGTCCCGCACCACCCGCAGCCCGCACGCCATCTTCCCCAGCGACCGCCCGTGGCTGAGCGTCTCCACCGCGATCGGCCCACCCACCAGGAGCAGCACGAACACCGCGATCGACAGCGCGGTCTGCGCGGCCGTGTCCAGCGAGGAGGTGGCCGCCACCAGCGCGACGGTCACCGCCACGTACACGGCCACCGCCACCACCAGATCGAGCAGCACGGCCAGCGCACGACTGGGCAGCCTCGCGGGGCGCACCTCCAGCGCCACCGCCTCGCCGGTCACCAGCTCACTCACGCCCGCCACCCTTCCCCCGGACCGTCTCCGACCCCGCCAGTCTGCCAAGCTGAGGACAACCGCGCCGCAGTACTACAAGCTGATCCACGCCGAGCCGCCGACGACAGCCGAGGAGCAGGCACCCGATGGACCTCGACGTCTTCGTCTCCGCCCACCGAGCGGAGTGGGACCGCCTCGACGCCCTGCTCCGACGCGGGCGCCGCCTCACCGGCGCCGAGGCCGACGAACTCGTCGTCCTCTACCAGCGCACGGCCACCCATCTCTCCCTCGTCCGCGCCGGCGCCCCCGATCCCCTGCTGACCGGACGGCTCAGCCAACTGGTGGCACGCGCGCGGAGCACCGTGACCGGCACCCGCCAGGCCTCCTGGCGAGACGTGACCCGCTTCCTCACCCAGGGCTTCCCGGCCGCCGTCTATCGCGCCCGCCACTGGTGGGTCCCCGCCGCGCTCGTGTCGACCGCCGTCGCGATCCTCCTCGGCTGGTGGATCGGCACCCACCCCGAGGTGCAGTCCTCCATCGCGGCCCCCAGCGAGCTGCGCGACCTGACCCGCCCCGGCGGCGAGTACGAGACGTACTACTCCAGCCACCCCGCCGCCTCCTTCGCCGCACAGGTGTGGACGAACAACGCCTGGGCCGCCGCGCTCTGCCTGATCCTGGGGGTCTTCCTGGGCCTCCCCGTCTTCTGGATCCTCTTCCAGAACATGCTCAATCTGGGCGTCGGCTTCGGCCTGATGCAGTCGGCCGGCCGCCTGGACACCTTCCTCGGCCTGGTCCTGCCGCACGGCCTGCTCGAACTGACCGCCGTCTTCGTGGCCGCCGGCACGGGCCTGCGCCTCGGCTGGACCGTCATCGACCCCGGCCCCCGGACCCGGCGCACCGCACTGGCCGAGGAGGGCCGTGCCGCCATCGGCATGGCGATCGGCCTGGCCCTGGTCCTGTTCGTGTCCGGCGCCATCGAAGGCTTCGTCACCCCCTCAGGGCTGCCCACCTGGGCCCGCCTCACCATCGGCGTCGTCGCCGAACTTGCCTTCCTGGCCTACGTGTACGTGCTGGGCGGGCGTGCGGTGCGGGCCGGTGACACGGGAGACCTGGAGGAGCGGGAACGCAGCGCCACGGTGCCGACGGCCGCCTGATGTGCGTCGGGCCCCGGCGAGCTGCTAGTGTCCTCTTCGTTCCCGCGAGAGCCGTTGACACGGAGGTAGCGGGGAGGTAGATTTACACAGTTGCCTGTAGACGGGTTCACCCGGAGGGCGCTAGTAAAAACCTATCTGCTTCTCTGAAGCACATCCTCCCGATGAAATCGGAAATCAGTAGTCGGTCAGACCGGCTCAGAGTCTCTGATAAAGTCGGAACCGCCGGAAAGGGAAACGCGAAAGCGAGAACCTGGAAAGCACCGAGGAAATCGGATCGGAAAGATCTGATAGAGTCGGAAACGCAAG